>JAIRQN010000063.1 GCA_031256445.1 Treponema sp. | reverse complement strand
TCTAATTTAATATTAATCCCGATTATCGTTTTTATTTTTATCATTTTATGGGCGGTATCGAGTAACGCCGCAAACTGTACGGCTTGTTCTTTCTGTGCTTTACTCCATTTATTAGGGCTTGGGTAGGTGGCAAGTATCGCCGCCATTTCTTTAATGTCATTTTCTGCCCTTATCGCAAGTGCAGTCATAATTTTATCCCCCCTTCTGTTTTTTTCTGTTCTGCATATATGCCTTATAAAGAACTTCCTGTCAGCATGGCGAATAGATACTTAAAAGGCGTTTTATTTGAAGTTTTGTCCTATAACCTTATATTATAGGACACCTGAGAAAACCACTTTTTAAGAAAATCCAATTATAATATTGAGCCTCTAAACAGTCTATTTATACAGAGGCTTAAAATGAAATTATTGGAATGGAATACGCAAAAGATTATTGTAATGCTCAGAAAACTGGCAGTACTTCTTCAAAAGAAAACAGGAGAGAAATATACGGTTATTTCTATTCCTGATGCTTATAAAAATGTATGGGGAAGATTTATCGGTTACTGGATTATAAGCAATAGAAAAAAAGTCTTTAGGATTAATTTTATAGCGGAGAGAATTAATCAGGCGAATGTAGTTTCGATTGATCGTTTTCCTGATGATTCAACCGGTGAAGGTAAACCGATTACAACACTCTCGCTTGAAGGGTTCGGCATCGGCAAAGTGTTTTTCTCTTTAGTAGATTTTATGAAGATTAACAACGCTCAGGCAACCTTGCAGTTAATCGAAACAGTTGAAAATATTCATGAGGAAAAATGGTCGCCTCAGCCGTTAGATATTAACGGCAAAACAAATCGCAGGGGTTATGCTGCGAACTTCCTCGGTGAAAACCCGGCATGGATTTCAAAGATAGAAAATGACAATTTTGATCCTGCGAAACTTGCATCGGAATTCAAAACATACCTTATAAAGAACGGCTTCAATGTGTCAGGGTACGGCGCTCCAAAATTCTTTGATATGCTCAAAAACGCAATCATATCATTTGACGATCTTGGCGGGGAGAAAGCCGCTAATAATATTCCAACAGCGAAAGTTGTAAGAGGTGTACCAAATCAAACAATCAATGTACCTCCACCTTCTACGGTAAACAGGCAATTAACCGCTTTACAGCAGGAAATAGAAAATTATAAACCCAAAGGCGAAGCCATTGCAGATCTGAAAGAGTGCGTTAAAAAGATGTTGAATGTTCCTAAATATTCTACTGTCGGGGCTTGCGCATGGGGTCGCGGCGGCACAGGTAAAAGCGAAACCATTAAACAAGTTGTTAAAGAAGAAGGCTTAGTGAACGGTCTGGGTTATGTTTGGATTACAGGAAAGTTTGAAGGTTCTGATGGGCTTCGTAATTGCCTTTACAATAATCGCTATATTCCTCTCGTTGTCATTGATGATTGTGACAATATGTTCAAAGAGGAAATGCAAAATATCATGAAAGGCGTTTTACAAGATCAGAAAATATATATTACTTCCAAGAACAGCAAGATTGTTGATAACGATACAGGCGAAGCGGTAGAACCTCTTAAAACAGGATATGATCTTGATTCACATTTTATATTTTTAACCAACAAAGACCCATCTCTGATTAGTTCTGATGGAGCGATTAAATCCCGCTTGGAGATTTTTGATTTTAATTTTAGTAACGAACAAATACTCGATAACATGCGTTATTGTATCGACACTGCATTCCCTGATCTCGATGAAATATCAAGTGCAGAGAGAAGTAAATTACTTGAATATATCTCTGAAGCATTAGATGGCGGTTTCATTAAAGAACTGGATTGGCGTTTGCTTGGTAGGGTTATGAAGGAATTCGCATTTGCGAAAGCGATGAAGAAAGACACACATGAAGCAGTGATCAAAGTCTTGGCTCGTGCGTATCGATCATAATAAAACAGCGGAAAGGTAAAGAAATTATATGGCAGCAGAATATGATAGTATGACGATACCGTCTGGCTCTACTGTTTCAATCAGCAATCATGAAGGCGAATATATCGCTGGCGGTTCATTGCTTGAAGATTATATGATTAGTATTAATTCAGATTTTGAACAATTAATTGATTCTGGCGGTAGTGATGCGTTTACTGTTTTAGGCGGTGCATTGAAAACAATTTCTCCTGGTAATTTAGGATTTTCTGGACAGTTTAAACAAATGGGATTTGTCGTGTGGAAGGGAACACAGCCGATAAAATTGCAATTCAGCCTAGAGTTTTATTATACTTACAATGCTGCCATTGAAGTGGTTGCTCCTATTCGTAATCTATGTAAATTACCGTTACCGGGCGAGGGTGTTTTTGGTAACCTTATACCTCCCGGGCCGTCTGTGCTTGAAGCCATATCGGGAACAAGAGCGTCGAACGTGCCTCCATCTGGCGAGGCTCCAGCTCCCGCTGAAATTGATCAGGAAGCAACCAAAAAAAGCGCAGACTCATATGTGAATATCAGGGTTGGTAATATGCTTTTTATGGGCTGTGTAGTTACTGGTGTAGAACCGACTTTTAGTAAAAATGTTGATGAGGGGAATTCTCCGATTTACGGCAGAGTCGTAATTACAGCGCAGACAATGTACACAGCGACTAAAGAATCACTTCGAGGTTGGTAATTTAATACTAATGAAAACGGCTTTAGTCTTTTTCAAATTCAACCGTATCGCTTGAAATAAAGTAGAAAATGTTAATATGCTGAAGGAGAAAAATCAAACAAGCCCATCTTGTTTTTGCTCAATTGCTATATTTTGTTTTAACACATCAGGTTTTTTATTCTTTCTTGGTTTGCGTTTGCTCAAAAGCACATCATTAAATCTTTTAGCAAGCATACAATCAAACTCAGTATCTTCTCCGTTCTCTATCTGCCCGATGCTTCGTACAAGGAACTGACTCGGCATAAAATTACTCTGCAAACCTGAACCGTCATTTATGATGTTCACTTCGCCGACGAAAGGGATGAGTATTTTCCCATCTTTTTTATACGATAATAAAGCGTAGATTCCGATGTCCTCAAACATCGTTTTTATTTCGCTGTGTTCAATTCCGGAGATTAACTGAATAGCATTTTCGGCAGAAATATTTTTTGGATTTTTAAATGGCATAATACTTGACATATAGTTTATTTATACAATATCAAAAAAGTATTGTTCAACTACCAGATTGCGTTACATGCAAATTATTTCTTCTTCCGTGCTTCTTCCAGTTTTTTCTTTATACCTTCAGACGACCGGTACAGCGTTTCATCATCGGGGTGCTGGTAATGCCGTTTCAGCACGACAACGCCGTTGCCCATCAAAGCCGCTATCTCGTCATCGCTCAGGTTCTCCATTTGATATGTACCAAAGGAATGGCGCAGCCAATACGGTGTCCATAGGGGATTGCTTTTCCAACCTTCATGCTCCTTCTCGATCTGCGCCAGCCCCCGCCGGAGAGCCTTCGTTGCCGCTTCATTGCTCACAGGGGATTCGCCGTTGACGGTGAATACAAAATTAGAACTGTCGTTCCATCGGCTTTCCACTTTCCATAAATCCAACTCCTGAACGGTTCGTTCGTTAAGGAAACCGGCTTTAACGACGTTCGTTTTCGTACCTTTAACTTTTCCCTTTGTACCGGCGGCAATTCATTTGCGTATCGAGAGAAACCCTTTTCTTTTTATATCAATATCAGCCCATGTCAAAGCGCGGGCTTCCCCCGGCCTTACTCCGGTGTCATAAAACACCAGCATGAGGCATGCCCACATTGACGATCCCCAAATACGGATTAAATCGCCGTGATGAGGAGGGAACATCAGCGCAAGGGAATCACGGTCGATAACGCCTCTTGGGTTCTCCGGATCTTTATTATATTTTTTCAAACCGATTAGCGGGTTCATGGTCATCTTTTTTAAATCAATGAGTTCTTCGATGAAGTCGCTCACTGAATAAATAATTTTATTTTTTGTCGCTCTGGAAAGTTTTTTCCCATCGTTCCGGTACGACCTTATATCAAGAAGCCAGTTGTCAAACTCCCGCCTGAACTCTGTGTTGTCTATGTCTTGAGGGATAAGGTGGCCGAAAGCCTTGCAGAAATAATTGCTTAAATATGACTGCCGGTTAAATAAATGGATGTCGCTGTAAGTACGGCCTTTCTCTTTCTGCCGCCGAACCCAAAGGCTGTCATTTGCGTAGAAACCTTCGCAATAAAATGAGATTGGGTGATCAGCTCGCCTGATCAGCCTGTCTCTGTTACGTCTTGCCCATGCGATCGCCCTCGCTCTGTCATATTCAGGTGAAGCGATCCAGTGACCGTGGTATTCGGCAAAGTGGATAAGGATTATGCCGTCACGGGTGCGAACCTTCGCCCGAATGCCGTCTTTGCTTGATGGTCTTGCCATAAGCTTTATTTTTAACGCTTTTCATGGTTTTGGCAATCATTTTGGCGATCGTATTTATTTATGTTTCGCTAATTCCTTACAGGATATAGACTTAGCAAAACTGATTTTAGCCCCTAGGGGAATCGAACCCCTCTTTTAAGATTGAGAATCTCATGTCCTAACCGATAGACGAAGGGGCCTGGCTTTTTATATAGTCCTTGATAATTGTCGCCGCGGAATTATGGTATATCCTGACAATGTCTTTTTCTCTTTCGTAGCTTTCGCCTGAATCGGAAGCGTGAGCTGTATTAACCATGACATTGCTGCCGAACTCGCGGCGAACCGTGCCGTCGCGCGCTTTCAGCGGATCTGTGGAGCCAAGAACATCGCGTATTTTAGTAACCGCGTTTTCGCCTTCGTAAACAAGGATCATGCACTTGACGCTTCCGTGCATTGTCATTTCTTCTTCTGAATAACTGCCCGGGCGTTTGCCTGACATAAACTCTACAATTTGATGAAACTGATTGCTCGCGCATTCAGCGCCGAAACTGCTTGTAATGTTTTTGGCAAGATCGCCGCTTAATTTAAAATTAAATTCTTTTTCCAGAATCTCCTGCGCTCTTTTACCGAAACTTTCCGCAAGTTTTTCTTTTAAAATTTCCTCTACAGGTCCGTAAAAATCAAGAGCCTGCGCCAGCGAAAAACGGTGAACCTTAATTCCGATTATCCGCAGACCTGTGCGGGAAAACATGTCGATAATTGTCCCCGGCCTTGATGAATTATGAGTCCAGTTGTCAGGTTTAATTATTACCAGCGTTCTTTCAATTTTGGAAGGATCGGGATAAACGACATTACGAACCAGATTTTCCTGGGTATCAAGAAAATCGGCGAAAAGACTCAGATCCCTGTAGGCTTCTTCCTGGCTTCTTGGAGTTAAAACGGCGGGTTCAAAATACCTGACTTCGTTTGGATTTTCCGCCGAGAAAATCAAATCCGCGTATGTATCGCGTATTGTTTCACCGGCGATAGCGTCTACTTCTATATGCTTGGTATACAGGTGCCCGCAGGCGTTTAAAAGCTGTTCGCAGGGATTTTCTCCCTTAAAAAGAAGAAACAGAGTTCTGTGAGGTCTGCCGCCGGATGGAGCGAAAAACTGTTTTACATAATCAGCCAGGAGAACAAGCTGATTCTGGGGAGCCCGCTCTCTTAAGGAATTTGCGTATTTATTGGCGAAATCCACGTCCGGAGCGAACATTTGAGCGCCTATCAGATCCAAATCGGTGCGCGACAACAACCGTGAAAGCACCCCGCCGGTTCTGCTTTTCGCTACAGTATACGGCGTAACAAGAACATAAGATAAACCAATACTCATATCCGTTAATAATACAATATTGATAAATTTAAAGCAACATGGCGAATTGAATATTTTTAATTAATTGTTTAAAATAACGTGATGTTATCCAGTATGCGTAATATCGGCATCATGGCACATATTGATGCCGGAAAAACTACTACAACCGAAAGAATCCTTTTTTTCACAGGCAAAAGCCACCGTATAGGCGAAGTTGACGACGGCGAAGCTATCATGGACTGGATGGAACAGGAACAGCAGCGCGGCATAACAATTCAAAGCGCCGCTACTACAACATACTGGAAAGGCTGTCAAATAAATATTATTGATACTCCAGGACATGTGGATTTTACAGCGGAAGTTGAGCGCTCCCTGCGCGTGCTGGACGGCGCCATAACGATTTTTGACGCTGTTCGCGGAGTGGAACCGCAGACAGAAACCGTATGGAGACAGGCAAGCAAATACCATGTTCCCTGCGTAGGATATGTAAATAAAATGGACCGCATGGGCGCGGATTTTTTTAATGTGCTTGATGATATAAAAAACAAACTTAAAATAACTGCCGCCGCCCTTCAGATACCCATCGGGAAAGAAGGTTCTTTTGAAGGCGTTATCGACTTAATCGAAATGAAGGAAATCCGCTGGCAGAATAACGGAGAGGAAATGCTTCTGTCAGAAATCGCCCCGCAGCGGGAAGAAAACGCGAAACAATGCCGCGAGCGCCTGATAGACGCAATATCCGGCGTTTCGGATTGCATAACGGAAAAATACCTTGCAGGCGAAGATATCGGCTCATCGTTATTAAAGAGCGAGATTCGCAAAGCCGTCCTTAAACGCGAAATTATTCCGGTGTTCGCCGGCGCGTCAAGGCGCAATCTTGGAGTTCAGCCCATAATCGACGCCATAATTGACTATCTTCCGGCTCCGGACGAAGCTGCGGCCGCGGCAGGACATAAATTAAAAAAAGACGAAGAGATCGAAGATATAAACATACCATGCGATCCAAAAGGAAATCCTTTGGGCCTTGTTTTTAAAATTCAAAATGACCGCGAAGCCGGAAGCCTCTGTTATGTGAGGATGTACTCAGGCGTTTTTAAAAGCGGCAGTTCCGTTTACAATGTGGGCAAGAAAAAACGGGAAAGGGCAAACAGGATTTTAAGAATGCACTCCAACAAATCTGAGCCTTTGGACAGCCTTGCGGCCGGCGACATTGGAGTAATAATCGGGATGAAACTCGCGCAGACAGGAGACACAATCGGAAGCGAAGGCTGGCCTGTTCTGCTTGAAAAAATGCAGTTCCCGGAGCCTGTAATTTCAATTTCAATTGAATCCAAAACAATTTCAGATCAGGACAAATTAAAAGATATTCTTGCAATTCTTTCAAGGGAAGATCCGACTTTTACAATAAGGGATAATGAGGAGACAGGACAGCTTATCATTTCCGGCATGGGGGAACTTCATCTTGACGTTCTTGTTACGCGCATATTAAAAGAATATAAACTGGGCGCCAAGGTGGGAAACCCGCAGGTGACATACAGGGAATCCATAAGCAGGACAGTTGAACGCGGCGAAAATTTTTCAAGAATTTTGGCAGGCAGGGAAAACGCGGCGTCTGTCACTTTGCGCGTAGAACCGGCGAAGCGCGGCAGCGGCAACAGATACATAAACGCCGTAAAACCTGGCGGCAGAAACGATGTCCCCGCTGAAATTCTCGAGGCGGTAGAACGCGGCATAACGGGCGCGTTTTCTTCCGGCATTGTTATGGGATACCCCTGCATTGACATAACGGCAACTGTCACAAATATTGAGTACTCGGAACTCACAGGCACCGCCTTCGCCTTTGAAGCGTGCGCCAGCATGGCCTTTGACGAAGCATGCCGCCAGGCCAGCCCTGTTCTTTTGGAGCCAATCATGGCGGTCGACCTTAACTGCCCTCATGAATTTGTCGGCGAAGTGATGAGCCTTGTAACCCAGCGCGGAGGCCAAATCTTGAGCATGAACTCAAAAACCGACAACGATGAAATAAAAGCGCAGGCCCCTATGGAGAAAATGTTCGGCTTTATGACAAGCCTTCGCAGCGTCTCTCAGGGAAGGGCGAATTTTAGTTTAGAGTTCTCGCATTTTGAAAAAAAATCAGACCGGTAATGTACAGTGTGCGTGCAGTGTGCAGTGACAATTAATTTAATTTTTCACTGCACACTTATTTATTAATGGGCAAAATACGAAATAAATATACCCGCTATAATCGCCGAACCGATTGTACTTGAAACAATCGGGCCCATAGCGTGCATTAACAGGTGATTTTCGGAGTTATACCTTTGACCCATTTTCTGGGAAATACGCGCGGCCATCGGCATGGCGGAAACGCCTGAATTTCCAATCAACGGGTTTACTTTACCGCCGGTTGCAACGCAAAGGATTTTTGCGACACAGACACCTCCGATAGTGCCAAAAGCAAACGCCAAAAGTCCGCTTGCGAGAATAATTAATGTCTGGGGCGTTAAAAAGCGCGCCGCTGTCGCCGAAGAGCCGATGCTTAACGCAACAAGGAATGTCAATATGCTCAGGAAGTCATTCTGAAACGCCCTTACATAACGATCCGCTACTCCGCTTTCCCTGATAAGATTGCCAAGGCATAACATTGCAACTAACGCGCCGGCGGCCGGTACCAGAAGCAGAACAACAAGCGCCAGGATTATCGGGAAAAGAACTTTTTGTTTTTGGGTTACCCTTTTCGGCTCGGGCATTACAATAACGCGTTCCTTGTTTGTCGTAAGTAGTTTCATAATCGGCGGCTGAATAAAGGGAACAAGGGCCATGTATGAGAAAGCTGCTATGGCAATCGCCGGAAGAAGATCGGGCGCAAGACGCGTAGCGGTAAAAATTGACGTCGGCCCGTCTGAGCTTCCTATAATGCCGATTGCGGCGGCTTCCCTTAAAGTAAAACCGTCAAATCCCGCAAACAGGGGAGCCATGGCGTTGCCTACAAAATAAGAAACCGCCATCGCGATAAAAATACCAAGCTGCCCGCCAAGCCCGATAAGAGCACTTCTGGGAGATGCGATAAGCGGGCCGAAATCGGTCATCGTCCCGATGCAAAGGAAAATCAGCGGCGGGTAGATAACCATACGAATACCGGTGTAAAGGAAGTTCATCAGGTTCTGAAGAAATGACGTATGATGACATTCATCACCAGGCTGATGGGCAGTGCATTCAGCGCCTACTGGCAGCGGCTGACCGGTTAATTCCTTAAAACCATTTGGATTAAAATCGTATGCGCCAAGTCCGACAATCGGCAAATTTGCGAGTATTATTCCAAACGCCAGCGGAAGCAGCAAAAGCGGCTCAAATTTCTTTACAATGGAGAGATACAGAAAAAATAATCCAAGCAGAATCATTATACCCTGCGGAATCGTTAATTTGAGTATACCCAAACTGTTTACAATGCTATCCAATAATGACATAATCTCTTTTCTCCTTTTATATGATTAAACCTGATTTTTACCTGTTCAGTTCCGTGTAGCCTTCGCTGCTTATAAGGGCATCCAGCTTAACTCCTGCTTTGCATAATTCACATTCGCCGGTATTGTACAATTTATAGCCCGGTATATCTTCGGACGTAAACAGAGGATGAATTTTATCCTCCTGTTTTACATTGGATGCAAGGTACAAAGCCGAAATTCCGGCGAGCTTGCCGCCGTAATAATTTATGCATTCAATCCCGCAATTTAAAGCCCTTCCCGAAGAAACTGTCGCGATAAGCAGCAGAATGTTTTTGCCTGATATCCATTTTATTGCGCTGTCCGGAAAAACCAGATTGCCGTATGTGTTGTTTATCGGCGATACAACATAAATAACATCGCCGCTGTTCATTACAGATGTTCCGTCCTGCGCGAGTTCCTGGGCAAGATACGCGCCTATGACTTCCATTTTCTCCATACAAACAATTGTATCTACAAGGGTGCTTGATAAATAAGGAATAGCCAGTTCCCGCGCGACATCCCGCGCGACTGCTGTATTGCTCTTTAATCCGCTGACATCAAGGTAGTTATTGGAATGCGCGTTATTTGTAGTAAAATGTCCGGGGATTACATTCACGGATATAACCGGGTTTTTGGCCAGCGATATACTGAAAGCTTTATCTTCCATATTTCCTCCTGCTTTTAACAGATTACCTTGCAGACAGGAAATTGTCAAGGGAAAAAAGAGGCTTAACAATGTATGAAATATTATTGAATCGATCTACTCACAAATAACTTTGCCTTCTGTGGTTATTATAAAAACCTGTAAAGGAATTTTTTTCCCCGATGCTTTAATGGCATATACCGAAGCATACTCAATTCCCGCGCAGCACGGAACTTCCATTTTTGCCACAGTTACAGATTTTATCGCATTTCCGGAAAATATTTCCGTAAGTTTTCCCGTGTAATCAACATCGTCAAGTTTAGGGCAGCCGATAATAGTGATCCTGTTTTTCATAAATTGCCGGTGAAATCCGCCATAAGCATAGGCGCAGCAGTCCGCGGAAACAAGCAAATCCGCATCTTCAAAATATCTGGCATTTACAGGAACAAGCCTTATCTGTACAGGCCACTGCTGCAGTTTACTCATAAAAAGTTCATTAAGAACGCTCATCGCGGCGTTTTCTGGCACGGCGGAATCAATATCCGTTTGTTTTTCCGCCTGGCGGCTGTCAATTGAATGGGCCATGGATCCCGGACATACGCGCGAAGGCGGCTGTTCATCGCCGGACGGTTTTACAGAAGAAAGATTTGCCTTGACAGCGAATTCATCAAACATGGCGGCTTCCCTCTGTTCAAATGTAATTGCGCCTACAGGACATACCGGAAGACAGTTGCCTAACCCGTCGCAGTAATCATCCTTGATAAGACGGGCTTTTCCGCCAGATATAGTGATTGCCGCCTCATGACATGCCTGCGTGCAAAGACCGCATCCGTTACATTTGTCTTCATCAATTTTTATTTTTTGCCTTACCATAAATTCAACAATAAACTTAAGAAAATATTATGTCAAGAAAAATTGCCTTTTGCCCCGCGTTTCCTGTCCGGACCGGCTTTATATTCTGAACCATAAAAATAAAATGACAGCTAACTTTTCATGAACCTCTACTCATTTTTATACATTTGGTTTATACTGTTTTTTATGCGCCGTATTATGTTTTCAATATTTTGCCTGGTTATCTGTTCCGGCCTGTCCGCGCTTGGAATCAAAGAGGCAAAAATTGAAACTGCGGAAGAAACAGTCAAAGATGATCCTCTTCGTATCCGCGCCTGTGAGATCGCCTCTTTACTGGACGACAGGCTTCTTGCGGCCCAGGTTCTGATCAGCGGCATAGACGGCAAAGGCGAATTAACCCCAAACATGAATGATCTGCTGATACAATATCCCGCGGGCGGAATTATGCTTTTCCGGTACAATCTTAATTCGACCAATGATGAAATTCGAAATCTTGTGACACAGACAGTTTTACTTATACAGGAGCAGTCGGGTATTCCTCCGTTCATGGCAGTTGATCACGAAGGAGGAACCGTATATCGTTTTATTGACAGATACGCCTACCTTCCAAACGCGTCTGATTATTGGGAACTGTTTCAAAAGGAAGGAAAACAGCAGGCTATTGCGCAAATTGAGCAGGACAGCTATAACTCTGCCCAAAAGGTAATTGAACTGGGTATAAATTTGAATTTCGCGCCTGTAGCGGAACATCTGAATGACGATAATCGCGGGTTTATGGAAAGCCGCTCTTATGGGCCTGATCTGTCTTTTACCGCCGATGCGGTACGCGCTTTTGTCAGCGGAATGGAAAAAGCCGGAATAATGTGCGTATTAAAGCACTTTCCCGGCAGCGCGGGGGAAGATCCTCACTTTACATCCTCGGCGCTCAAAGGAGACAGGCCTTCCCTTGACAGCCTTGTCTTTCCTTTTGCGTCAGCCATTGAAAACGGCGCTAGAGCGGTTATGGCCTCTCATACTTTAGTTCCCGCGGTTGACGATAAAATAGCTAGCCTTTCTTCCGTAATTATGAGAAACTGGCTTAGAGAGGATTTAGGCTTTAACGGCATAATCATCTGTGATGATTTTTCAATGGCCGCCGCAAAGAGTCATTCCGGCAGTGAAAGCCTTAACAGCGATGAAGCTGCGGTACTTTCTGTCGCGGCGGGCGCGGATATGGTTCTTGTCTGGCCCAGGGATCTGAAGCGTACGCACGAGGCTTTTATTTCCGCTCTTGATGACGGCAGTCTTTCAAGAGAAAGGCTGCGCGAAGCCGCAGGCAGGGTAATATATGAAAAACTACGAATGGGATTAATCAATGAATAACTTCACCGAACAGGAAAATATTCCTTTATCTTCGAGAATACTGTACCAGAGTACGGAATGCGTTGTTGTCAATAAACTGAAAGGAGAGGCGACAGAAGGCGCAGTTCGCCAAATTGTAAGCCTGCCGCGTGAACTAAAAGCCGTATTGCCGGCTGACACTCAATTAATTGAGGCTGTTAACAGAGTTGACGTTCCCGTAACAGGCTGCGCCATTTTCGCGTTAACGCAGGATTCTCTTGTATTCTTAAATTCCGTTTTCTCCGAGAAAGGCTCTCCGTTGATTAAAAAGCATTATTGGGCCATAACGGAAAAACCCCCGCAGCTTCCTGACACTTGCGGTGAATACACAGAACTCGTTCACTGGATAGAAATCAATAAAAAATTAAACAAATCGCTGGTTTATTACGAAAGCGCGCAGGATTGCAAAAAGGCGTCCCTTCGCTATAAAATAATCGGCAAAGGGGACAATTATCTGTTTTCAGAGATCGATCTTATAACCGGCAGGCATCATCAGATAAGAGCGCAGTTTGCAATGGAGGGCATGCCCGTAAAGGGAGACCTGAAATACGGAGCGAAACGCAGTGAAAAAGACGGCGGCATAAGACTGCACGCGCGTTCTCTTTCATTTCCCGATCCGTTAAACAAAACTGAAATTGTTCACGTAACAGCCGATCCGCCCTATATTGACAATCTATGGACGGACTTTATGAAGTTAATTAAATAGTTTGTATGTTTTTAAAAAATTCAGCAGAGGCTCTTCCCAGGATTTAGCGGATTTTCCTTCTTCAAGGAAACGGTTGTATAAGGAAAAAATATGCGCTTTAATCTGCGCCTGATCCTCCTGCGGGATTCTTATGGAAGGAGCGGCGGCAGGATGAACGCCGCATCCTTTCGGCATCACCAGAGATGAAGGCGCCGCAGAGAAAAGAAGATCCGTAAAGGCTTTGGCTTCTTCGGGAGGAAAAAGACTATAATTATAGGATGTCATCGCGTACATCGCGGCGGAAATGCAGTTAACGCTGTGCTGTTTGACGAACAGAATAGCCGCGCTGATCGCAAGAGCGCCCTGCTTCATTTCGGCGGCCTGTTCCTTTAATTCATACCCGTCTCCCAAAGACCTTGCGATCTTTTCAAACATTGTGAATGTGTGGATTACTACCATTACATGAAGACTCGGTATGCACATCAGATGCGGATCAACCAGATGAATTAAAAAAAAACGCGGACGGGCTATGTAAAAAGGACGTTTTGTTGTTGACATGTTTTTGCTGTAAACCTCCGCGGCGTACGCGTAAAGCTTTCCCATGGAAAATATAAAGTCCTTTACATGGGCATACGATTTACGCCCGTAACGCCGTAAAAAAAATGAAAGCATCCGTATCCAGTAATAAATAAAATCAAGATATATTGTTACCCACGCGGGGTTAAACGGAATTTTTTCATCAAGAGGATGATCTACGCCTGTTACCTTTATTCTGCCCTTAAAAAAAGCCGCGTGATACTGGCGATAAAAAAAATTAAAAAAAATTGATGGAACGCACCTGCCAAAAGCCGGACGCAGAGACGGAACAAGAAAGGACATTAAAGCCGCATACATCCATTTTTCGCCATAAACACTGTCTGAGGTCTTCACTCAGCTATAATATCAATATCAAATATTATTGGCTAGACACTAAAACTGTCCGCTATTATAATTATTTATGGGGAAAGTAAAACTTGGCATTATCGGCGCCGGCAATATCGGCGCGGCTCATGCGAAAACAATTATCGAAGGGCATGTTCCGGATATCGCGCTTACCGCTGTCGCGGACAGCATGCCGGAAAGAATATCCTGGGTCAGAGAGTCTCTTGGATCGGAGTTTCCTGTCTATGAGAACGCCAGCGATCTTATAAAAAAAAGCGGCGCGGACGCTGTTCTTGTCGCTGTTCCCCATTACCTGCACCCTGACATATCAATAGAAGCGCTGGAAGCCGGCCTTCATGTTTTATGCGAAAAACCTGCCGGAGTATACACAAAACAGGTGCGCCGGATGAATGAAACTGCCGCCAAAAGCGGAAAAGTCTTCGCGATGATGTTCAATCAGCGCACGAACAGCTATTACAAAAAAATGCACGAGCTGGTCACAAACGGCAGTTTTGGAAAAATAATACGGACAAGCTGGATTATTACAAACTGGTTCCGCACAGACGCGTATTATTCATCAGGCGGCTGGAGAGGAACATGGGACGGGGAAGGCGGAGGCGTCCTTCTTAATCAGTGCCCACATCAGCTTGATCTGTTTCAATGGATCTGCGGAATGCCGGATAAAGTCCGCGCATTTTGCCATAACGGTAAATTTCACAATATCGAAGTAGAAGACGATGTTACAGCCTATCTTGAATACTCAGGCGGAGCCACAGGCACATTTATTACAAGCACGGGAGAAGCTCCCGGAACCAACCGGTTTGAAATAAGCATGGAAAAAGGAAAGATTGTAAACGACGGCGGAAACAGGCTGACCGTTTACCGTCTGGAAACAAATTCGCGGGATTTCTGCAGAACATCCCGGGAAAGATTCGCCGCTCCCGCATGTACAATGGAAGAACCGGAAATGGAAAATACGGAACAGAATGCGGCGAAATTGCCCGCGCAGCAAGGCGGCGAACATGCTGCCGTTATGCGCTCATTCGCAGGACGCATTCTGCGGGGAGAGCCTCTTGTCGCCGAAGGGCAGGAAGGCATAAACGCCCTTATCCTTTCCAACGCAATGCACCTTTCAGGCTGGCTGGACAGGACAATAGATATACCGTTTGATGAAGATCTGTTTTTATCGGAACTAAATAAAAGAAGGAGTAAAACATTATGAAAATCGGCGTTCAGATGTATACAGTACGGGAGTATTTAAAGACTCCAAAAGAAATCAACTCGTCTTTGAAACGCATTAAAGAAATGGGCTTTGATATGGTTCAGCTTTCCGGGAACGGCCCAATTGACAATAACGAGCTTGCCGCGATGCTTAAGGATAACGGCATACAGGCGGTTGGAACCCATTCCCCCTGGGAACGCGTCGCCGATAAAGACGAACTTGCCAGGTTAATCGAAGAGCACAAGGTTCTGGGCTGCGGTCAGATCGGCATCGGCATAAAACCGAATATCTATCCCGATACCTATGACGGCTATACCGGCTTTATCAAAAAAGTAAACGAGATTTGCGATCAGCTGGACGGTACCGGTCTTGGATTTGGTTATCATAATCACGAGCTGGAGTTCATGAAATTCAACGGTGTATGCGCAATGGACAGGTTAATCGAAGAATGTCCCAAATGCGAGTTTACCCTTGATGTTTTCTGGGTTCAGGCAGGCGGAAAGGATCCTTGCGAATATATGGATAAACTAAAAAACAGAATAAGAATCCTTCACCTGAAGGACTACCGCGTCTGCGCCCGTCAGCGCCAATTCGCGGAAATAGGCCAGGGAAACCTTAATTGGCCCGCCATATTCTCAAGATGCGATCAATACGGCATCCCCTGCGCGGTAATTGAGCAGGACGGCGATTTCCTTAAAGACCCGTTTGAAAGCCTTGCCCTGAGCAGGAAATTTCTGGTAGACGAAGGCTACTGGAAGAACTGACTCATAAGACCGCTGGCTTCACAAAATTTTCAATTTTTGCTAAGCTGTCATAGACATAATTAAACGAGGAAAGAAATGATAAGAGGCGGAGATATAGTAAAAGGTTCATGCCTTCTGCAAAAAGGGCAGCCGTACCTTGTAGTGGACAGGGAATTTCACAATCCGGGAAAGGGAACTGCCGTTGCCAGAGTAAAAATGAAAAGCATTAAAGACGGTTCCGTTTTAAGCCTTACAATTCCTACCCAGCAGGAAGTCGAAGACGCGCAGGTTGAACTTCATTCCTGCCAGTATCAATATTCAGATATGGATAATTATCACTTTATGGATAACGAGTCTTTTGAACAATACGAAGTTTTAATGTCCGAAAATCCTGACAAGAAATTTTATCTGCTGGAAGGAAACGTTTACGATTTGACAATCTGGGAAGGAAAAGTAATTGATATAAGCATTCCGTACAAGGTAATTTTTACTGTAGCTGAAAGTGAAAATTATATTAAAGGCGACACTGCGACAGGAGCCACAAAACCTGTAGTTACTGAAACCGGTCTTACTGTGCGCGTCCCGCTTTTCATTAAACAGGGCGAAAGAATACTTGTAAATACCGAAACAAACGAATATGTCGAAAGGGTAAATTAATCCGGGAATAAAAATGAGCATTGAAAAATCGGCCCTGCTGGGCGACGAGGCTGTCGCGTTAGGTGCAATTCACGCCGGCATAAGCGCGGCGTACGGCTATCCGGGAACTCCATCCACGGAAATTCTGCAGTGTTTGATAGACGAAGCGGAAAAAGGCAGCCATACCGCGCGCTGGTGCTCAAATGAAAAAACAGCGCTGGAAGCCGCTCTTGGCGTTTCATTCGCAGGACGCCGCTCAATCGTAACAATGAAACACGTCGGTTTAAATGTTGCGGCGGACCCTTTTATAAACTCGGCGCTTCTGGGAATAAAAGGCGGCCTTGTAATAGCTGTTGCCGACGATCCCGGAATGCACAGCTCGCAGAATGAACAGGATTCCCGCTTTTACGCGGACTTCGCGATGATTCCGTGTCTTGAACCGCGCAATCAACAGGAAGCTTACGACATGACACGCGAAGCGTTTGACGTATCGGAAAAATACCAAATTCCGGTTCTTCTGCGCCTTGTTACGCGCTTATCGCACGCGAGAGCCGCCGTTGTTACGGGAAAACAAAAAAAACAGAATCCGGTTTGTAAAACAACAGAAAAAACCCGCTGGATGCTGCTTCCCGCCTTCGCGCGAAAAAATTACGCGCAACTTATTGAAAAGCAAAAGCTGTTTCAAAAATGGTCAGCAAACCACCCGGTTAATAAACTGGGCATTCCCGCTTCTTCCAATGACGATCTGGCAATTATTACGTCCGGGCTTGGCGGCAATTACTACGAAGAAAACCTTGAAGATTTTCTGGCTTTTAGAAAAAAACAGGGCAAAAGCGCGCCGCTTCACTTTCACATTGGAGCCTATCCGCTGCCTGAAGAAAAAATCAAAAAACTCTGTTCATCCGCTGACGAGGTTCTTGTCATCGAAGAGGGCCAGCCTTTCATTTCGCAAAAGCTCTTTGGCATCGCAGGCGGCAGCGTAAAGCCCATTATTCAATGCGGGGAGCTTGACCCTGACAATGTAAGGCAGGCGCTTGGGCTGCCGCCCAGAAAAGGCATAAAATTCAACGGCGCGCAGCTTCCGCAGCGGCCGCCTCAACTGTGTCATGGATGCCCTCACTGTGACAGTTACGGCGCGATTAAAAAAGCAGTCGCCGCAATTGATCCGCGGCCGGATCATCCCGATGTTGGAATAAACTCAGATATCGGCTGTTATTCCCTTGGCGCCGCCCCCCCGCTTTCCGCCATTGAAAGCATTGTCTGTATGGGAGCCTGTGTCGGCATGGCGAAAGGCGCTTCTGACGCAGGGCTTAAGCACGCGCTTGCGGTAATTGGCGACTCAACTTTTATACACTCAGGAATAACTCCCCTGATTGACGCTGTAGAAGCTGACATTCCGATGACTCTCATTATTCTGGACAATTCCAGCGTAGCGATGACCGGCTGCCAGCCTTGTATTCTGCCTTCCGCAAAATTAAAAAACCTTTTGCTTGGCTGCGGGGTAAACCCGGAGCATCTTCTGGAACTCGAAGCGAAACCAGGTCTTGTTGACGATAACGCCGCCAAACTGCGCCTTGAGATAGAACACCGCGGGCTTTCTGTTGTCATCTTCAGACGCGAATGCCTTGAAGCGTTCAGAAAAAAGAAAGTATAATTTGACAATATACCGTTAACCGTGGTAATATTTAGGTTAACATGAAGGCATCCTTAAAGTATTCCGGAAACCGTTATATTTTTTCTGTCGTTTTCGCGGCGTTGATCGCAGTGTCTGGTTTTTTTATTATTCCAATCGGCGTTATACCTGTCGTGCTTAAAAATCTTTTTGTTGTTCTTGCCGGAACTGTCCTTGGCGGAATTTACGGCGGTCTTGCGGTTCTTGTTTTTCTCGCCGCGGGGTTAATTGGAATCCCGGTATTTGTTATCGGCGGAGGGATTGGCGTTTTTAATACCCCGCTTGGAGGTTATCTTGCCGGTTATTTTTTCGCAAGCCTTGCCGCGGGCCTTATCTGCGGAAAGCCAAAAACCGGCGAAAAAAAAGCAAACGCTCTGTTGCTTTTAAGGATTACCGCAGCATCCGCGGCAGGCTTTTCAATTATTCTGTTTTGCGGAGTTTTCTATATGATGCGTCTTAATTCAATCACATTCCCCGCGGCAATGGCCGCCGGTTTTCTGCCTTTTATCCCTGGCGATTTAATAAAGCTTGCCGCAAGCGTTCCTCTCGCCCTTAAGCTGCGCCCAATTGCGGCCCGCTATATAAATCCGGAAGCAAAATGAAAAATAACGCGATAACGCTTGAAAACATAACCAAACGTTTTCCAGTTTACGATGAACATTTAACGGCGAACAGGCAAGCGCACGGCGGTTTTTTCTACGCTCTTGAAGATGTTTCCCTTGTTATCAAAAGCGGCATGTGCGTGATTATCGCGGGAGCTAACGGTTCCGGAAAAAGTCTTTTAATGTCCATTATCGCGGGTCTTGAAGAACCTACTTCAGGAACTGTAAACGTTGCCGGTAAAACAGGACTTGTGTTTCAGGAACCGGACGCTCAGATACTCGGCGAAACAGTGCGTGAAGATACCGCTTTCGGACCTGCGAATTCCGGAATATCAAAAAAAGAAATTAAAGCGCTGGTTGATTCCGCCCTTGAGCAGACAGGCCTTTCAGGCAGAGAGGAATTTCCCGCGCGTTCGCTTTCAGGCGGAGAAAAGCGCCGTTTGGCCGCCGCGGGAGTTCTTGCCATGAACGCCGATATAATTATTTTTGACGAGCCATACGCGAATCTGGACTACCCCGGCATTGTACAGGTAAACGGGCTTTTTAAAAAATTAATCGCCGGTGAAAAAACACTCCTGATACTTACGCATGAACTGGAAAAATGCCTTTCTTTGGCGGATCAATTTATTGTGTTGTTTCAGGGAAAGAAGGTCTTTGACGGAACAGCCGCGCAGGCGCTTTCGCTGAACCTTGAAGAATGGGGCATTCATCATCCTCTGAGTAATTGCGCCTGTGAACTGGGAGCTCTCTTATGGTGAGCGGAACGCAAACTGTTTTTAAATATAGAACAAAAAAAGGCCCTCTTCATAAACTGCCCGCATTGTTAAAATTAATTCTTTTGCTGTCATTCTCTGTCTTTTGCGTGCCGCTGCCTTCACATTGGCTTTCCGCCGGCATTGTTATTTTTTTTATTACGGCTCTTATCTGCGGATTTTCATTACGCGAACAATTAACAGATATAAAACCTGCCGCCTTTTACGCCCTTGTCATGTACGCGCTCTCTGTTTTCTCTTCGCTCTTCTCTCTTCGCTTTTCACCCGACGCCATCCATTCCGCTATCCTGCTTCCCCGTCCTGAATTCCTGCGCATCGCGCTCCGCCTTGCGGTTATTGTGCAAATTTCCGCTTTGCTGTTCCGCACTACAACTTCCATAGAAATCAGAGACAGCTTAAATTTTACAGAAACCGCGATAAGGCGTTTCCTTTCATATATGCCGTTTTTCGGAAAAAGAATTTTATCAAAGCCTGTTTTTTCCCGGACAATTTCACTTTTCCTCTGCTTTATCCCGCAAATTTTTGAAACATGGGCAAACATTGATCTGGCATGGAAAGCCCGCCGCGGCAAACAGGGAATTTTAAAAATAAAAAATATGGTTTTAATTTTAATATCGCTGAGCTTTGAAAAAGCGGCTCAAAAAGCCAAAGCGCTGGAAGCAAGGAGCAAATAATCCGTGAATTTATTAATTAGAGTTTGTCTATAATGCAGACACATTATGGACAAACTGCCTTAAAAATGACATCCCGTGGTATAATATTTTCAGGTAGGGGAAATTTATGATATCAAGTAAAGCGAAACTGCTTGCCTCATTAAGGGAAAAACACGGAATATCTGTCAGCGGCAGCGTTCTGGCAAAGAAACTTGGCATATCGCGCGTCGCTGTCTGGAAAGCCGCGCAGGCTCTTATTGAAGCGGGCTATTCAATTGAAACAGGAGAAAAAGGATACCTTCTTGATCCAAAAAAAGAAAGGGATTTTTTATATCCGTGGGAATTCGGGGAAAAGGAATCTCTTTTTTATCATTTTAAAAATACCGGCAGCACAATGGACAGGGCAAGGGAACTGGCGCTTCGCGGAGTGAACAACTGCGTGGTTTGCGCTGAAAAACAAAACGCGGGCAGGGGAAGAAACGGAAGAACATGGGTTTCAAGACAGGGAGGGCTTTTCTTTTCAGTTGTCGAACGCCCGCGCCTTTCTGTAGCGGATTACACTTTACTCTCGCTGATAATGCAAATAGCGGTTACACGATCTGTTACATCTGTCTGCGGCAAACAGGCGTTCCTGCGCTGGCCGAATGACGTCTACATGAACAGACGGAAGATCGCCGGCATTACCACAGAGATTTCCGGAGAAGGAGATATTATTTCATGGATTTGCGGCGGTATCGGAGTAAATGTCAATAACGCCGTCCCTTCAGGAAAAGCCGCAAGTTGCGCGGAAATAACCGGTCATCCGCTTTCACGGCGGGATATTCTGGCCAAAATACTGAATGAAATTGAAACAGTAAAAAAAACATTTTTATCAACCGCGGCGTATTCTCAGGGAAACAGGGCGCTTGCCGCCGAATGGAATTCCATGACTGACTGCATCGGAGCAAAAACTGTAGTTATTGAACCTGACAGCAGCAATGATAATTTCTCCGCCGATAAATCCGGAAAAATACTGGCGCGCGGAATATTTGAGGGAATTGATCCCGCCGGGCGCTGCATCTTAAAAACAGACAGCGCGACATTATATTTTAATCACGGCTCTGTATCACTGGCTTTTCTTAATCCGTGAAAAACGCCGGCGTTACATTGTTTCCAAAAAAGGAATACATGCAAGGTGAAACGCGTCTTTTAATACGAGCATTACTGCGCTGGAAAGACAAAGCCTTGCCTTTGACAGAGCCGGATCTTCGCAGTTTAAAATCGGGCACTCATGGTAAAAACGGCTGAACGCTTTGGATAACTCGTAGAGGTATCCCGCAATACGCGAGGGATCAAGGTTTAAGGCCGCTTCGCTTACCGCGCCGGGGTATGCCGCAATGGTTTTAATCACATCCCACTCGACATCAGTTATGAGCAAAGTAAAATCCATATCCCCTGCTCCCTGCTCCCTGGTTCCTGATCCCTGTCCGCTCTTACGCAGCATGGAGGAAATTCGCGCGCCCATATATTGCAGATACGGGCCTGTGTTCCCTGTAAAGGAAAGCGATTCCTTTGGATCGTATAACATGTCTTTAACAGGGCTCGTCTGGATAAGGTAATAATGAAGGGCGCCAAGCGCGATTTTTTCGGCAACTTCATCCGGATTGCCTACTTCTTCTTCCCTGCCCTTTTCCCTGATTTCCGCAAGCGCCAGATCGCGAAGGGAGTCGATCAAATCATCGGCGTCAACTACGGTTCCTTTGCGGCTTTTCATTCTTCCTTCGGGAAGGTTCACCATGCCGTATGAAAGATGATGAAGGTTTTTCGCCCATGAGTAGCCCAATTTTTCAAGCAGGATAAACAACACTTTAAAGTGGTACTGCTGTTCAGAGCCGACTACATAAATAAGCTGATCAAACGGCCAGTCTTTATGCCTGTAAATAGCAGTGCCGAAATCCTGCGTTATATAAATTGAAGTTCCGTCGCTCCTTAAAAGAATCTTTTTATCAAGTTTTTCTTCTGTTAAATCTACAGCGACAGAGCCGTCTTCCTGCCGGAAGAAAATGCCCTTCTCAAGACCTTTTAAAATTTCATCCTTGCCAAGCATGTATGTTTCACTTTCAAAGTAGTATTTATCAAACGAAACATCTGTGCGTTCGTAGGTTTTTTTCATTCCTTCAATCGACCACTTGTTCATTTTTTTCCATAACTCGACAGTTTCACTGTCGCCGGCTTCCCATTTGCGTAACATATCCTGCGCTCTTTTCATCGTCGGCGTATTTGCTTCCGCAGTTTCCTTTTCCGCCCCGCCGTCTATCAGCGGCTGCGCCTCTTTTTCCACATTACCGCAGAACAAGACATACCAATCGCCTACAAAACGGTCGCTCTTTACGCCTTCGGATTCAGGGGTTTTTCCCTGCCCGTGTTCTTTATAGGCAAGCATTGATTTGCAGATATGTATGCCGCGGTCGTTTATAATGCAGACCTTTTGCACCTGCGCCCCGCATGAGGCGATTATACGTGATATGCTCTCCCCCAGTACGTTATTTCTTAAATGACCAAGATGCAGGGGTTTGTTCGTATTCGGGCTTGAAAACTCCACCATCACTTTTTTGCCGGATAGCGGCCCTGGTTTTCCAAAATCAAAACCGCAGTCGTCTTCTGAGCCGCTCCCCTGCGGAATGACAGCGTTCAGTATAGCTTTTGCGGCAGCGCCGCGATCAAGTTTTACATTAAGATACGGTCCCTGCGCCTGCACAGTACCCGGCTCTTGCGGGGAAGCGATTTTATCAGCGGCCATTTGCGCAATCTGGGCGGGTCCTTTCCGCAATATTTTTGCATAACTGAACATTGGAAAACCAATGTCTCCCATTTCCGGATTTGGCGGAATTTCCGCTATAACCGCGGATGGATCAATTTCTTCTTTTATGCCCGCCTCGCTTAAAATAACGCCAAGCGCCTGAAATACTTTGATTTTCCAGGGAGCAATGTAATCGTACATGATATTTCAAAAGTACTATAGTTTATATTAAAAAAATATTCAATCGTAAGCGATCCCATGTAGTTTTTTTTTATTGAAAGAGATATATTTATTATATGAAAATGCATCTTGTTTTTTTACTGCTTGTCCCCGGTGTCTGCGTTTTCGGCGAAACGCTGCCAGGCTGGTTTATTCCTCTTAGGGAAGCAATTTATGAACAGCAATTAACCGCCGATGAAATCGCGTCTGTTTACAGGGAAATTTCCGGCAAAGCAAAGACATCCCTTTCCGGAGCCGATCAGTATATTATGCTTTCCCGCTGCGAATATATGATGGGCAGAGCTTATCTGTTTGAGGAACGAAAGGAAGAAGCGGACAGACACTTCACCGAAGGCATGAAAATGGCGGAAAGGGCACTGGATATCCGGAAAAGCGCCGAAGGATGGCAGATGTTAGCTGAAAACCTTTCGCAGGCCTGCATTGTGCGTTCAACTTCCTTTGTTATAGCCAACGGTTTAAATGTTGAGAAATATTCAAAGAACGCCGCGGCCATTGACAATAAAAACGCGGCGGCAAGGATTATGATCGCAGCCCGCTGGGTTTACGCTCCTTCTCCGTTTCATAATTATAAAAGAGGAATTGAAATGATGAGCGCCATTATAACTGAATGCAATATGGATAAAGATGATCAGTTTAACGTATATTCGGGAATTGGGTACGCCTATATGCAGCAGAAGAACCAGGCGCAGTCGGGAGAATGGTTTAATAAAGCCCTTGCGATTTATCCTACAAATAAATATATAAATTCATTGCTTGAAAAAAAGCGGTAACCCCGGGGTAAGCAAATGTTGGAATATCTGGCTCTTCTTCTTAGCCCTTATTATTATTACACGCTGATAGTCGTGGCTTCTTACTTTTTTATATTGTCCCTTGCAAATCATTATGAAATGTGGCGTTTTACGCACGGACCGGAGATTTTTAACGGTCCGCTCGTTTCGGTTTTAATTCCCGCCAGAAATGAAGAAAGGAATATAGAACGCTGCCTTAACTCGCTGCGCAACCAACATTATGAAAATTATGAGATTCTTGTTATTAACGATAACTCAACCGATAATACCGGAAAAATCCTTGATCGTATCGCAAAAGAAGATCCAAGAGTGCGCGTTTTTAACGGAAAGCCCCTGCCGGATGACTGGTTCGGAAAACCTTTTGCCCTGCACCAGTTATCCTTTCAGGCAAAAGGCGAAATACTTTTACTGACCGACGCCGATACAGTTCACAACCCTGCAAGCATTTCCTGGGCAGTAACAAACATGGTCCGCCTTAACGTAGACATGATCTCCGGCTATATCGGACAGATATTTCAGACATTCGGAGAAGTAATAACGGTTCCCTTAATGTTCTTTTTAACAGGTTTTTTTATACCTCTGTTTTTAAACCGTTATTCAAAATTAAGCCATTTTTCCGCCGCAATAGGCCAGTATATCGCCATTAAACGCGATGTTTTCTTCGCGGCAGGAGGATGCGAAGCATTCAAAAAGAAAACCTCCGAAGATATTTATATGTCCCGCAACGTTAAACGAAAAGGCTACTCTACCCGTTTTCTGGATATAACAGAATATGTAAGCTGCAGGATGTACAATGGTTACAAAGGCGCCATTGAAGGCATTGGAAAAAACATTTTTGATTTTCTTGGAAAAAACACGCTTGTTATTTTTTTTATTGCCATAGCCGTTTTGTTCTTTCTTTTCCTTCCATTTGCGCTTTTTATTGGATGTTTTATAACAGACAGCCCCTGGTTTTTGCATATTTTAATAGTAAACGCGCTTAACACTTTAACATGGCTGTTCATGTTTTTGGGGCAGCGGCTTAACTGGTGGTACGGTTTTCTGTGGCCTTTATTGTATCTGAACCTTCTGTATATGGCTGCATGGTCATGGTTCAGGACAGTTTCCGGCAGAGGATTCCTGTGGAAGGACAGAAAGGTCAGCTGATGCCATACAAACACGGACGCCCTGTAATTGATCTTTCACTTCCGTTCAGGCTCGCGACTGCCCTGACCATTTTCAGCATTGCTCCGATTGCGGTTTGCATAAACCATATGCAGTTTTTTACACGTTATAAGAACCGTTTCAAGGTATACGGAATTCGCAGGGGAATTTCAGTGTCAAATCACACTACTTTTCTTGATCCTGTAAAAATTGGAATACTTATATTTCCGCGTTTTATTTATCAGACATTGCTGGAGTCCACAGTTGAGTTTCCATTTCTGGGAACATTTACAAGATTGCTGGGAGGGGTTCCTGTACCAAGAGGCAAAACCGGCTTCAGGAAAATAATGGAAATTTGCGGACATTCTTTTAAATACCAAAGATTCATTCACTTTTACCCGGAAGGCGAATGTTTTTTATATAACCAGAAAATTCGCCCGTTTAAAACAGGCGCGTTCAGGCTTGCCGCCGAGCTGGATATTCCTGTAGTGCCTCTTGTAACTGTTTTTTCGGATGGCCCTTTCCGCCCCTGGTCATTCCTGGGCCGTTCAATACCATTTGAAACACTCGTTGCGCTCGATCCTGAATACCCTTCCTGTTATGTAAAACGCGGTGAAAACGGAGAATTATCAGTTGATTCCATCCGGGACTTTGCCGAAGCGGTGCGTCAAAAGATGCAGGCCGAAATTGACCGCCGCGGCGGATCTTCAGCGTTTTTTCGTGGCCAGATGGAACGGATTAAAGGCCTTAACGACTGATTGACAAGCGAAGTGAGAGTCGTGCCCGAGTTTACTCGGACATGACCGAACGAGCGCAGTCACCGAAGGGGTTCATACCATTCATTATTTTAAATTTATTTTTTTTATTAATCTTTCTTTTCTGCGCAGTAATTTATCATGCAGGACAGTCCCTTCCTCAAAAAGTTTTAATCCGCGGTCTATATATTTAAAAGCTTCGCTGTAATTTCCTTTTCTCATAAGGTCATAAGAATAAACATAAGCGGCGCACCCGGAATTTTTATCGGCGGCAAGGCGCAAAAGTTTTTCTCCTGTCAGGCGTAAACCGGCGAAACTGCCGCCGTCAGGAGATTTTTCGCCAGACCTGGAATTTCTTTCCCGGCGGCGGATAAAACCGCGCCAGTACAGGGACAGACGCTCTATATCGTAATTGCCGGCGGCGGCGGGATCTGATGCTATACGCGCAATTTCCGCCAGAATGGAAGCAAGACCCGCTATATCAGCGCAATTGTGATCGCAGATACCGGTCAAACGTTCAATCCTGCCGGTTTTTAAAAATTCAAACCAGATTTCCGGAGCCAGCGCGCCGGGGATATCATCACCGCGGTCAATACCAAGGATTTTTGCCTCTATCGAAGCCTGGCTGCAGCCTAAAATAATATTTTTCCAAAGCCGCCTTGCCGGATGCAGAAGGTCGGCGTGAAAATAAAAAGGCGGCTTAATCGCGTTCATAAGGCAGCGCGTTCTCAGGATTTGGGAATCAAAACATTTGCCGTTATAAGTAACTATTACCGATTGCTCATTTTTAAATTCTTGCAGAACAGCTTCCAGAAAATCATTTTCGCCGGGATAATCCAAAAGCAGGTATTGGGTTATTTGCAATTTGCCTGTTTTTAACTTCCCAAACGCTGCGAGAAAGGCGGCCGTTCCCGCTCCGCCTGAAAGCCCTGTTGTTTCCAAATCGAAAAAAAGAAAATCTCCCGGCAGCGGAATATCCCTTCCCGCCAAATCAGGAACCAGCACTGCCAATGCCGCAGGCAGGCTCTTTATTGATTTAAACGGAGAAGGAACATTCACTTTCCTTTTCATTGTCTTAAAACCGCATGCATCCCAGCCCCTGTTCTTCAGCTCATTAACGCCGTCAGATGAATCGCATTCAGTTTGCGCCGGTAAAGCAACTGCCTGCCGCGCGGTTTCTGTTTGTTTGAGTTCCTGTATCCTTTTTAACCTGTCTCTTAAATTTGCCAATTAAATTGCCTTTCTCCGCGTGTTAACACGGATTTATAATGTGAATTCCATATTAATCAAAGGTATGATTCATTGTTAAAAAATAAAAATATATTATATCATAAATAACAATGAGCAATAACATTTCAGGGAAGAAGTTTTTCAGGCAGCCTACCGTAGAACTTGCAAAATCACTGTTGGGCAAATACCTTACATTCGGCAAATTAAAGGGAATCATTGTAGAAACTGAAGCGTACCTGTACCATGACGACCCCGGCTGCCACGCAGGATGCGGGCTTACAGAACGCAACGCGCCGATGTTCGGTCCTGCGGGACGCACTTATGTTTACCTGATTTACGGAATGTACCATTGCCTTAATATTGTTTCGGGAAAAGAGGGCGAAGGCGAAGCTGTGCTTATCCGGGCCCTTGAGCCTGTGCAGGGTATTGAATTAATGCAGAAAAGGCGCAAAACAAAAAAAATTGAGAACCTCTGTAATGGCCCCGGCAAACTGACGCAGGCTTTCGGCATCACCCGCAGGCACAACAATCTGTCTTTAATTGACGGCCCGGTTCATATTTTAAATAACCGCGCAAAACCGGAAATTGTTTCCGCCGCAAGAATAGGTCTTTCAGCCGGCAAGGAACTTGAACTGCGGTTTTATATAAAAGGAAATAAATTCGTATCAAGGATAATTGCCAGCCGCTTTTATTAATATTGAAGCAGTCTTTTTATTCCCGCCTGGCCCTACGCATGAAGGGCAGCCGTTTTTACACGGGCAGTTTTCTATCGCCTCCCCAATGGCATGGAACAGCGTCTCAATCCGGTTTGAAAGACTCTCCGTAAGGCCGGTGCCGCCAGGATATTTATCGTAGATATAAAGCGCCGGAACTCCAAAGTGAGGATCTTTAACGCGTTCGGCAATTCCCAAATCGCGCGGATCGCATAACAGGAAAATGGGCGCGATATTGCGTATCAGCGTACCCGCGCCGCAGAGCGCTTCCGCGATTTTCTGCTCGTCCATCGCAGCCAGCGCCTTCCCGCTGGATGTATCCGGCGCGAAGAGAAGAGCCAGGCAGCGTGTCTGCATTTCCTCCTCCGGCAGCGTAATGTCACCGTAACCGATATTTTCATGGGTACGGAAGCGCAGTTTCTTGAATTTCGTAACCTGCGAACGCACCAAAACATCGCCAAGCACGGCTTCCAGGTTTGTTTCTATTCTCCGCTTCTCATCCTCTGACAGCACTTGAATATCTGTCTTGACAAGCCCGTCTGTAAAATAATTGACATCGGCTTCGCGGACATGGCATTTCCTGTTCTCAACATCCAGTCTTTCAACCATATACTGCCGGCCGCGGTGAATGTACACAGCGTTAACAAAGAGCATTTCCTTCGCGCTTGGACGATCCATCTCCCCGATAACGGCGTTCCTGCCGTCTGTTACGTCAATAATGACGATATTATCCGCGCTCGCGCTGCGAAGGCTCACTCCCTCGGCGGGGAAGGATCGATCCGCCCAATGCCACTTGCCGCCCGCGTGCCTTACGATACCGGCTTCTTCCAGATACTCCAGCGCCTCTTTAGCGTTGCCGCCAAAGCTCTCTTTTAACTGCTTATCAATAAAGGGAAGCTCGAAACACGCGCATTTTACATGATCTGTCAATATATAAGGGTTATCGGGGTCAATGCGGGCTTCTTCGGCACTTTTGCGGAAGAACCATTCGGGATCATTCATTATAAACTGATCGATTGGCGATACGCTTGCTATAAAAACAGAAACAGATGTGCCGCCCCTTCTGCCGGCGCGGCCCGACTGCTGCCAAAAACTGTTAAAGGAACCGGGAAAGCCCGCCACTACAGAGGCGTCAAGCCCGCCGATGTCTATTCCAAGCTCCAGCGCGTTAGTGGAAACAACCCCCTGAATTTCCCCTTCGCGAAGGCCGCGTTCAATATCCCGGCGCTCATTGGGCAGCAAACCGCCGCGGTACGCTTCCACCCTGATGCGGGAATTGTCAGTGTAAATATTTTCCAAATCCTCATTAACATAGGAGGCGGCCACTTCCGTTCTGATACGGGAATGGGCGAAAAGTATGGTTTTTACCCCCGCTTTAAGCAGAGCTATCATCCAGCGGCGGCTTTCCGTTATAACAGAACGCCGTATGCCCTGCACCGCGTCAACCAGCGGAGGATTGTAAAGGATGATTCGTTTTTCTCCCCGCGGCGCGCCGTTTTTATCAACAAGCTCTACATCCTGGCCTATAAGTGAATACGCAAGCTCGGCTGGGTTGGCGATTGTCGCTGAACAGAGAATAAACTGAGGAAAAGCGCCGTAAAAGGCCGTTACGCGCCGCAGCCGCCGGATAACATTGGCTACATGACTTCCCATTACGCCCCGGTAGGCATGAGCTTCGTCAATAACTATATATTTCAGGCGCGAAAAGAACTTAATCCACTTGGGATGGTTGGGAAGTATACCTGTATGAAGCATATCCGGGTTGGAAATAACAATTCTTCCCGTATCCCGCGCGCTAACCCTTAAAGATTCGGGGGTATCACCGTCATAAGTGGCTATTTTCAGGTTTAACCCTTCATTTCCGCCGGAAATCTCATTTAATTCAGCCTGTTGATCCTGGGAAAGCGCCTTTGTGGGGAAAAGGTACAGACAGCGCGCGCTTTCATCAGCCAGAAGGGCATTAAGACAGGGTAAATTGTAACATAGCGTCTTGCCGGAGGCCGTTGGAGTAACTACAACCACATTCCTGCCCTTTTGGGTAAGACGCCAGACTTCAGCCTGATGGGAATATATCCGGTCAATTCCGCGTTTATTCAAGGCGTTTACAATTCTGGAATCCAAATCCTCCGGGAAAGGAGCGTATTCGCCTTCCTGCGCAGGCAGAAGCCGGTTAATTACGATATTTGGAGCAAATTCAGGATCCTCAAGAAGCTGTAAAAGATTATCGCGAACGCTCATTTTTTAATCCTATACTTTTTTTTTCATACATGGAATATGAATAATGATCATTTTTACGCTCAAAATATCATTTTTTTTATTATTTTTTGTCTGATCCTATCGACAAAAAATAAAAAGATTAATACAATAACTTAGAAAATGTCAGGAGGTACGGTATGTCAGATGTATTATCCATAATCTTGGGCGGGGGCAAAGGCACTCGTTTATTTCCGTTGACACAATCCCGCGCAAAACCAGCGGTTCCTTTTGGCGGGAAGTACCGTTTGGTAGATATACCCATTTCTAACTGTATAAACGCGAATTTAAAGCAAATTTATATAGTTACGCAGTTTAATTCGGCATCTCTTCATCTGCATATCGGTCAAACCTACATTTTCGACTCTTTTACCAAGGGTTTTGTTGAAATCCTGGCGGCGGAACAGACACTGGAACATTCAGGCTGGTACGAAGGAACCGCTGACGCAGTCCGCAAGAATTTTTCCCATTTCAGGACGCAAAGTCCGTCATATTACCTGATTCTTTCAGGCGATCAGCTCTACCGTATGGATCTACAGGAATTATTAAAAAAACACATTGATTCAGGCGCTTCAATTTCTATCGCCTGCACCGGAGTAAACAGGGAAAACGCGAGCGGTCTTGGTATTTTAAAAGCGGATAAAAACAACCAAATAACCGAATTTTTGGAAAAACCTGGCCCGATCAAAGATATTTCCGATTACATGGCGCCTGCGGAACTTTTCAAGGGAAAAAACAAAGAGGATTGTTACCTGGGTTCAATGGGTATTTATATCTTTAACGCAAAGGCAATGGAAGACTGTCTTGCCAATGAACTTACCGATTTTGGAAAGGAAATAATCCCGAACGCGATCAGTAAACTGAAGGTTAACGCTTACATTTATGACGGCTACTGGGAAGATATCGGAACAATCAAGAATTTTTATGAAGCCAACCTTGAATTAACAACATTAAAGCCTCGTTTTGATTTTTATGATGAGCAAAAGCCCATTTACACCCATATGCGCAACCTGCCGCCGTCAAAAATGAACTTTTCAAACATGAATCAGTCGATAGCTGCGGAAGGCTGTATTATAACAAATGCCAATATTACCAATTCAATTGTCGGTATCCGTACTATCATCGAAACCGGCTCAAGCCTTAACGGTGTTGTGTGTATGGGCGCCGACTATTATGAAACCGAACCTCAAAAGCTGCAAAATGCCGAAAGCAGAATTCCAAATGTCGGAATAGGCCGCGGCGCGATAATCAAAGGCGCGATAATTGACAAAAATGTCTGCATAGGCGAAGGCTGCCGAATCGGCGTTGACGATATCAGACGCACAGACGGCAATTACGGTCATTATTACATAGTTGACGGAATTATCGTTATACCCAAGAATACGATTCTGTACCCCGGTACAGTAATTTAAATTACTGTACGGTTTTACTTTCAGCTTTACCTTCAGCATGAATTTTTATGACGCCGTCTTGGGCATCGGCGGTAAAGACAGTGCCCGGCTGCCAGCTTCCTTTCAGGATTAATTCGGACAAAGGACACTCCAGTTCTTTTTGAAGACTGCGTCGAAGCGATCTTCCGCCGAACTTTGGATCCCAGCCTTTTTCCGCAAGCAAGGTTTTTGCGGCGTCTGTTACTTTAAGACAGCATTTCTGTTCGCCAAGACGGCGTGAAAGCCCTTCAAGCTCAATGTTAAAAATTGCGTCGATATGTTTCTGGCTAAGGGGATTAAAAACAACTGTTTCATCTACCCTGTTAATAAATTCCGGATTGAAAATTCTGCGCATTTCGGACAAAGCCGCGGCTTCTATTTCTGACTGGCTCATCAGGCCGCTTCCCGAATCAAAACCGAGTCTTGAATCCTTTGAAATCTCCCTTACCCCCGCGTTACTTGTCATTATTATGACAGTGTTGCGGAAATTGACCGTATGGCCAAGACTGTCTCTTAGTTCGCCTTCTTCCATTACCTGCAGCAGTATGTTAAAAACATCGTGATGCGCTTTTTCAATCTCGTCAAAAAGAATTACGCGGTATGGATTGCGCCTGATTTTTTCCGTGAGCATTCCTCCTTCTTCATAACCTATATAACCCGGAGGCGCGCCTGTAAGGCGTGAAGCGTTATGCTTTTCCATAAAATCCGACATATCGATTCTGACAAGCGCGTCTTCGCTGCCGAACAGGTATTGGGCGAGTTTTCTGGCAAGAAGAGTCTTTCCCACTCCCGTAGGTCCAAGGAAAATGAAAGAACCCATCGGGCGGCGCGGCGATGAGACGCCGGCTCTTGACCGCTTTATCGCCGACGATATGCGCAATATAGCCTCGTCCTGCCCTATTACGGTCTTTTTCAGTTCATCTTCGATTACAAGCAGACGCTGCGATTCCTGTTCTTCCGGATGCATTACAGGAATTCCTGTCGCTTCCATTACTACGCGGCGCACATCATCTTCTGTAACATGCGCCCTCTCATTCATTGACGCGTTCTGCCAGGCGGCGTGGGCATCTTCAAGGCGTACCCGCAGCGCGCGGACTTTATCGCGGACTTCGGCCGCATGTTCATAATCCTGCGCGTTTACATAAATATTTTTCTCTTCGCATAATTTTCCAATTTCGGTTTCAAGGCCGGCTATTTCCGGCGGCTCAGCGCGCGTTTCCAGTTTGCGCATAGCGCCCGCTTCATCAAGAATATCAATCGCCTTATCCGGCATAAAACGGTCTGTTATGTAGCGCTGCGCGAGTTTCGCGGCGAGGGTAATTGATTTTTCGGCGTAAATAACCTGGTGATGCTCTTCATATTTTTTTACAATGCCTTTAAGAATTTCCAGCGTATCATCAAAATCAGGCTCATCAACTGTTACAGGCTGAAAACGCCGTTCAAGAGCCGCGTCTTTTTCAAAGTGCTTCCGGTATTCACAAAGAGTCGTAGCCCCTATACAGCGGATCTCGCCGCGGGAAAGGCCTGGTTTGAGCATATTGGACGCGTCCAGAGTGCCTTCCGCGCCTCCTGCCCCGATTATTGAATGTATCTCGTCAATAAAAAGAATGATGTTTCCCGTTTGATTCACTTCGCGCAGAATTTTTTTTATCCGTTCTTCAAATTCGCCCCGGTACTTTGTTCCTGCGACTATCATGCCCATATCAAGACTGAGTATCCGTTTTCCCGCCAGGGCTTCCGGCGCATCATCGCTGACCAGCAACTGAGCCAACCCTTCTACTATCGCTGTCTTTCCAACTCCGGGCTCTCCGACCAGAATCGGATTGTTCTTGGTCCGCCTTGCAAGTATCCGCACAGTGCGGTTAATTTCGGCTTTGCGGCCTATCACAGGATCGATCTTTCCGGCTCTTGCCAGCGCTGTAAGATCGCGTGAAAAATTATCAAGAGTCGGAGTAAGTACGGGATACACTGCCGGTTTTATGCGCGGGGTATGCCGTTCGGTTTCAACTCCGTTTTTATGATGAACAGGCACACGCTCGCGGTGAACATGATACGGCTGAAACTTGTCCACGGGAACATACCCGTCGTCGCTTCTTGAGCCGCTCTGACTGAATGTCGTCTGAATAATAACGCGCATCATATCCGTATCTACGGCGCGCTGGTTCAGATACACCTGAACGCTGGAGTTCTGCTCGCGCATCGCGGCGAACAAAATATGCTCTGTGCCCAGAAAATCGCTTCCCATGGCTCTTGCTTCTTCCGTAGCGATATCAAGCATACTTTTGGTGCGTTTTGAAGGCGGCACTTCGCCTTTTATTATAAGACCAGGGATGCGGGGAACTGAACTTTCAAGGATATGCTTGAATTCGCTCAAATCAATCCTGAGAAACAGCAGCGCCTTACAGGCAGTGCCGCCGCCGTCTTTCAGCATTGCGATTATTATATGCTCAGGCAGAAGTTGATCTGAATTGAAACGTTTTGCCTCTTCCTGAGCATCTGTGGATAAAAGCCTCTGCACCCGTTGTGTTAATCCTTTAAACAAGAAACTACCTCTTTGTCCATAATATTCAGTATTATTTAATTATAGGCATTTTTCCGGTATTTTACAATATTCAGGCTAATTCAGGAGACAGGGGGTGGAAACAGGTTATTGCGCGTTCCGCGCCAGCCTGAAACCAATGCCGTTATCCCTGTCTGTCGGATTATAAAAACCGCGGTCTGCGGATCTGACTGATTGAGAAGAGCTGCTCCAGTTTCCGCCGCGTATAACACGATTCCAGCCCCAGGTAACGCCTGTCGGGTTAATTGCGTCATTTTTACTGTATGATGTACTGTACCTGTCCCAGCACCATTCACTGACATTCCCGTGCATATCGTATAATCCCCATGCGTTTGCGGGTTTACTTCCTACAGGATGAGGGCTGCGGCCGCTGTTCATGTCATACCAGCCGGAATCATCACTTATCGCGCTGCCTGTATAAAAAGTTGTTGTTGTACCGGCGCGGCAGGCGTATTCCCATTCGGCTTCTGTTGGTAATCTGTATCCGTCCGCGTCATTATCCCATAATACATTCCTGCCGGCTATGGTATAAGCGGGAGTCAGATTTTCTTTTCTGCTTAGCCTGTTGCAGAAATCGATTGCCTCGAACCAGCTTACATGATACATTGGGTAAATATCTCCAATACCGACTACTGCAGACTGAAACGGGTTAATTTTTTTTTCTCTCTGCTGCTGTACCGTAGTTTCCATAGTATTGTGCCATTCTTTCTGCGTTACTTCATATTTGCCTAAAAAGAAAGGACTTATTGTAACCTGATGCTGAGGTCCTTCGCTGTACAAACGCCCCGTTTCATCGGCAGGACTGCCCATTGTAAAAATTCCGCCGGAAATGCGCGTCATATTATTCGCCGCGATCGTTTGCTGTAAATCTGTACCGGCATTTCCTCCTGAATCATCCTGTTTTTTACATGTAACAAGGGAGACTGCAATTAATAAAACAATAAATAACTTTTTCATTTATATCTTCACATCTAATATTATAGTTGTTTTTTAACGCAGAGCAAGGAAAAATGAAAACGTTTTTATCCGCGGACTGGCGCCATAATTACAGACAGAAGCAAACCCTGTTTCTGCCCGTGTTTTTGGCTTCGTAAAGCGCTTTATCGGATCGTTCGATCAGGTCAGTAATCAAGCCGCCGGAAACAGGAGTCGCGTTTGCGACGCCAATGCTAATCGTTATTTTCTGGCCCGCTTCATCAGTATTCGGTATAACCGCGCTCTCTATATTACACCGGATGTCTTCCGCTATTCTCAGCGCTCCGTCAATGTCAGTATTCGGAAGGAGCACCGCAAATTCTTCGCCGCCCCAGCGCGCCGCGAAATCCGTGGATCTTTTAAGAGAATTTTTTATTATCTGCGCTACAAGTTTCAGCACTTCGTCTCCGTGAAGATGTCCGTAGTTATCATTAAATTTTTTAAAATGATCTATATCCAAAATGCATAAACTGAACGTCAATTTATTGCGGAAGGCGCGCGACCATTCGTCTTTCATTTTATTGTCAAAATGCCTTCTGTTGGGAATATTTGTAAGAGGATCGATGAGTCCGACAAGTTCTATCATGCGCATCTGTTCGGCTATATCGCGTTCCATCTTGTGACGAATGATGGTATTGACGCATAATATAGCCGCGGAACTCATAATATCCATAAAATCAGCGTCAAAACACCGCTCGGTTTTGTGATCCTCATACAGAACAAAACCCCAGAATTCCTTTCTTAAAAACACAGGCGTGATATAAACTGAAATAACGCCGGATACGGCGTTAAGCACAGCCATTTCGCGCTGCGGCAGAAGATTCACAGGACCGTTAACCGATTGGCCGTTTAAAAACATGCTTTCCCATTCAGGAAAATACTGGGAATAGGCGAAATCGTAAAAGACCGGGTTTGGTTTTGTAGTGCCGCCGGAATTCCTGTCCCAGCGGTAGACCTGGGTTGCGCGCAATCCTTCCTGCATATATGAATTCTGAAAAACGGACATTCTGTCAATGCCAATCATATCCACGAATAGCTTTACGCCTTCGGTCATTATATTCTCAAAAGTATCTTCGCTTTGGGATAAAAATAACGCGGCCATTCTGTTTAAAATATCTGTAAGTGATTTGCGGCGTTTTATTTCTTCCGCGGATCGCAGCAATGTGATAATATGCAGGATATAAAGAATAATGCCGGCGATGAAAACGCCGAGACCTATTAACAGGGTAATAACAAGCGGATAAGCTATGCTTAAACGGCTTTTATTAAAATCTGAAATGGGGATTTCCGTGCCGTAATACCAGTTAATATCGCCTATCACAGTCTTTGACACATACTTTGGAACGCCGTTCATAACAAGACGCTCCAGAGTCACATTATTGCTGGATGTCTTTATCATTCGGATATCTTCTACGGGAATGTCAGAATATTTTACATAGACCACAGAATTATCCTTATTCCTGGGAAGGAAATCTTCGTTTGCATGGGTAATTATATTCCCCTCATGCGAGAGTAAAAATGACATCCCGTTTAAATACGGATGAACGCTCCTGACATAATCGCTTATTTCGGAAAAATAAATATCAATGCCTATTGCGCCTTTTAATCCATTGTTGAGCTGTAACGCCTGCGCAACTGTAATAACCATTCCGCCTGTAATAATATCAATATAAGGCTCGCTGACTACCGCCCTGCCGGGTTTTTTTTGCGCGTACAGGTACCAATCGCGTTCTGTCGGATCAAATCCCGCAGGTATAAGCCGTCCGTTGCCTGCAACTATTTTTTTATCTTCTGTTGCCAGATATGCCGCTATTACAACCGGGTTTGCAGCCATTATTTTTGATAAATACTGTTCAATTTCTTTATTCTCTGTCAATGCAAAAAAAGTCAGATCATTGCAAATCATTCCTGTGATTTCCAGTTTCGGTAAAAACCACATATAAATAATTTTTTCATACTTTTCCGTATTCAGCGTTATTTGCTCAACTGTCGATTTCCAGAACACATTTATCTGTGAAGTATATATAAATACTAAAATACAGGTGAAAACCAAAAGAAGTATACCGCTGAGGGAAAAAAACACTCTTCTCTTTGGTCTCTTATGCTTGACATTTTGCTGTTCCGTTATCATTGTGTTATATAGTATCATAAAACTGAAAAAAATCAATTCGCAGATAAAATGCAGCATGTTTTCAATCCCCATTCCATAATTGTCATACCCTAGTCACTGCTCGCTACTCTTTGCTATTCTTACGATATATGGACAAATTAATCATCAAAGGCGCGCGCGAGCATAACCTTAAAAACATCGACATGGAACTGCCCCGTGACAGACTTATCGTAATTTCAGGGCTGTCCGGGTCAGGCAAAAGTTCACTGGCATTTGACACTATTTTTGCGGAAGGGCAAAGGCGGTATGTAGAAAGCCTTTCAGCTTATGCCCGTCAGTTCCTGGGGCGCATGGACAAACCCGATTTGGACTATATTGAAGGGCTTTCCCCGGCAATTTCCATTGAACAGAAAACCACCCACCGCAACCCGCGTTCAACTGTCGGCACAGTAACCGAAATATACGATTATTACCGTCTTCTCTACGCAAGAATCGGCATACCCCACTGCCCTGTCTGCGGCAAGGAAATCCGCGAACAGCCTGTAGATTTAATTATCGAGACAATCCTGCAGTACAAAGAAGGAACGAAAATCCAGCTTTTAGCCCCTGTAATCCGGGGAAAAAAAGGCGAACATCAGAAAATTATTGAAGACGCCCGCAAGGCGGGTTTCGCGCGCGCCAGAATAGACGGAGTTCCTGTAAACCTGGATGAAAGCATTAAACTGGACAAACAGAAAAAGCACTCAATCGAAATTATCGTTGACAGGCTTGTAATCGGAAAGGGAATCAGGGCAAGGCTTGCAGAATCCGTGGAAAGCGCCGTACAGACAGCGGACGGCCTTATGATCGTATTGATCAATGAAGACGGCAAAAACAGCGAGCAGGTTTTTTCACAGAAGAATTCATGTCCTGACTGCGGCGTATCAATTCCCGATTTACAGCCGCGTCTTTTTTCATTCAACAACCCGTTCGGCGCCTGCCCCGGATGCACCGGACTTGGCGCAAAACTGGAGTTTGATCCGGACCTTGTAATCCCCGACCGCAGCCTGTCCTTTAACGAAGGCGGAGTTATTCCATATAACCCGGACAGCGCGTGGAACCGCAGCCGCTTTGCAGGGCTGTCAAAACATTATAATTTCAGTCTTGACACTCCGTTTAACAAACTGCCGAAAAAAATTGTTAACGCCATCCTTTACGGCGGCGACGACGAAGTGAAAGTGCGTTATGTGAACCGCGAAGGCACCGGCCATTTTGAATACCAGTCGCGTTTTACGGGAATACTCGCCGAGCTAAAAAAGCGCTATCTGGAAACGCAATCGCAGGGCGTTAAGGACTGGCTGGAAAAATTCATGAGTCAGAAACCGTGCGAAGACTGCGGCGGCAAAAGGCTTAAACCGGAAGTGCTTTCCGTTACCATCGGAGGAACCGGCGGCATTAACATCTGGGAATTATCGCAGTTATCCGTAACAGATTCGCTTCAGTTTTTTAAAAAAATAAAACTTAATAAAAATGAAAATAAAATCGCGTATCAGATACTAAAGGAAATAAACGCCAGACTTGGCTTTATGCAGAATGTCGGTCTTGATTACCTCAGCCTTGAACGCAAAGCGTCCACCCTCTCCGGCGGCGAAGCCCAGAGGATCAGGCTCGCGACTCAAATAGGCTCCAGCCTTGTAGGAGTGCTTTACATTTTGGACGAACCTTCCATCGGGCTTCACCAGAGAGACAACCAGCGCCTTATTGACACTCTCCTTTACCTGCGCGACCTTGGCAACACACTCATCGTGGTTGAGCATGACGAACAAACCCTGCGCACAGCGGATCATATTGTAGATCTTGGACCAGGCGCGGGCGTTCACGGCGGGCATATTGTCGCGCAGGGCACTGTAGCGGATGTAATGAAGGTAAAGGAAAGCCTGACAGGCCAGTACCTTGCCGGTATTCTTCGCATAAACATTCCGGAGGAACGCCGCAAGGGAAACGGCGCGAAAATAAAGCTGAAGGGAGTAAGCGAGCACAACCTGAAAAATATTAACGTTGAAATTCCCCTTGGAGTTTTTACCTGCATTACAGGCGTGTCCGGTTCGGGAAAATCGACTCTTCTTTCGGACGTTTTATATCCCGCGCTGGCGAATAAAGTCTACGGTTCGAATCACATGGAAGGCGCGTATAAAAAACTGGACGGCGCCGAACATATAGACAAGGTAATAGATATAGATCAAAGCCCAATCGGCAGGACGCCGCGCTCAAACCCGATCACCTATGTCGAAGGATTCACGGCAATCAGGGATATGTTCGCCAATCTGCCTGAATCAAAGATGCGCGGTTACAGACCGGGACGTTTTTCATTTAATGTGCGCGGCGGCAGATGCGAAAACTGCGAAGGAGACGGAACAATAAAAATAGAGATGAACTTTCTGCCGGATGTTTACATTATGTGCGATGTGTGCCACGGAAAAAGATTTAACACGGAGACTCTGGAAATCCGGTACAAGGGAAAAAACATCAGCGAAGTTCTGGATATGACTATCGAAGAAGCGGCTGGTTTTTTTGCCCCAATTCCGCAGATATCGCGCAAAATGGAGACGCTTTTATCCGTAGGCCTGGGTTATGTGAAACTGGGACAGTCAGCGCTTACGCTTTCCGGCGGAGAGGCGCAAAGGGTTAAACTCGCGCTGGAGCTTTCAAAACGCTCGACAGGCAGAACATTGTACATTCTTGACGAGCCTACAACAGGCCTTCACTTCGCCGATGTAAAGCAGCTGATGGATGTAATTCAAAGACTGGTAGATCAGGGAAATACCGTTATAATGATAGAACATAACCTGGATGTGCTGCTGCAGGCGGATCACATTATCGATCTTGGACCTGAAGGCGGCGAAAAGGGCGGGCAGGTTATCGCTACAGGAACACCTGAGCAAATCGCGAAATGCGCCTCTTCATATACGGGCATTTACATTGCCGAAACGCTGAAGACTGTAAAGAAAACCGGGAGAAAATGAAAGAACAAAAATATAAAAATAACTTAACCGCAAGATCGCATATAAACGCATTCTCATTCATTGTGGTTATATTTTTTTATTTTTTTTCGCCGCAGCAGGCATTGTACGCGCAGCAGGAACCACAGGAGGAACTGGGCCAAAAACTCTCCGGCGCAGCAGAAAACGCCGAGGACAAGGACAGTCCGGCGCAAGATGACGGCATGCCCAAAAATAAAAATAATCTTCCTCCTGAGAAACAGCGCACGGAGATGGAAATAAAAACATCTACGCTTAGCGAACTGGCGCTCTGGTGCAGAACGTTGGGTCTTTCCGAAGGAGGCACGCGTGATGATCTTTCCAGACGTTTAAGGGAACATTTCGATTTGCCTCAGTCCAAAACAGATTCAACGGAGAAAAGCCAGAAAATAATAACAATAGAATCCGCGGAAACTACGGAATATTTCCGCATAGAAGTCGCTGACGAAGACTATGCCAGGCTTAAAGGAGATGTCCGCCTCAGCCTGCAGGATAAAGACTCGGTTCACAAAATCAGGGCAAACGAGATACTTTTTAACAGATCCAGAAATATAATCACCGCATCGGGAAACGTGGAATACACAAAGGTTAAAGGAGACACAACTGAAATTTTCCGGGGAGAGAACATAACGGTCAATATAGATGACTGGTCAAGCATTTTTCTGGCAGGCGATTCAGAACGCAAACTCACAAGCGAAGGAACCTCTTACCTGTTCCAGGGAACTGTCATTACGCGCAATGAAGAAGACGTAATGAATTTAAGAAAAGCGGAAATAAGCAACGCAAATAGAGATCAGGCTTTCTGGTCCATAAGCGCAAGCAGACTCTGGCTGCTTCCCGGATCGGATTTCGCAATTGTAAACGCGCTGTTAAAAGTCGGCAATATCCCGGTTTTGTACATTCCGGCGTTTTATTTTCCGGCAGACGAACTTATCTTTCATCCGGTTGTGGGATACCGCAGCAGAGAAGGCGCCTTTGTGCAGACTACCGCCTACATTTTGGGCCGCCCAAAGGTAAACAGCGCGGAAACAAGTTCCATCAGCAGAATCCTCGGCAATTCAAACGACATGGAAAAAGAAAGGCACGGCCTTTTCCTCCGCAGCACGGGAAAAAAGAAAGTAAATCCCAGCTCTGTTACTCTAAAGGCATATCTGGATTATTACACCAATATGGGAATTTACACAGGCGCGGATCTTTCAACTCCCAAAACCGGCATTATAAATCCTCTTGAGCTTTCTTTGGGCATTGGCTTTACAAGAACAATAACCCTTATTAACGGAAACTATAACCCATATGCTCCTGATTTTGACGGCTCATTTGACTGGAACTACTCAAATTTATTTTCCGCGTCTGTGCCTTTCCGTTACAGATTAAAAACCAACAGTTCAATCAGCGGGAAATACGGAAATTTTTCCTGGAGTTTTCCTTTTTACTCGGATCCTTATGTTGACAGGGAGTTTCTTAACCGTTCGGAAAGCATGGACTGGCTAAACATGATCCAGCAGGGAGCCGCGTTTGACGGCGGCTCGGCATCGGACGCTGATATCGGTTCATATCAATGGCAGTTAACAGGACAATTTACTCCGTCTTTGCCCATTCTGGCTCCGTATGTATCAAGCATTTCCATTTCCAATATATCAATGTCCCTGGGTTTTAAAACAATACAGGACAGGCAAATCTATAATACAAACAGGGAGCATCCCGGGCGGTACTTTTTCGCGCCGGATAAATACACCATTTACAGCGCGTCAGGTTCCATGTCAGGAAAACCTCTGTCGCTTGGCATGCAGAACGTCACTGCCGCTGCCGGCGCAAAGGAAAAGGCTGAACTTCCTGACCCGTTAAAAAATATCGGCATTCCGCGTTCTCCCTGGATAAAAGAAGAAAAAGAAGCAAAAACCGCGCCTAACGAAGACAATCTTATTCCGCCTGTTTTAAACCAGCGTTTTGAGCTGCCAAAAACCGGAAACATAAGATTCGCCATTGACTACCAGATGGCGCCGACAGGTTCATCGGAAATGCAGTTCATGTCAGGATATGATCGCTGGCAATCCCACGATCAGGTGAACTGGAGCGAAGTTCAGTCGGTTCTTTCAAGCTTCAGCGGGAACGGTAGCTTAAATTTCCGTTTGGATCACAGCGAAAACTTTTTTTCCAATGTGGTTGGTTTTTCGGGCAGCGGCACCTTCCGCGGTTACAACTACCTCAATGAAGACGCCGAAGCATTCCGGACTCCCCAGACAGCGAACGGGGTAAAAGACGAAAACAGAATAGAAGAGGCAAAAAGACAGCAGTACAGGCAAACCAACTATTCTACTTTCTATTCATATAACGGAACCCTGCGGCCGTTGTACAGAAATTCAGTATTCAGCCTGTCGAGTCTACAGTACAATTTCAGAGGCACATTGGTCAGATCAAAAAGATTCACAAGCGGAGACAGTCCGGAACTTACGCCTGTATGGGGAATCTGGGCAAAAGAAGAATCAAAAGACGGCAATGATATTTACGGGCTTACCGCCCATCAGATAGCCGCCAACCTTTCGGCGAATATAATGGACAAACAACAGACGCTGACTCTGTCCACAGACCTTCCCCCCCTGGATATGGTTATTTCATCTAACGCTACCATGAGAGTCTGGATATCGGAAACCAACGCAAACATCCGTCTCAGGAATAACAAGGAAGCCGAACTCAGCGAAGATGTCTGGAAATTTGACCCGCTGAACCTGACAGAAACATTAAAAATAGGCAAAAATATATCATTTACCTATTATATGGTTATTGATCCGGAACTGGACAATGAAATTACCACGATTACTTCATCTTTGACATTATGGGATTTCAGGGCGTCTTTTTCCGCGGTAAAATCCTTAAAATACAAATTTCAGCCTGACTCCCCTGCCTATCCCGCGCAAGGCGGAAGATGGATACAGGAAGACGGAGAGCCATCCATAAACCCGCGTGATTTAAAATTAAGTTACAACCGTTCATTCCGAAATATCAACATTATTAAAAACTGGATCGGCTTGTCATTCAATGTCAATTCAGCGCTTAATTTTGATCTTCAGCGTTATACCAGTTCCAACTTCCAGCTTACCTCCGGTTTTACAACAAACATCAAGAATTTTCTGGATTTAACATTTACATCAACATCAGAGAACGCGGTTATTTTCCGCTATTTTAAAAATTTCCCCGGAATGGAAGATTTAACATATATGTACGCGGAAGGCGATCAGAATAACATTTTTATTGACCTGTTTGATTCTTTTAATTTCGGCGATGATTCAAAAAGGCGCAGATCGGGATTTAAGATGAAAAGATTCAACCTTACCGCAACCCATTATTTGGGCGACTGGAAAGCGACACTGGACGTCGCAATGTCGCCTTATCTGAACAGCTTGTCTTCTCCCCCAAGGTACGAGGTAAACGCAGATATTTCCTTTTTAGTGCAATGGTCTGCCATTACAGAAATAAAATCGGATATAAAGTATGAAAAGAGGCTCGAAAAATTCACAATAAAGTGAGCTTTTTCCAAAAACTGAAGTTTTGGAAAAGCCTCAAGTGACAAAATGCCAGCTTGACGGGTCATTTAACGGGCTATAAAATAAGGAAGAGGTTTCTTTGGAGGATGGGATAACTATCGCTCTCGAAAACAGAGAGCTGCTTTCCGGAATATGCGGGGCAAATGACGGAAACTTAAAAATAATTGAAATGTCTCTTGGCGGGATCATTACCGCAAGAGGCAATGAAATACATTTTGAATGCAGCAATGAAACCGGCGTCAGGCATTTCCGGACAATTATGGACAACCTTATAACAGTAATTACAGAAGGAGAGCATCCTTCCCCTGAATATATCCGGGCTCTTGCCGAAAATATACCGGGCGAAGACGGCAAAACCGCGCAGGAAACCATATATGCCGCCGATTCGGCAATTCAAATTCCGCAGGGGTTCCGCCGGGTTTATCCGCGCAGTAAAAATCAGGCATGTTATATCCGCAATATGCGGGAAAATGATATTTGTTTCTGTATCGGCCCTGCCGGAACAGGCAAGACATATCTGGCTATCGCGCACGCCCTTCAGATGGTGCTTTCCAGAAAAATGCGAAAACTGGTGCTTACCCGGCCCGTAGTGGAAGCCGGTGAAAATCTCGGCTTTCTGCCGGGCGACCTCATTCAAAAAATAAACCCATATCTGCGCCCTCTTTACGACGCCATGGAAAGCCTTGTGCCTTACGACGCAATTCACAGGATGGAAGAGACAAGAACCATGGAAATCGCCCCTTTGGCGTATATGAGGGGGAGGAGCCTTAACGAGTGTATGGTGATTCTGGATGAAGCGCAGAACACCACAAAGGAACAGATGAAAATGTTCCTTACGCGGATTGGCACAGGCGCAAGAGCCGTAATTACGGGAGATGTCACGCAGATTGATCTGCCCCGCAGGACAGACTCCGGACTGTTACATGCAATGGAAATTTTAAGGGGTATTGAAGATTTAAGTTTTTCATTTTTGCATACAGGCGATGTTGCGCGTAATCCTCTTGTAAAAAAAATAATACAGGCGTACAATGAACATGAAACCTGACCTGCTGATAGCCAATTTAAGAAAAACTGTTGCTAATGGCGTAATCAAAATCCGTTCAGGACCCAATCTTTTCAGTTTCGCGCTGTGCGTTTTCGCGGCGATTGTAATTATCGCAGGCGGGAATCAGCAGTCAATAAACGACATAAGCAATTACGAAGCGGGCAAAGTGGCCGATCGCGATATAACCGCCGCTATCGCGGTTTCATTCCGCGATGAGGAAGCGACAAGACAGCGGCTTCAGGCCGCGCTGCGCCATGTTCACGCGGTTTTCTGGTTTTCTGACGAAGTAAATATTAACATGATAGACTCATGGAACGCGTTCTGCGATTTCGCGGACATTGACAGGGCGCAGGCCCTCATTGCGATAGAAAGCAGGTATCCCGGTTATTTTTCGGACGAAACTCTTGAAATATACCTGTCTTCCGCGAACCGCGCCTCTTTCAGGGAATACGGCCTGGAAGCGTTAAACGCAATCATGAACCAGGGCGTTTACACATACCACCGCGATGAAATAAGGCAGTACGACCAGGAAACAGCAGAACTAATCAGAATTTCCGAAACCGGTTCCGTGCGGGAAATTGTTTACTATGACGATATAATCACAACAACCGGAACGCGCAGCGCTTTAAGGGAAATTGTCAGGAATTCGGACGCTCCCGTTCAGTTCAAAATAATCGCCGAAGACCTTCTGCGGCCCTTTATAAGGGAGAATGTATTTTTTTCCTACAGTGAATCCGCGAAAAACATGGAAGAAACAATGGAAAGGACGCCTCCTGTAATCAGGAATATAGAACCTGGAAAAAAAATTATTAGAAAAGGTTTTATAATTACAGAAGCCGAAATGGAGGATCTTCAGGCGCTTTACTTATCATCTCCAGGAAGAGATCCGCGGAACACAGCCGGTCTTATATTCCTGGTGCTGCTGGTTTTCATTTTATTCATTATTCTGCTTGGAAAAATTATTCTTGGCAGGGAACTGAGCAAAAATGAACGTTACCTTCTGGCTTCTCTTGTCGGCTCTTACATAATCGGAGCGGTTCTGTTAAATAATTTTTTCCCGGCGCTGGAAGGTTTTCCGGTATCACTGGCCATTCCTACCGCGCTTTTCATAATGATAATATCGGTCTTTATGGGAACAAGACCAGCCATGATAATCGCGCTTGCGCTTCCCCTTGGAGCGTACTTCGCCGGCGCTTTTGACAACAGTTCGTACATTATCGCCCTTGTTTCAGGAGCCGCCGCATCTACCGTCCTCCACAATGCCCAGAAAAGGATGAGCCTTATAAAAGCCGGTCTTATTATCGCGGTCGCGAATTGTTTCGCGGTTATTGTAGTGCTTCTGCTGAAACAGTCAAATTTTTATTTTTACCCGGTACTGCTTTTCTGGGCCGCGTTAAACGGCATTATTTCGGGGATGCTCACGCTCGGTTTTCTGCCGCCTCTGGAATACGCTTTAAACGCCGTAACGCCTTTCAGACTGATGGAACTGTCAGACCTAAACGCTCCGTTATTGAGAAAATTATTTACAGTCGCGCCTGGAACTCACAGCCATTCGCTGATGGTCGCAACCCTTGCCGAACAGGCCTGCCAGGATATCGGCGCCAACGCTCTGCTCGCGCGGGTCGGCGCCTATTACCACGACATCGGGAAAATGGAAAACCCCGATTATTTCGTGGAAAACCAGACAGATCACAACAGACACGATGAAATATCCCCGCGTCTTTCGGCGACAGTTATCCGCAGTCATGTTAAACTCGGCGTTGAGAAAGCGCACAGTCTCGGGCTGCCAAAGGATGTAATCAACATAATCTCCGAACATCACGGCAATTCGGTCATTACATGGTTTTACAACAAGGCAATGGAGCAGGAAGAAATAGTCAGCGTGGAAGATTTTATCTACCCTGGAAGCCCTCCAAGGACAAGAGAATCCGCCGTGGTTATGCTTGCCGACATGACAGAAGCCGCGGTGCGCACCCTGAACAAACCGACAGCCGCCAAAATAGATAAATTCATCCAGCAGCTTTTTGACGCGAAAGTGGATCACGGTCAACTGTCCGACTCCGATTTGTCCTTCCGCGAACTGGAAATGATAAAGAAAGCCTTTGTAAAAGTGCTGGCAGGCTATTATCACTCAAGGATTGAATACCCCAACCAGAAAGAGGAAGAATGAACAGGGTCTTTGTAAACGCGCAGGAAATCCCTTTGCCGGTATGGAGCGCTTCAATCTGCGAATACGCCGTTAAAGTACTGAACGAAATAAAACGCGATAACTGGGAACTTTCCGTCCTTTTATGCGGCGATAAAACCATAACCGAATTAAACGCCCGGTACAGGGACAAACCGGAAGCGACAGATATTCTTTCATTCCGTCTCGGTGAAACAATAGAAGACGGAGACGCAAGCGTTTACCTGCCCGGAGACATAGTCATTTCCCTTGACACCCTGCGCGAAAACGCACAGTATTTTCAAATACCGCAGGATGAAGAGTTACGCAGACTGTTAATTCATGGTATTCTGCATTTAGACGGCATGGATCACGGAACCAACGATAAAACAGAGCCAATGTTGATTTTACAGGAGGAGATTCTGAACAGTTTAAAAGGCGAACATATATTCGCCGGTGCGGAGGAGAAAAATGAGACTTCCCTTTAGTTTAAATTCACGGGCAATCAAAGAGCTGGAAGATGATCAAAAGGAAATGATCCGCGGTGTAGTTGAATTATCGGACACCACTGTCAAGGAAGTGATGGTTCCAAGAACAGATACCGTTTTTCTTTCCGCGGATTCTTCAAAAGAAGAACTTTTAAACTGCATCTGCGAAAGCGAACATTCCCGCTTCCCCGTATATCAGGATACGGTAGACAATGTAATCGGCATTCTGCATGTAAAAGACGCTTTAACTGCCCTTGTTAAAAATAAACCTTTTAATATACAGGATTTGGTCCGAAAGCCGTATTTCATCCCTGTTTCAAAACATATTGACGATCTTCTCGGCGAGCTTAAAAGAAAAAAAGTGCACATTGCAGTAGTAGTAGACGAATACGGCGGCGTATCCGGCATTGTCTCAATGGAAGACATAATCGAAGAAATAGTCGGCGATATTCAGGATGAATTTGATCATGAGACAGAAGATCTTGTGGAACTTGAAAAGGGCATATGGATGTGCGACGCAAGGGTAAACATGGATTTCCTCGCGGAAGAAACCAACATGGAGCTTCCCGTAGACGATTTTGATACTTTGGGCGGTTTTGTTTTCGATCTGTTCGGAAAGATACCGGTTAAAAACGAAAAAATAAAATATAAAGAATATGATTTTATAATTCATGAAATGGACGGCCATAAAATAAACACGATTAAAATTGTTACGCATAAAAAGGAATAATTGTTATTATTACGGGGGGGACAATGATATCTTTTTTCTTTTTTACAACAAACAAACACGAACTAAACGAACACGCGCTTCAAAATCATTGCCTTAAATCCAAAAAATACATGAAAAGTCCGGGGTTTTTGCGCGGTTCGTGGTTAATTATTTTTTTATTTTTAATTTATCCGTTTAATCTATTCGCGCAGCAGGGTTCGCCAGCAATGTCGGCGGCGGCATATTACGAGCGCGGCAGAAATTTTATGGCTCAGGAAAACTGGTATTCGGCTGTAGAATCTTTCCTTGAATGCGTCAGATTGAATCCTGCCCACGCGGAAGGAACGGCGGCTCTTGGAGAATGTTACTACGAACTGGCGGAATTTGATCAGGCGCTTAACTGGGTAAGAAAAGCAAGGCTGTTAGCCAGGACAAATATGTCCATCGCAAACCTGGAAGTATTCACGCTTATCGCTCTGGGGCGGCTGGATGCCGCTTCCGCGCTTGTCTCGGAAATTCTGGCAAGAGAACCTTACAACAGGGAAACGCTTTTCGCCGCGGGCGAACTTGACATTGCCACAAACAGGACTTCGGACGCCATGCTTCGTTACCGCGAAGCTGTGCGCCGCTATCCTGATGACCGCAGGCTGCTGATTTCTCTTGCCCTTGTCTCCCATTCGCTTGGAGACGGCGATATGTCAATTCAATATATCAACAGCGCTCTTGACAGGCATCCCGACGACTACCGCGTGTTTTACTACGCCGCGTACATTTACGCCATGAATGACAGGCTCTCCGAGGCAATCGGTTATGCGCAGCTCTCCCTCTCATATAAAAGCAATCATGTACCGTCTCAGGAGCTTTTGGCGACTCTGCGCTACCGCAACTCGCAGTACGAAGAGGCGATCCGTCTTGCGGATTCCGCAATAGCGCATAACAGGCAGAACATGAGCCCGTGGTACCTTAAAGGGCTTTCACTAACAAGAATGAACCGTCAGGAGGAGGCTATCGCAATACTTGCCACTGCGGTTTACATAAACGAAAATGATGAGTTTATCCGCGCAATTCTGGAAGACGCGCTGATTTCTTCAACCGCAATTGAAGATCCGCGCCGGGCAAGATTCGCCTCATGGCATTTTGAAAAGGCGCGGGGGTTCCGTTCCCGCAATTTAATGGATCAGGCTCTTTTTGAATACCGCCGCGGTTTAAGGCTTAACCCCTTTGCCGCTGACAGGAGAGAGTACGCCGATATTTTAAGGCTCTCAGGCTACCCTGCCCGCTATCTGGAAGAACTTCGTTTTCTGCAGGATCAGGGCAAAACCGACCGCAGTCTTACCGACGCTGTAGAGGCGTACAATTCTCTTCTTTCGAACGCTCTTTTCAGGCAATGGCAGGTGAACCCCGTGGATCTGTCCGAGCGTCACTGGAAAATAGCCGTTTTTTCCCTTTCCGGGCAGTCCAGTTATTATCACGCGGATGCCGGAATTACAGCCGCTTCGATAATCAGAGAACTATTGGTTCATGACCGAAACATCGCTCCAATGAATTTGGAACTGCGTCAGGCGTCATTCTCCCAGGGTTTCAGACAGGCAAGGGAAGCAGGCGCCGATTATTTTATGTTCATATCCGTGACCGAAAATGAACGCGACATCTCCATAAAGGGCGAATTATTTACAGGCAGGACAGGAGCCCCTGCCGGAACATTTAACACCTACCGCACAGGATCAGACAGGCTGCGCGGCGCATCTCGCGGCATTATCGATCAATTATCCTCTTCCCTGCCCCTGCGCGGAAGACTTATCATCCGCAAACAGGGACAGGCTCTTATTAACAAGGGCAAAGCCGACGGAATTACGGCGGGCGCTGTCTTTGACGTTGTTAAAAAAGACCGCCTTTCAATCGCCAACGAAGGCATCTCGCTTCTTTACAACGCCGATGAACTTGTAGGAAAAATCACCATTGACAATGTTGACGAAGAAATCGCCTCAGGCGCATTGACACGTAACGGCTTTTTCGACCGCATAGAACCGGGAGACGAAATCATTTTACAGAGCGATGAAAAGAAAAAACCGGTAATCGAATCGGCGGCAAACCCGGAACTGCGCGCGTTACTGCGCACTTTGCGTTAATTTATTAAGTACTGGCTGTATATGGCCGGTATCTGTTTCCTTTCGCTTGCGCGCGATACCGCCGCTCCCGTCTGATCAAATATTTCTTTTATATCAAGCCCGGGCGCCAAAGCGTCATTAGACAAGGCCGCGGCCGTTAGGGTTTTGCGCAGCCTATATGTGAATAAAATTATAAATTGCCATTTCACTGTGAAATTATTTCCAGTAAAACTTTCCCTTTCTTCCGCCTGATGCGCACAGGGCCAAGGTCGGCGGCGTTTACGCATCCGGCGGCCGCGGAGCTTTCTGCAACGAAGTTTCCCGCACAGAATTTTCTAACAACAGCGCGTTTAATGGATTTTATTTTGGAGGAACCATGACCGGATTTTGGATCGCACAGAGAAGAAAAAATATTAATCCCCTGAAAAACCGCCTCTTCACGGATAATTAACGGTTGAGTGAAAAAGTTTTTCTCATTTGTGAATAGTTCAGGATTGCCCTGCGTTTTTGCGTCAGTACGGGATTCCCAAAGGACGCGGCTTTTCGCTTCACTGGCGATAAACTGCGCCGCAATGCTCTGAGTTTGCGCCATCGCACCAATGCCCTCTTTCCATGAGGGAAAAGATTCATTTAAGAGCGGGACAAGGCGGCCGCGTATTTTATTACGCAGAAACTTTTCATCGTTATTTGACAGATCCTCGCGCCAGGGAATATTATTTTCTGTCAGATACGCGATAACACCGGCGCGGGTCATTGAGAGCAAGGGCCGGAGAATAATGCCGTTTTCAGCAGGCATTGCCGAAAGACCGGCAGGGCCGCAGCCGCGCAGGATGCGCATTAACGCCGTTTCCAGCAGGTCGTCTTTGGTGTGGGCAATTAAAACGCGCGTATCCGCGCCCAAACGCGCGGCTTCCTCCAGAAGCGCCTTGCGCCGGAAATGACGGGCAGCCGCTTCAATGCCAACTCCCCTGCTCTTTGCATAAGATGCGATTTTTCCGGAAGGGATTGTCTCTACGTGGCAGGCAATTTTTCGCTTTTCGCAAAAATCGCGGACAAACTCCGCGTCCGCGCCGCTTTCCTGCGCTGTCCTGATATTATGATTCACATGCAGGCAGAAGAGCGCGTCTTTATTCACAACAGCGGACAATGCGGAAAGCATCGCCATTGAATCCGCGCCGCCGGAAACTGCGGCGAGATACTTTGTCTGCGGCGGGAAGCTTTTAAGAATTGAGAAGACTTCTTCTTCCAAAGCGCTAAGTAAAATTATTTCTTGTCTGCGGCTTTCTTGTCCGGCGCTGCGGCCTTTTTATCCGGCGCGGCGGCAGGAGCTGCCGCGGCTGCGGGCGTTCCAGGCACTGCGGCGGCAGCGGCGGTTTCAACGGTTGCCGCTGCGGCTTCCGCCTTGGCAAACTTCACAAGCGCCACAACCTGATCCGCGCTGGAAATAAGCCTGACGCCATCGCCAAGAGGAATGTCGCGGACATGCAGCGATTGATTCACCTTGAGACCGGAAATATCAATTTCGATCCTTTCGGGCAGATCCTTGGGCAGACACTCAACTTCAATCTCATGAAGCGGGTTTTCAAGAATGCCGCCTTCGCGGACGCCGACGGGATTCCCCTGAAGAATAATGGAAACTCTGGCGCGGAGGACAACGCCGCTTTCAACCTCATAAAAATCTATGTGAAGAATACTACCGTCTACAATATTTCTCTGCGTAGCTTTAACAAAGGCATCGTAAGACTTGTCTTCTACCTGTACTTTGACAATGGTACTTTCGGAAATGCCTTTTACGCCATGCACAAATTCAACAGCGTCCAGATCGATAGAGACTGCCTTGCCTGACCTTCCGTAAATAACTGCCGGTATACGCCCGCTTCTTCTTATCCGGCGGGATTCGGTTGAACCTGCTTTCTGACGATTTTTCGCCTTTAATACTACATTGCTCATTTATCTACCTCGTTTGTAAAAATTCCTGTAAAACCGCTGTTTCACAGATATTGATTATCCCTTTTGGGATGACAGGATTCGAACCTGTGAATATCGGCTCCAAAGACCGATGGCTTACCACTTGCCGACATCCCATAACTAGCGAAAGTCTATCAAAATCGCGCCATATATTCAAGTGGTAAAATTCCGGCGGCATGAAATATAAATTAGCTGAAATATAATTTTAAAGCGGTCTTTCAATGTGAGCATTACGGCGTATTTGATGAGCGTTTTTGTAAAAATGACTAATTTAGGTTATTAAAACCCAATAAAAAAATCAAGAAAAATTATTTTTTTTCTTGATTTCACGGTAAAACGGTATTAAAATTGAAGGATAAACTTGGACCTCAAGAAGAGAGGAGAGACGCCATGGAAATTACAGATATAAGGGTCCGGAAAGTGACCGGCGGCGGCAAACCAAAAGCTTATGTTACGGTTACATTTGATGATTGTTTTGTCGTTCACAATATAAAGATCATTGAGGGTAAAACCGGAGTTTTTATTGCGATGCCTAGCCGTAAAACAAGGGCTGGAGAATATAAGGATGTCGCCCACCCCATTCACCCCGAGTTTCGGGCGGAGTTGCAGAAGCGTATCCTTGAAAAGTATGAATCCGGAGACGTGGACGTTCAGGACGATCCATCGGACGATTAGGGACCTGAAGCGCAGACAAAGTTAAACTAGCGGGCGCCTGCAGCTCATGTAAAACTCCGGTTTTGCATGAGCTGTATTATTTTCTTCTGCCTGTAAAACCAGAAGTCCACAGGATGCCGAAACCCCAATTGCCGTTTTTATACAACTGCCCGTAAACGGTTTGCTTTGCTCTATTCCGGTGAATTAACGAAAAACGCATATATGAATTGGCAAAGGTATCCCACTCAAAAGAATCCCTGTCCTCAAATTTTACTGTATCGCAAAAACCGTAGCTGAAACCCGCTCCTATCCTTTGACCCGGTATATAATATTCAACCAGACCGCCGTAATACCATTCAATCGCAGGGGTTCTCCATTCTTCCAGCGAAGGCAAAGCGACTCCCGCTCCTCCATCCGCAAGAAGGGCAAACGCCATACCCCCAAAGTTAACCTCCGCTCCCAATTGAACTGGAATGCCAACTGACGCAAGGTTTTCGTGCCATCCGTTAGCATAAAAGCCGAAACTGCCGACAAACTCAAAAGGATTTTCAAATTTAGCTCTCGAAGCCTTTTCAGGTTTGGCCGCTCTTTGCCGGGAGGCGGCTTGCGGAGTTGTTTCCGCGGGAGCGGCTGTTGCGGGAGCGGCCGCTTCGGGAACAGCCGCCGAGGGAACCGAAGCCGGTTCCGCTAAAGCGGCGAAAGCCGGAGCAGGTTCCGCAGAGATAGTTGAAGCAGACGCGGCGGAAACAGCGGTGCTAACAGCGTCTCTCCAGTTATAGTGGGTATCTCCGATACTGAATAAATCCCTGTCGAAGGTAAACATGACAGGCATATACTGGGGAACATGATCTACCATGTAATTCCCGTACGAATCAAGATAAAACCCGCTGGTGTCATACCATAAAGCGTCAAGATAAATAATACTGCCATCCTGAAGCAGGATTTCATTCCACGAATGCTCACCGTTCAAAGACAATACTTTCGCTACTTCCTTTACTCCTCTAAGCCCCGTTACCCTGTCAACTACAAGGTTTACATATTCATCTCCAAGGCACATCATTTTTGTATCCCTGTGGAACACCCACTTGGCGCCGTCAGGAAGCCCATATACTCTTGAATAATCGTAATCCGTTTCCAGAACCAGCTGATCAACTGTTTTTTTTATGTCCCTGATAATTTCATCTTCCGAGCAGGCTCTGTGCATCTGGGAGAACGCCGCAAAATACTGATCCCAGCTTATAAAATAAGCCTTATCGACATCATCATTGGGAATACGGATAATACCTTCGTCTTTGCTGCCATAACCTTTGCTTTCGCCGTTTTTTGCGCCCCAAACAACCAGCCCTGCTCCGGTTTCATAATGAGTATATGCGTAGCCGTCAGCTTCAAGACTGGCTTTTAATATCTGGAAGTGAGGCGTATCTTCGGTTTTCGGAGCAATATAATTAAAAATAATTTCAGGTTTAATATCCGCCGCCTTTTTAGCGGACGCGCAGCTTGATAAACCGCCTGTTAAGCAAACAGCCGCGATGAATATAATGGCTTTTTTTAACATAATATCCCCTATGTTATTATTTCGGCATTTATTTTAAATTGTTCTCTTTTATAAAAATATCACATTAAACGTTTTTTGTCACAGGTTTAATATCATAATCCGGTATTGACTTTAACGTAAAAACCTGTCAGGATAAAATTATTATTGGGGTGCTGAATTGGCGTATTAACAATACGCGCTCTTCGGCTGAGATTGGGCTTGCGCGGGAGACTCCGCAGCAAAATATGCCCGGAACCCTGGATTGACAGCGCCGCCGCTTCAGCCACGCGATTGCTGTCAGCCGCACCTGATCCGGATAATGCCGGCGGAGGGAAATGTTTAATAAGAAAATTAAACGCCTTCGCGGAATTTCCGTGAGGGCGTTTTTTTATGCGAAGCGAAGCTGTACGCGATGCTTTGCGTTATCAGGAGGAAAAAATTGCGTAAGCAAAATTGGCTGCCTTTTATACCTGTCGCCGCCGTAATTCTTATATGGCAGCTTCTGAGCATGAGCGCGATCATCCCGCCGTATATGCTGCCGGGGCCATGGCAGGTAACGCTCGCTTTTGCCTGTGACTTTCCGCTGCTGATGAAACATCTTCTGTATACGCTGACAGAGGCTTTCACAGGGCTTTTTCTGGCTCTGGCGCTGTCGTTTATCCTGGCCATTATTATGGACGCGAACAGCATTATCAAACAGTCCGTTACGCCAATTTTACTTATTACGCAGACAATGCCTGTTATAGCCGTAGCGCCTCTTTTAATTTTATGGATGGGTTACGGTTTCGCGCCCAAGATAACACTGGTTTTCCTTACCTGTTTTTTCCCTGTTACAATCGCGCTTTTGGGCGCGTTCGCCTCCGCTGATAACGACACTCTGCGTCTTTTTCAGTCCATGGGAGCGAAAAAATGGCAGCTGTATTTCTATGTAAAGATTCCCCAGGGACTTCCTGAATTTTTTTCCGGACTGAAAATTGCCGCCTCATATTCAATTATCGGAGCGGTGATAGCCGAATGGCTTGGCGGAGACGCAGGCCTTGGCGTATACATGATCCGCGTAAGGCGCACTTACTCATTTGATAAAATGTTCGCTGTTATTCTGCTGGTTTCAGCGCTGAGTCTGTTATTAATAAAACTTGTAACTCTTACAGAGAAAAAAATAATGCCATGGAGGAAAAAATGAAAAAAATTTCAGTATGTATGCTTATTGCCGCAGTTATTGCCGCGGTTACAGGCTGCGGTAAAAAAGACGCCGGCGCAATACGCGTATTGCTGGACTGGACGCCGAATACCAATCACACAGGGCTTTTTGTTGCGCTTGAAAAAGGCTGGTATGCGGAAGAAGGGCTCAATGTGACAATAACGCAGCCGCCGGAAGATGAAGCGCTCGTGCTGCTCGCTTCAGGAAGAGCGCAGTTCGCCGTTACTTTCCAGGAATCAATGGGACCGGCAATCGCGAAGGAAAAAGACGCGCTGCCCATAACGGCGGCCGCGGCGATAATCAGCCATAATACATCGGGTATTATGTCCCTGAAGGAAAGCGGAATTCAAAGACCGGCCTCTCTTGCGGGAAACCGTTTCGCGTCATGGGAGTCGCCGCTGGTAACAGCGGTTATACGCCATATTGTGGAAAATGACGGCGGCGATTTTAACGCGGTAAAAATGATTCCCAACTTCGCGGCGGATGCCATATCCGCCCTCCAGACTGACGTAGACGCAATCTGGATTTATTACGCGTGGGATGGAATTGCCGCCGAAGTTAACGGAATAGAAATTGACTTTCTTGATCTTGGAGCCATAGACAGCGTCCTGGATTTTTACACGCCTGTGCTGGCAGTGAACACAAACTGGGCGAAGGCGAATCCTCAGACAGCTAAAAAATTTCTTTCGGCGGTAAGCCGCGGATACAATTACGCCATGCAAAATCCGGGAGAAGCGGCGGATATTCTCATAAAGCACGCGCCGGAGCTGGACAGGCAGCTTGCCGCAAGAAGCCAGGAATTTTTAAAAACACGGTATCAGGGAGACGCGGCGCGCTGGGGAGAAATTGATCCCGGGCGGTGGGGCGGCTTTTACCGTTGGATGTTTGAACATGGTCTTTTGGAAAAAGACATCGGCGAAGGCGGATTCACAAACGAATACCTTCCATAGGTTAACATGAAACCTGTTTTCCGCTGCGAAAATATTGTTAAATATTACGAAGCCGAGCCTGTGATAAAAGACATCAATCTTGAACTGTGCGAAGGGGGATTCATCTCCCTTCTTGGGCCTTCCGGGGCAGGCAAAACCACCCTGTTCAATGTGCTTGCCGGCGTTGATAAACCGGATTCCGGAAAGGTCTTTTTAAATGATGAAGACATTACAGGCATCAGCGGCAGGGTCAGTTATATGCTGCAAAAAGATCTGCTTCTTGAATACCGCACAACGCTGGATAACGTTATACTTCCGCTTTTAATCCGGGGAGAGAAAAAAAGGAACGCCCGCGAAAAAGCGGCCGGGTTTTTTCCCATGTTCGGGCTTTCCGGTTATGAAAAAAAATACCCGTGCGAACTTTCCGGCGGAATGCGCCAGAGAGCCGCTTTATTAAGAACATGCATGCAGCATAACCAGGTGCTTCTTCTTGACGAGCCTTTCTCGGCGTTAGACGCAATCACAAGGAACGCGATGCAGTCGTGGTACGCCGGTATCGCGGCGGAAATGAAATTTTCCACACTGTTTATCACCCATGATGTGGAAGAGGCGCTTGTTTTATCAGATATAATATATATTTTAAACGGCAAACCAGGAAAAATAACGAAAATTATCAACGTTAAGGAAAACCGCCCGCAGAAGAAAGATTATTTATCTTCAGAGGAATTTGACAGGGACGATTCGCTGCATTATGCGCAAATGAAACGCCTTGTTTTGCAGACAATCAGTTAAATGCGATCCTTCATTGGATTATAGGGCTGCTGCTTTGTAACAGACTTGTAAGCGGGGCGGATAATCTTGCCCTCGTTCACAAGTTCTTCAACGCGGTGGGCGCTCCAGCCGACAACGCGCGCGACGGCGAACAACGGAGTGAAAAGCTCTTCCGGTAAATCAAGCATGCTGTAAACAAAGCCCGAATAAAAGTCGATATTCGCGCTGACGCCCTTGTAAATCTTGCGCACCTTTCCGATTATTTCCGGAGCCAGGGTTTCTACTTTCGTATAAAGCATATACTCGTCATAACGGCCTTTTTCCGTTGCAAGCTGTTCGACAAACTGGCGGAAAATCAGCGCCCTTGGATCTGAAAGAGAATAAACAGCGTGTCCCATTCCGTAGATAAGGCCGGATTTGTCAAACCCTTCCCTGTTGAGCAGCTTTTCAAGATACGTTTTTATTTCGTTATCGTCGTTCCAGTCTGAAACATTTTCTTTCATGTCGCGGAACATCTGCACAACCTTTATATTGGCGCCGCCGTGGCGCGGCCCTTTAAGAGAGCCAAGCGAAGCCACTACCGCAGAGTAAGTGTCCGTATGAGAAGAAGTAACGACATGATTTGTAAAAGTTGAATTGTTGCCGCCGCCGTGCTCGGCGTGAAGAACAAGAGCGATATCAAGTATGCGCGCTTCCAGCTCTGTATACGAACAATCAGCCCTGAGCATATAGAGGATATTCTGAGCGATGGAAAGGCCTTCCTGCGGGGGATGAATTACAAGACTTTTACTTTCGTAATAATGAGAGTAAGACTGGTATCCGTAAACCGCAAGCAGCGGGAACTGGGCAATCAGGCCGATAGACTGCCGTAAAACATTTTCTACTGAAATATCATCCGGATTTTTATCATAGGCGTAAAGGGTTAAAACGCTCTTCGCCAGAGAATTCATCATATCCCTGCTTGCGGCGTTCATGATCGTGTCACGCACAAAATTATCCGGCAGACAGGAGTTTTTCTTTATAAGGTTTGAAAAATCTTCAATCTCGTTCCTGTTCGGCAAATGCCCAAAAAGCAGCAGAAAGCATACTTCCTCAAAGCCGAAACGGTTTTCATCAAGGAAACCTTTAACAATTTTTTCGATGTTTATTCCCCTGTAATAAAGTTTTCCTTCGCAGGGAACGTAATCGCCGTCCTCAATAACATACGAAACAATCTCGGAAATTTCCGTAAGACCGACCAGTACGCCCTTTCCGCTGATATCCCGCAATCCGCGCTTGACTTCGTACTTCCTGTACAGTTCGTTGTCAATTAAGCCCCGCTCAAGCACAAGTTTTGAATACTTTTCCATAAAGCCGTTTTCCATGAGTCTATATTAGCACAAAGACCGATTTTTGTCACTTGAAATCATGCGCCGGAAATTTTCGCCGCATTGACAGTTATAAATTATCCTTGATTATCAGCTTTTTCCAGCACATAAGACGCCATTTTTTTATCATCGACTCTTATGTGGCTCAGGAGCCAATCGCCGACAGCGGAGGTAACATTGACAATAAGATCCTCGCTGGGGCCTTCATCCTGAAATTTCTGCATAAATTCCAGCACTGTTACCTTAAAATCTTCGTGGTTTTTCTTATGCGCATCGTAATCGGGGTAATTAAATTTTAACATTAACTCTTCTTCTGTGGAAAAATGCATAACTGTATAATTGGTCAGAAAAAAAAGAGTTTTTATAATCTCCTGCGAACCTCTTTTTTCCCTGTACGCAACGACAATATTGTTTAACGCGTTGAATAACTGGCGGTGCTGCTCATCAACTTTTTCATGTCCTGTTTCAAGAATTGGACTCCATACATACGGCATATATATCTCCCTACGGCAATTATATACTGTCAGCGGCGGTTTTGAACAGGATATTTACTGTCAAAAAATTACCGAAGGCCGGCGGCCTGATCGTTGGTTCGCACAAGCCGTTTCGCAAGCAGCTTTGAAAGGAAAACCCCGTAATGAGGATATTCCCGGATAATATTAATAAAATTTTTCTGGGGAAGAAGTATCAGTTTTCCCGCGCTTGTAGCCCTGATGGTCGCGGATCTGCGCTGATCAAGAAGAAAAGACATTTCTCCCAAAAAAATATCCTGCGCGCAGAGCGAGCCTACGCATTTACCGTTATGAAGCACTTCAAAAGTGCCGGAAGAAATGTAGTAAAGGCAGTCGCTTCGTTCGCCTTCGCGCATTACCACATCTCCCTTATTTACCAAAACAACCTGTTCCCTGATGAAACCTGCCGGAACGCCGTGCTCAACCGACATATCATGATTGATTATCAATGCTACTTTATTGCCTTTTGTACTATATCTTAATTTATGGGTAAGCATTGCCGCCAATTTTATGCCTCTTCCATGCAGGCTGTATTTACTCTGATTTTTCAGTTTTTCCAGAAATGTTTTAACATCAAAACCGCCGCCTTGATCGCTGATAATAAAAACAGATCTGTCAGGTTTTATCTCCCAACTGAAAAATACTTTTTTTGCCCGGACTGCCGGATCCTTGCATTTTTCCGCAACCAGTTCCATAAAGGAAAGACCGTCTTCCATGACCCGTTCTTTTTCTTCATAGCTGATGCCGCAGTTTCCATGTTCAATCGCGTTGACAATAAGTTCGCTCAAGGCAAGCTGAAGGTGCATCTTGCTGTCAGGATTTATCAGCTCACGCTGGGCAAGAATTGTGGCGCCTATGCCGGAATAAAGCTGCACAGAACGAATATCATTATCCAGTATAAAACGGCCGCTTGCGCCCTTAAGGAATGTTTTTGTAAATTCCCGCTGAAAAATTATCTGATAATTCTGTTCTATAATTTCTACGCTTTTTACCAAATGTGTCGTTATCCAGCCTCTGTCCATAAGCGTAAGCACATTTATGGATCTGTATTTTTTCAGCAGATCCTCTTCCGAATCCAGAGTAGTATCAAAAATGCCGATTATACCGAAATTTAGCACAAATTTATCATTCTGAATCTGGGTTATTATCCTGTCGATCTTTACCTTTTGATCGGAAAAATTGATAACAACCAGTTCCGGCAGCGAATATTTAAGAAATTCAAGAATTTCATCTTCTTCAGCAAGGAAAAATAAATCTTTATTGATATTGGGATTCTGAAAATTCCGTTTGTTTTGAAAAGCATATGCAATACTTTCGCGAATATTCTGATCTGAATTAATAATACCCAAAGTGCTCATAAATACTCCATGAAATTACAGCAATAATTATAATAAGTAACAGGAAGGCAGGCAATGACTTTTTTAATGTCCGCTTATTATAGGGAATTTTCCCTATACTGTGCGGTTTTTCTGATTTATATAATAGAGTTGTTCGATAACTTCAGTTATTGAACAACTACCTTATAAAAATAAAATGTTAAAACAGGATTATTAAAATTTATGGATTATAATAAAATCCTTTATAAAGCCGCCGTGTCAGCGGGCGTTTCAATTCACGAATGGAAGGTTATACCAGCCGCCGCGCTTGTCTTCTCCGCTGGCTTGCTTGATTACTGTAAAACCAACGCCTGCGGCAATTACAACAAATCATGGACTTGCCCGCCTGTATGCGAAAGCGCAGATGAACAGAAAAAAAAGATTCTTTCCCATGAAAAAATTCTGGTATTTACCACCAAACATGTTATGGAGGATTCTTTTGATTATGAAGGAATGACAAAAGGAAGGGAACTGCATGCTTTGTTAACCGCTGAAGTAAAAAAAAAGTTTAAAGGGTCTCCTGTTTACGGCGCGGGAAGCTGCCCTGTATGCACAAACATAAACGGCAGGAATGTATGTTCTTTCCCGAAACGGTGCCGGTTTCCCAAAAAAATGATTGGCTCTATTGAAGCGGCAGGCGTCAATGTCACTGAACTGAGTAAAGCAGCCGGTATCGCCTACAATAACGGACCTGGAACAGTCACTTTTTTTTCCATGGTTCCATTAAATATAACTGAATGAAAACACTCGACTAAAATAAAAAAAAATATTACAATGCAATTGTAAATAAAATCAAATTCAGGAGCGGGTTATGTCTGAATATAGTGAAATTTTTGATGAAATATCGGAACTTCTTCAGAAGGGAAAAGCGAAAGATATTGTCGGTTCAGTACAGAAAGCGCTTGACGCCGGAGCGCAGCCGGCGGATATTCTGCAGGATGCCCTTATGTCCGGAATGAATATTGTAGGCGGAAAATTCAAACGCAACGAAGTATTTGTTCCTGAAGTGCTGATCGCGGCGCGCGCCATGAACAAAGCCACTGAAGCCCTGAAACCTCATCTTGCGAAGGCAGGCGTACAACCGGTCGGAAAAGCGATAATATGCACGGTAAAAGGCGATCTTCACGATATCGGGAAGAACCTTGTAAAAATGATGATCGAGGGCAAGGGCATCGAAGTGGAAGACCTTGGCGTAGACTGCGATACCCAGGCGGTAGTGGACAAAGTGAAAGAAACAGACGCGAAAGTCCTGTGCCTGTCAGCTCTTCTTACCACAACAATGACTGTCCAGAAGGATGTTATAGACGCTCTTAAAGATTCTGGCGTACGGGACAAAATAAAAGTGATGGTCGGCGGCGCTCCTGTAACTCAGGGTTTTGCGGATGAAATCGGCGCTGACGCATACACTCAGGATGCCGCCTCGGCAGCTGATGTCTGCCGCGCATTTTTCGATTAACCGCGTTAAAACCACATATTATCTGTAAACTCCCGCGCAAACATTTCTGATTTGGCAAGATCGATTACGCTGCTGCGCTTGATTATTTCGCGGCAGCGCGGCAGGAATGACGGGTCTGTCATGCTCTTTACCGCGCCCATTAGGCTTGTGTTGCCGCATACGGCGGTCTTTATTTTTAAACCGCCGTTTAAAAAACGCGGCAGCAGTCCTGTTTCAGCGGCGCTTTCCAGATTGATAAAAAATCCAAGTCCTCCTGCGATATAAATACTGTCAAAATCCTGCGGCTCAATTTCTGCCGGCATGGATGCCGCAGAAGCGCAAAGCGTTTTAATTCCGGAATAAATCGCGCTTTTTGCAAGCTGAAACTCTCTTACATCTTTTTGAGTAACAATGCCTCCGGACGCGGGGTATCCTCCGCGCCGCCCATCCGAATATTCTTCAGCTAACGCGCCGGCCGCGTTTATAGCGCCTGTCCTCTTCATTAACGCAATAGTGTCAATAAAATCAGACGCGCTCATGCCGCACGATATCTGCGCTCCTTCAAAACACGGGCCTGCCGCGGTTGAACAGCACAGCAGCCGTTTTTCGCTTTCATTCCACACCGCCATCTCTCCGTTTGTCCCGATGTCAACAAAAAGGGAATTTTCCTTTCTGTTCATTATGTCAATAAAAGCCAAACCTGATGTGATATCAGCGCCGACAAACGCTGAAATTCCGGGAAGCATGACAACCTGCCGCGCGCTGAGGGAAAGCTCGCCGCCTTTAAAAATCCGCTCTTCAAGAAACTGCGGAGCATAGGGAGCTTCTCCCATCGGGGAAGGATCTGCGCGGCAAAAAATGTGCAGCATGGTTGTGTTTCCGCTGACTGCGCACTGTTCAATGCCGTCAAGATTCCACCTGTTGATATAATGCCGCAGCAGATTTTCCGTCTGATTGTTGATTGCCCTGAAAAGATCGTCAAGTTTTCCGTTTTTTGCCGCGCAGATGCGGCTCATCACATCCGCGCCGAAACCGCGCTGGTCATTGGGCGCAAAAAAAGTCTCCATGCACTCGCCTGTATCAAGATCGATCAATTCCGCCTGCACTGTGGTAGTGCCTATGTCAATGGCGGCTCCTGCGCGTTTGATCTTTCTTTCCGCCTGAATGACAGATAACGGCGCTGAATATTTCGCCGTTAAAGGCGGCAGGCAGACTGTAATGTCAGAGAGAGGCATAGCGCGGCAGGCGGGAAATGCGCCGCCAGGTTTAATATGAACAGGTTTCTTTGCACCAGGCACCGCGCCGTTTTCTTTTAAACAGACCTCCCCGTCAAGCAGAGTTAAACGGCATTTTCCGCATACTCCCCTTCCCCCGCAGGGAGCGGACAGGGCGGCTCCCGCGCGGTTAAAAGAAGACAAAACAGTCTCGCCTTTTTTCGATTCAATTTTAACGCCGTTTGCATTTTCAGATTTAAAATTGATAAAAAAAGAATCGCCCATTCGGGGAGCATAGCATAAAAAGCCGATTTTTGCTATTATCAGCGTTAATGACAAGGAGAGCAAAATGAAAAGAATTGCATTTTCACTGCTTCTTATTCTATCAGCGCAGGGGCTTTTCGCGCAGGAAGCTGCGGCGCAGGAACAGCCGGATAAATCAAAAGGCGTTTCGTCTTCCAGCGGATTGACGCTGCAGATTTCCACTCTGCCCGAAGCAAAGCTCGGTTTTACCCAAAGATTTGTATTTCCGTTTTTACAGAATGAAAATCCATTGATGGCGGATAATAATATTGATCTGTCACTGACAGGCGAGGTTTCGCCTGTTTCACTGAACGGAATTGCCGAAGCGGTATTAACGCCAATAGCGTTTTTCCAGTTTTCAGCCGGCGTCAGAATCGGATCGGGCTGGAACATTAATCTTTTCGGCGGCGATATTTACGGCATTGGGTTTAACAAACCTGATGGTCAGGGCATGGGAGAAAATGACGGCGGCGCTTTTGACGGACTGCTATGGAAAGCGCACGCCGGAGGAGCAATACAGTTTGATCTTGCGGCCCTGTTTCCGGGCGATTGGAATCATGTGGTAGCAAGAAGTTATCACGAAATTAACCACAGAGGATACTCAAGAGCGCAAGACGGCGAATCGTGGTTCTATGAAAGCGATGACGGGGAAAATGTCAACGGATTTAATTATTACGGCAATTACTTAATCGGATATCAAATGCCGATATTCCTTGATACAGTCGCGTTTCTCGCGGAAAGCGATTTGTATCTGTACGACACTCCCGGACGCGCCGCGTGGGGAGACGATAAAATCCGCTGGACTTTTTCGGCGGTTTTAAATTTTTCAATAATTAAAAAATTTGGCATAACAGTGATTACGCAGTTCCGAACAAGAAGAAATTTTAATGAACCGGACAGCGACAGTTTGTATTACCGCAGCAGAACTCTTGACGCTTCGGATCCGCAGCGCCTGGAATTCTACCGCGTAGCGGCTGTTTTCTCCTACAGGTTCAAATAAATCATGAAAAGAAACATGCGCCAGTGGCTTTATGAGCTAAAATCGGCAAAAGTGAAAAAACCGCTGCCTGTGCTTTCGTTTCCATGTATTCAGCTTATGGGAATAACCGTTAAAGATTTAATTTCCGACAGCGATACCCAGGCAAGAGGAATGAAGCTAATCGCCGATAAATGCGACTGCGCCGCGTCGGTGAGTTTAATGGATCTTTCACTGGAAGCAGAATGTTTCGGCTCAACGATAAAATTCTCTGACGGCGAAGTGCCCACAGTTACAGGAAGCATCATAAGCGGCATGGAAAGCGCTCAGGCTCTTGAAATTCCGCCTATTGGATCGGGCAGAACGTCGGTTTATCTTAAAGCTGCCGAAAAAGCGGTTCAAATGATAACTGATCGTCCGGTTCTGGGCGGAACGATCGGCCCGTTCTCGCTCGCAGGCAGGCTGACCGGCGTTTCTGAAGCGATGATCAACTGTTATGAAGAGCCGGAAATGATGCATCTTGTTCTCTCCAAAGCGGCTGATTTTTTAATTGCATACATAAATGAATACAAAAAAACCGGCGTAAACGGCGTTGTCATGGCCGAACCTGTAACCGGAATGTTATCGCCGGATCTTGCCAGGGATTTCTCCGAACCGTATATGCGAAAAATAATAAATACTGTTAAAGAGGAAAATTTTATTGTCGTATACCATAATTGCGGAAACGCGGCAATCAAAATGATAGATTCAATTTTAAACACGGGAGCGGACGCGTATCATTTTGGCAACGCGATTGATATGGCCGAAATGATGCCGCATATTCCGGAAAATGTTATCGCGATGGGCAACATATCGCCGGCCGAACAGTTTATGGGCGGCACTCCGCAGTCAATAAGAAAAGCCGCTCTGGATATTCTTAATCAATGCGGAAAATACCCGCATTTTATAATATCATCCGGGTGCGACATACCTCCGCTGTCAAGCTGGGACAATATTAACGCGTTTTTCGCGGCGGTAAACGAGTTCTACTCCGGGCAGCCGCGCTTTTAAGGGTACAGGGTTTTAACGCGGCCGGCAAAAACGTTAATCGCCGCAGCCAAAAATATGCCGCAAACCAGCGATAAAACCCCGCTTCCTATGGCAAGAGATATGTAGTTAATAAAAGCGTCATTTGCTGTTTCATTTTTAATTCTTGTGCCGATAAAATACCCTCCTGCGGAATTCAAAAAAATAAAAACTAATCTGAATTTCTCATATAAGGACAACAGCCGGATCGCGTCTTCCAATGTGCCAAAAAAATCAAACGCCGAGGCAAGATTGTCTTTTCTGTCCGAGGCTTCTTCTTCTGTAATGACGCGGGTATAATACTGCGCTTCTATTTCCTGCGTTTTTTCCTGTTTAACCTGCTGATTATAAAAAGACGTTATTCTGAACATACGGTTAATGATTTTCCTGATAAAAAACAAATAAATGGCAGCTAACACAATTAAAATTACCAGAATGCCCGTCAGCCAGTCAGATTTTAATCCTGTCAGCGGCAAAACGGCAGACCGTATTACAATATCGAAAAAATCCTCGCCCAATGTCAGAATATGCCTTGTTATGACAATATTGATTGACAGGTTAACAATCGTAAAAACAATAAGGAAATTCGCAAACAGCGAATAATCACCTCTTTTTTTGCTGAAACAGACATCCAGCAGCAGTAAAAAAGAAAATACTAAATTGATCAATAATAAAAAATCCAGAAATAATACGGGAATTGGAAATATAACCATTACAAGAATAATAAAGGTTATAACGCTGTAATTTATCGTACCCAATAAATTCCGGTAACTTTTCATTTTACTGTGAGTCCGCAGGAGTATAATTACCCGCATACTCCGCTTCAAAAAGCGCCTGTTTTTCGGCGCCGGATTCATCCCTGTACTTTATAACCAGTTTCGGCGGCGAAGAGCTAAAGAGCCTTTTGTACCACTTTACCTCTTTTACAACATCAGACGAAATAATTTCATCGCGCGGGATAAAAAATGTTTTTTCTTTCTGCTGTCCTGAATCGGCAAACTGCGTAAGAGCGTCAAACCAGCTGTTGCGCGGGAAATGATAAAAATGAAAACCGCCCGAGGTGCTGATTACAAGACCCCACAGCCCGCCCCAGTTTTTATTATCAAATTCGTCCCAGCCACGGATATATTTCCCCAAGCCGCGCGCCAGAACTTTTTCGCCGGTTTTTTCCTCGAAATCGCGCCAGAATACATCCGGCGATTTTTCTTCCTTTTTTAACCGCATCAGCTGATTGTCCTTGTGGCGATTATATCCATATCTTCGCCGTTCCATCTGGAAACAAGAACGTCGCCCGCTTTTACCGGAAGCGGAATTTCAAGGCCGTAAATGTCGCGTAACAAAGCGGGAATTTTTTCCCGCGGACAAGGCGATGCCGTCTTTACGGGAACGCGCTTTACAGAGGCAGCTCGTCCGGCAAAAGCGCCGTCATTGATACGGCATGTCGCCGTAACAACGCGTTTTGGCGCGCGGATTTCCTCAAGAGCGTAAACAGCTCCTCTGGGGCAGCGGTTGCCCGTAACGGACAGATTGTCAGCGCGGGAAACGCCGGATGAGCCGCATCCGTCAGGCGTGCCGCACCCGTCAGGCATGCAGCATCCGTCAGGCAGGCAATTTTCTTCAATGTCAAGTGAACATCCTATCGGGCACACAATACATGTTAAACTACGCATACTACTACCTTTACAGACAGATTCTAATTAATGCTGAATTCCAGAACTGAACCGGAATTAATATCAAAACCTTCAAAATCTTTCGGTCCCAGTTTAAAACTGATCATTTCTGAAGGCTGAATGTGCCGTTCTTTCTTACTGCGGATAACGCGGTTATCAAGGCGAAGTTCAAGAACAGCGTCGCTTTTTACTATCATTGAGCGCATGTAAACAATATTTTCCCTGTCCGGAGCAATCCGCGCCGGGTTCACATAACGCACGTGGGAGCCGGCTTTGGCGGATATCTGCAGGGAAGGTCTCTGTCCGCGCAGCCAGGCGCAGGCGAAACGTCCCGCCCGGCGGCTTTCTTCGCATACCCAGTCAACAAGGTCGTGGACATGAAGCGCATTGCCGCAGGCAAAAACCCCTTCCATATTGGTCATTAAGCCGGAATCAACCAATGGCCCGTTTGTAACCGTGTTCAGTTCTACGCCGGCCGCGCGGGAAAGTTCGTTCTCAGGGATTAGGCCCACAGACAAAAGCACAGTGTCGCAGTCTATCCTGAAACATTTCTCCGGCAAAAGACGCCCGTTTTCCAGGGGAGTAACCTCAATTCCCTCTACCCTGTCATTGCCGAAAATGCCTGTAGTCTGCGATGAAAGGTAAAGAGGTATGTTAAAATCCCGCAGGCACTGAACAATATTACGCGTCAATCCGGCGGGATACGGCATAATTTCCACCACTGCCTTTACATTACAGCCTGCCCAGCTCATGCGCCGCGCCATAATCAGCCCGATGTCGCCGGAGCCGATTACAACAATATCCCTGCCGGGAATATAACCTTCTATGTTCACAAGACGCTGCGCAAGACCTGCTGTAAACACTCCCGCCGGACGGGAGCCGGGAATCCGGACATTTCCGCGGTTTCTTTCACGGCAGCCCATAGCCAGAAGGACTGCTTTGCTTTCTATTACGGTTATCCCGTCAGGACTGACGCAGACAAGTTCTTTATAAGCCGAAGAAGCAGGGAACAGTGAATTATGATTTGGGGCACAATTATTTTTTAACGCGAATTTTGTAACAGTTGTGTTCAGGTAAACGTCAATCTTTGATTTAATAACTCGTTCTATAAAGCGCTCGGCAAATTCAGGGCCTGTTAACTCCTCGTTAAATTCATGCAGGCCAAACCCGTTATGTATGCACTGCATGAGAATTCCGCCTGGATGATCCTCCCGCTCAATTACCGCACAGGAAAAACCCTGAGATTCAATCTCAAGAGCTGCCGCCATACCCGCGGCTCCCGCGCCTATCACTACGGCGTCGTATCGCAGCTCTTTCATAATACGCCAGCCAGTACGCGGCTTTCCCCGCCGTGTTTTGTAATTTCATCCCATGAAAGGCCTGTTTCCCTCATAATAATTTTAATTATCTTGTAGGTGCAAAAACCTCCCTGACAGCGGCCCATCTGCGCGCGGGTAAAATATTTTATTCCGTCCAGCGTTGTGTGCCCAAGTCTGACAGCCTGCACTATTTCGGCTTCGCTGACATTTTCGCAGCGGCAGACTATATTGCCCCACGCTTTGTCCTTCGCTATTAAATTATCCAGTCCGCTGGAGTCAAGTTCCCTTGCAAGCGGGCGATCCTCCACATACGGATTCCATCCCGGCTTTTCCGTTAGCTGCAAACCCATTTCAAGTAAAATATTTTTTACATATTCTCCGATTGCAGGAGACGCTGTAAGGCCCGGACTTTGAATGCCCGCTACCTGCACAAGACCCTGCGCTTTCTGCGAAGGGGCTATGTAAAAATCCTCGCCAAGACATGGACGAAGACCGGCAAAAGAAGCGATAACATCGTTGTGGCTTAAGGAAGGTATCATGGTCTTTCCGGAAACAAGAATTTTCTCCAAATGATTCGCGGTGGCGGAAAAATCATTCTTATCTTCGGCGTCGTCGGCAGTGGGTCCGACAAGAACTGTGCCTTCCACAGTCGGAATAACCAGCATGCCTTTTGAAACAGCGGTCGGAACCGGAAAGACCACTCTGGACGGGCAGGCTTTGGTGAGCCTGTCCAAAAGGAAATATTCGCCTTTTCTGGCGCTGATACTAAATTCTTCCGCGCCGAAAATTTTTGAAACTTCATCTGCGAAAAGACCCGCGGCGTTTATCACATAACGGGCTTTTACTTCCCTGTTATCCCCGGCGCGGATAATCCAGTAATCGCCGCCGCCGTCTTTTTGCCTCTCCGCTCCGCTTACCCTGAAATTTGTCAGCAGCCGCACGCCGTTTTTAAGCGCCGATTCAACAAGCGCAAAAACAAAACGGTACGGCTCAATTATCCCTCCGCCGGGCGCGTATAGGCCGCCTACGGTATCCGCGGACAGTTTCGGTTCAAGCTCCAGGATACGCTGGCGCGAACATAGTTCAATTCCTATTACTTTATTTTCCACACCCTGCATGTAAAGATGTTCAACAACCTGCATTTCATCATGATGGAGAGCCGCGACTATTATTCCGCATCTGCGGAACGGAAAATTCAGCTCACGCTTTAACTGGTCAAACATAAGGCTGCCCTGCATTTCCAGCCGCGCTTTTAAATACTTTTTGTTATGATGAAAACCTCCGTGAATAATGCCGGAATTGGCCTTGGAAGTCCCAAATGACACATCCGCGGCTTTCTCCAGAATGGCGGTTTTGATTGAATACGCGCAAAGACGGCGGGCGATATTGGCTCCCGATACTCCGCAGCCAATAATAGCGACATCCAGAAGTTCTGACTCCATGTAATTATAATATAGCCTAATATTAATAAATGCCATATATTATTATTATGGAACTCAAATCGAAGATTCCCGCAGGACAGGAAAGGAAGAGGCTGTTTATAAGCGCAAAAACTGGCGCGAGGGAACGCGAGAAAACCATCAAACTGGCGATGGAAAATGAATGCGACACCCTGGTCTTCTCTTTGAATGATATTGTATTCAGCGGCAAAAAAAACCTGAAATACATGAAATTGGCAAAGAAATATGAAATCAATATCGAAGCCGGTGGGTGCGATCTTCCGCTGTTTCTCCCCGGCCGGCTGTTTATGCTTAACCGTGATTTATTCCGCATGGCGCAGGGTAAAAGGAAAAATGATCATCATTTCTGTCCGACCAATCCAAAGACCATAAGCATAATCGCTGAAAATGCCCAAATATTGCTGACCCGCGCAGTACAGGTCGTAACAAAGCCGCGTATTTTTCACCTTCTGCCCGATAAAGGCCATGAAAACACATGGTGCCAATGTCCCGCCTGCCGCGCTTTCAGTCCTGCCGAACAGTACCTGATGGCTGTCAATACGGCGGCAGATATTATCGCGAAACTCGATCCGCAGGCAATACTTGTCTACATCGACTTTGACACTGAACCCGAAGCGGAAGGCGTCTGTCCCCGAAAAAACACTGTCGCCCTAAATAAATTTATATTTTAACTTTTACCCCGCGCTTTTCGCTGTCCCCTATCTTCTTCTCCGGGAGAGCAAAACCAGCCTGAGCAAACTGGCAATCGCAGTAAGAGCGGATGCCACATATGTCAGCGCGGCCGCGGTCAGGACTTTCTTTACCCCTTTCAACTCCTGTTCATTAAGGACATTGCTGGCCCTCAGGATTTTTATCGCGCGGTTGGAAGCGTTAAATTCAACAGGAAGCGTTATCAGGTAAAAAAGCACAGCCCCGCTGAACAGCAGTATCCCGATATTGATAAGCAGCGGAAAAGAAAGACCTAATCCCGCTATCGCGATCCACGGCCCAAGGGAGGAGCCGATATTGGCGACAGGAACAAGCGTGCTTCGCAAGGCAAGCGGCCCCCAGCGAACCGCGTGCTGAATGGCATGTCCCGCTTCATGGGCGGCGACGCCCACAGCGGCAATGGAAGAGGAACCGTATACAGGCTCGGAAAGCCTTAATTTTTTATCAGACGGCGAATAATGATCCGTAAGAGAGCCTCTTACAGGCTCAATTACCACATCGCCGATGTTATTGGACTTTAATAAATTAATCGCTGCTCCCTGCCCCGTAATTCCGCGCGAACAGGCGATCTTTGAATATTTCGCAAATGTGGATTTAACCTTAACCTGCGCCCATAAGGAAAGAATCAATGTCGGCACAACCAATAATAAATAATACTCGTCAATCATATGCAATTTTCTCCCAATACCTATCCTTTGACAGGCGGCGTTCTTCTTACAGTATACTCCTGCTTTACAGGCCCAGGAGTTTCAGCCGCCATTGACGCGCGTGAAAGCATTTGTTTCTGAACCCGGAATTTTTTCTCCCCGTATACCGGGTTTATCCTTGTCCATTTTCCGCCGCTGTCAAGAACGCTTGCCTGGCAGTTATCAAGAAAATAATCATTGATTATTTCGCGTAATATATTGCGTATCTTTTCATCATGAACGGGGAACATAAGCTCTACCCGGTGCTCAAGGTTACGCGTCATCCAATCGGCGCTGGAAAGATAAATTTCCTCCGCGCCGCCGTTGGCAAAATAAAAAATCCGCGAATGTTCAAGGTAGTGATCTATTACGCTTATTACCCTGATATTTTCGCTTACGCCCTTAACTCCGGGAACCAAAGCGCAAATGCCCCTGACGCAAAGCGAGATTTTTACTCCGGCGCCGGAAGCGGCGTATAATGCCTTAATAATATCAATGTCAGTTAACGAATTGAATTTGGCCATTATCCTGGACGGATATTTATGCAAAGACCTCTTGGCCTCGCGTTCGATCAGTTCAAGGAAACGGCGTTTCATCGAAATGGGCGCGACTGCGAGCCTGACCATTGACTGAACTGTAGAATAGCCGGTAAGCATGTTAAAGAGCAGCCCCGCGTCATATGAAATATCTTCGCGGCAGGTAAAAAAACAGATGTCTTCATAGTATTTGGCCGTTCTGTAGTTGTAATTCCCCGTAGAAAGATGTACATAACGCTTTATGCGGTCATTCTCGCGGCGCAGCACCATTGTGATTTTTGAATGCACTTTAAGATGAGACAGTCCGTAAATGACAATAACCCCGGCTTTTTCCAGTCTGTTGGCCCAGGAGATATTGCGTTCTTCGTCAAAACGGGCTTTTAATTCCACAAGCGCCGTTACATGTTTGCCGTTAAGCGCCGCCTGCTCCAGCGCGTGAACAATGGGCGAATAGTCGGATGAAAACGCTGTTGAGCTGTAATTTGAGCCGGTTCCGGGAATATCGCCTCCGGTTCTGTATAATGTTGTTTTTATTGATAATACATTGCTGTCATTGGCGGCTTCCTGAAAAAAGCGAACCACAGGATCAAAGGACTGGTAGGGCAGATGCAGCATAACGTCTCCCTGGCTGATTCGATCCCACATTGCGGTTTCTTCGCTGAAATCCGGCGATTTATGTATCTTCCAGGGTTTTTCATTTATCTCTTCCAGCCCTACAACGTTTGTCAGTTCCATTAAACTGAATAAATTGATAGGGCCGTCAACTTCATACAGGTATTCGCTGTCAAGAGAAAACCGCCCCGCAAGCTCGTCCCTTAACCTTACGCTTCCCGGAGAGTAAACCATTCTGATGCAGTCAGATTTGCCTCTTCCCTCAAGGACTTCCACCATAGCCTCGATAAAATCCTCATCGCGCCTCTCATCAACGGAAAAATCAGCGTCACGGTTTATTTTAAATAACATATTTTCTTTTACCTTGTATCCGGGGAAAAGATACGCTCCCCATGTAAGAACGATGTCTTCCAGCAAAACCATCTGAAGATTCTCTTTTTCTCCGTCAGGCGCGTTTTCCAGACCGGGAAGCCAGACAATCCTGTCCAGCACGGACGGCATGGGAATAATAATTTTCAGTTCAGACGGCGCGTTTCCTGCCTCTGAGGCCGGCAGAACCTCGGCGCTTTCCGGCTCAAGCAGGAAAGCCGCGTATAACAGACGGCTTTTTATATTGGGCATTGGCTTGTCATCTTCCAGCCGCAGAGGCGTAAGAACGGGGTATACCTGGCTTACGTAAAACGAATCCAGAAAATCTAGCTGCGGAACAGTGCATGTTTCAGGCTGCAGGAAGGCAAGCCCGTTTTGGGCAAGGCCGGGAACAATGTCATTTCGGAAACATTCATACTGCTTTTCAATAATTGAATGTACTTTTTCACAGATTGCCGTTAATTGCTGCTGCGGCGAAAGGCCGCAGGGGTCCTGAATATGGCCCGCGGAGCCTGCCATTCGTTTAAGAGCCGCGACCCTGATCATGAAAAATTCATCAAAATTTGACGAAACAATCGATAAAAAACGAAACCGTTCCAGAAGAGGCAGGTCTTTGCGCAGCCCTTCATTTAACACCCTCTCATTAAAGTCAATCCATGAAAGATCACGGCTGAAGCAGAGAATATCTGAACTGTTCTCTTCATTCACATTCATATGTTTACCTTAGCTTAAAAGCACTTTATACCCGAAAACATCCTGAAACATTCCTCCTTTATCTTCAATACCCATTAGTTCCAGTGAAAGATCATACGCTTTATCCACATGAAGCACAAGAATTTCCGGACGGCGTTCTATTGTAATATTTTTTATTTGCTGAGTATGCCCCCTGTCCAGGCAGTCCGCGACTCTCAGAATAGACGCCATCTTAAGCACAAGGATACGTTCTTCCCTCTGTAATTTGATATATTCAATATCGGAAGATGAAGGCGATTTTCCCCTGTGATAATTTATAACATTCGCTATCAGTCCAAGCTCGTCGCTGTGCAGGCCGAATATTTCCGAATTCGCAACAATGTACTGACCGTGTTTCTGATGCCCCGATACTTTAATATACGTGCCTATATCATGAAGGAAAGCGGCTGTTTCAAGAATTACGCGCTGGCGTCTGCCCATGCCATGCACCTGGGTAAGAGCGTCAAAAATCGTCATGCAGTGTTTCGCAACATGCCGCCCGTGCGGCTCGTCAAAATGAAATTTCCTCCCAAGGTTCACCGCGGACGCTATTATCTGGGAAAAAAATTCTTCCTGCAGATCTGAATCAATTCCGGAAGCCAGATCAATCAGATAACCGTCCCGTATTGTAACAACCGGCACGGCAATCTGGGCGGCGCCCGATCTTTCAAGGAAAAGTTTTAATGTTAACAAGCCGGGAACTAAACCCTCGGCGTCAGCGTAGGAGATTTTCAGATGATGAATGCAGTCTTCGATGTTGTAGTTGCGCACTTTATCGACAAATTTGATATATTCATCCCTGTCGATAATCCGGCAATATTCATTCAGCGTTTTTCCCGCTATGTCAGCGACAAGACGGACATCATTCCCCGCGGCGACTATTGTCCGCACATGGGCAAGATCCATATCGGCGCTCAGCTGACTCAATGTGTTCCTGATATTTTCATTCAGATAACGCTCGTAAAAGAAACCCGCTCCAAGACTGTGGCGCGAATGCTGATCAATAATAATCGTTCCCAGTTTAAGGCTGTGCGCCGCAACCATCTGCCCGCGGCGCAGCAGCATGATTTCCGTCGAGCCGCCGCCGACCTCGATAATCATGGAATTCGCGCGCCAAAAAAGCGGAAGATCCTGCTTCAGCGCGAACCTTACGGCAAGATACATAAGCCTGTTTTCTTCAAGTCCTTCCACAATGGAAACGCTGAAGCCCGTTTCCTGCTTTACCCGGTCAATAAAAATATCCCTGTTACGCGCAACACGAAGCGCGCTGGTGGCGATAAGATGTATATTTTTATCTTCTATTCCCCACCCACAAAGGAGTTCGCGGTAATTGTGAAGCACCGTAAGGCAGTCCATCATTGATTCCCTGGAAAGGGAGCCGGAGGTAAACACGTCGCGGCCAAGCGCCACGGGGCGCACCGCGCGGTCTACAACCTGCCAGTTTCCGTCAGGATTAATCTCCGCTATCTGGAGCCTGATGCCTGTGGAGCCAATTTCCAGAATGGCAACTAACGTTACACTCATACTTCAGCTTACCCGTTACAGTTTATCAATCAGCATGGAACATTTCCCGGAAGGAATGGGCAATGTCTTTTTCTTTTTTCCCAGGATGTTAATTGTAAAATAATATAATTTTTCGCTTTCCATATGAATTTCCCAGCCCCTTCCGCTTTTGTTGGAAAGAATTGTAATCATGTTATTTTTAAGCGAAAGATTTTCCACGCCCATTATTTCCAGGTTCGGAATAACCCAGTCAACTGTTTTACGCGGAAGGGAAATGAACAGCCCTACAATATTTTCGATTGTAAGGCAAATTGTGGAAAGCGCGTCGTAAGTCAGGTACTGAGGGCGCGGGAACACGGATTTTCCGGGCCACTTTGCCGGCCCTTCCCTTGTGGGAAGGTACGCTTCCCAGAGATTGCCCCTGTGATGGTTGCCGTCAGGACTCATCGAATCGAGCATATAGTATACATGCCTGATGGCGCATTCCCTTGCAAGATCCCATCGCTGATAACGTTCCAGTCCTTTTGTAACCATAAAAGTCATGTGAGGGTAAACAGACCCGCGGTATCCCCTCCCCGCTTCATCAAAGTCTTTTTCGTTAACCGCAAGCGTCGGGAAGGGATGAGGAGTGCCGAAAAAATCAGGATCGGTAAGTTTTTCTATTATACGTTCAGCTTTTTCATCATTGGAAATCTCCGCCAAAAGAGGCCAGTAACCGGCGATTGTTTTAACAGGAATCTGCTTTTCACTCTTGTTTATGTCATAATAAAAGCCGTCCGCGGAATTCCACATAAGGGAATTGATTCTCGTTTTAAGGGAAAAATACTGTTTTTTAAACTGAAAACTGGTTTCCTTGTCATTGAGAATATCAGCTAACGCGGACATGTAAAGCATATTAATCGCCATCATTGTGTTAAAATCCATGGCAAAATACGCGTCTCCCCTGGGAGAGTTGCTCATACCGGTAGCCGAAAGCGGCGTTTTATACAAGCCGTTTGGTTTTTTAAAAGTTGAATCGATCCATGCGGAATACCTGCCGAGAATTGGAAGCACGTCTTTTACCCGTTTTTTATTGGCCGACTTATGGTAAATATTGAACTCCGCCCAGGCAAACAGCGGGATTCCCAATCCTTCGGAATTGTCCCTGTCTGTTACAGGAGAACCTGTTTTAATATCATAACTGCCGCGAATAGCCCCGTTTGGCTCCTGTTTGCCGTAAAACAGATCCAATGTTGAATGAGCCTGGAAAATTCTGTTGGAATAAACAAGAAAAAAAGAGGAAAAGACAGCATCCGATTGATTTACGGTTGTCGACTCCGGATATGAGAAGAATTTGCCTTCTATACCGCTTTTATCGCCTCCTGAATTCCAGCAATCCTGTATCCATGCCCATGTTTTATCATAAATATCAACAAAATCCTGATCATAAAAGTGAATTTTAGGGAAATCGTTTTTTAACACTAACACTCCTTATGTGGAAAACATCTGTATTCTATATAATATAAACCAAAAATGCTAAATTTGCCATTTTTTTTTGAACTTTTTATTATAATTTATCGCTGATAAACATGAAAAAGCGGCAATTATTGACTTTTTCTGTCTCCTCTTTGGGTATATAAACCTGTCTTTTCGCTTTTGTTATAACAAAGAGCCTGTTATAATAATTATACACTGATTAAGGAGGCAAAATGAAAAAAATATTTAAACGCTGCTTAACAGGATTGGCGATTGCCGCGGGTTCCATAATTTTGCTGGCGGGCGCATTTTTAGGCATTTTGACTATCGCTGAATATAAACCGGGGGAAATGGACAAGCTGGAGGTAAAAAACCATTCAACACAGAAACCTTCCGGCATTTCCACAGGCGTTCCTCTCAGCGTGCTTACGTGGAATATTGGCTACGCCTCTCTTGATGAAAGCCAGGATTTTTTCATGGACGGAGGAAAAGGCGTCCGTCCGCCGAATGACTCGAATGTCAGACGCAATCTCTCCGGCATCAGGGATTTTATATTTGATACGGATTTTGATATTGCGCTGATTCAGGAGATCGATATTGCCTCCAAACGCTCATATTACATTGATCAGCGCTCATATTTAACGGAAAATTTTTCCGGCAATTCCGCTTTTGCGCATAATTTTAACAGTATTTTTGTTCCCATTCCGTTTCCCGAATTCATCGGCAGGGTATCAAGCGGCCTTTTAACATTGAACCGCGCCGCAACTGTTGAATCTTTCAGAATGAGTCTTCCAAACCCGTTCTCATGGCCGGTACGCGCGGTAAATTTAAAACGCTGCCTTTTAATTTCCCGCATTCCTCTTGAAAACGCTTCCTCTCAATTGGTTATCGTAAACCTTCATCTGGAAGCCTACGATTCAGGCGGAGGCGATGCAAGCGCCGGCCGGGAAGCCCAGACAAAAGCGATGCTTAATTTCCTTTACGCCGAATACGCAAAAGGAAACTACTGTATCGCAGGAGGCGATTTTAACCAGAATTTTCCGGGTATTGATCCGCAGCTTTTCTCCCTTCGCCACAGCGATTATTTTACAGCCGGAACCTTAAGCCCTTCCCTGCTTTACCCGGGCTGGCAATACGCCTCTGATACCCGTATACCAAGCTGCCGCCTTCTGAATGAACCTTACTCGGGCGATTTGGAAAAAACGCAGTTTTATATAATAGACGGTTTTGTTCTTTCACCTAACGTTGAATTAACGGAGACGCAGGCGTTTGATCTTGGGTTTAAATATTCCGATCATAACCCGGTTAAAATCAGGGTTGTTTTAAGATAAACGGGAGATTATATGATTCATCTAAATCAGGTGGGCTTTGATAAAGATATGCCAAAAAAAGCGATCATCACGACAAAGGGCGAGTACTGCGTCATTTTATCCGAGGACAACGAAGTAATTTTCCAGCCGCAGTTAACCGCGCCGTTTTTTGACTCCGTTTCCGGAGATACAGTCCGCTGCGCGGATTTCAGCGAATTAAAAAAACCTGGCGCGTATTTCCTGTTCGCGGACGGGATGAAAAAAAAGTTTTATATAAGCGGGCGTCCTTACCGCGCTCTTACGGGCGCTCTTGTAAAAGGAATGTATTACCAGCGCTGCGGCTGCGCTCTTGAAGAAAAATATTCAGGAAAATTTTGCCATGGCGCATGTCACACAGGCAAGGCCGTGCTGGAAAATGACAAGAGCGTAGTAAAGGACGTATCCGGCGGATGGCATGACGCTGGCGATTACGGAAGATATGTCATTCCCGCCGCTGTTACTGTATCGCATATGCTCTACGCTTATGAACTTTTCCCCAAAGCGTTCACGGACAATCTTGATATTCCCGAAAGCGGTAACGGAACGCCTGACATTTTGAATGAATGCCGGTATGAGCTTGAATGGATGATGAAAATGCAGCGGGAAGACGGCGGACTCTATCACAAGGTAACAACGCGCATTTTCGCTCCTTTTATCATGCCGGAAAATGACACGGGAGAGCTTCTTCTGTTTCGCGTAACGCATACGGCGACTGCAGCATTCGCCGCTTCTTTGGCGCAGGCTTACCGCGTGTTTAAGACGCATGACAGGGCGTTCCCGGAAAAAATGCTGGAAGCCTCTGTACGCGCATGGAACTGGCTGGAGAAAAATCCCGAATTTGAGCCGTTTGTAAACCCGCCAAATACCAGATCGGGCGGTTATGGAGACGAAAACTGCGATGACGAAATTTTCTGGGCAGCGTGCGAATTATTTGCCGCGACCAAAGAAGAAAAATACCGGCAATCCATGCTTGCATTGGCGGATAAAATTGAAATTCATAAACTGGGCTGGCGGGATGTAGGGGGATTGGGCGCGTTATGCTGCCTATTCGCCATTAAAAACCCTGACGGCGATTTTACAAAAAAACTGCGCCAGAGGTTTCTTGCAGAAGCGGATAACTACGTTGAAAAACAAAAAAACAGCGGTTACGGAACCGCGCTTGTTGCCGAAGAATACATCTGGGGTTCCACAATGCTCGTTATGAATTACGCCATTGTACTGATCTGCGCGAAACTGCTGACAGGAAAAGACGAGTATCAAAACGCGGCGCAGTCGCACCTTGACTATCTGCTTGGAATGAACGCGACAGGCTACAGCTTTGTAACAGGCTTCGGCGAGAACGCGTTTCGATACCCGCACCACCGACCCTCTTACGCGGACGGCATTGACGATCCGGTGCCGGGTCTTGTCTCAGGCGGCCCCAACAAACGGTTTCCCGATCTGGTTTGCCAAAAACTGATCCCGCCTGAAACACCGCCTGCAAAATTCTACATCGATCACACATGGACCGCTTCGGCGAACGAGAACGCCATTTACTGGAATTCCCCCGCGATTTTTGTAACGGCATACTTTGACTCATTGGGAATTGAATAAAATTATTGGCGTTTAACCCGTTTTAATCCGCCAATCACTGAATGAAGCCCTAACGGACTCCAATCAGCTTGCCCAGCCAGCCTGAATAGCAGCGTTCTATGTAATCATCGGGAATTTTTGCCATATGCGTATTGCTTTGATCTGGCGGGAAGATTTTTTAACCACGAACCACACCAACGACACGAACCCGTTGTTTTGATTATTTTAACCATTGGTTCGGGCTTGTTCGGAATTGTTCGTGGTAAATCTCTTTATTTTTAAACCACGAACCGTTCCGAACACAACGAACCTGTTATTTGAAAATAATACTTAACCTTCTAAAATTCCCGAATTATGTGAGAAATGAGGGTACTCAACCAAATGCGCTCCTCCTCACTTCTCACTCCGCACTTGTCACTCTCTCC
>JAIRQN010000061.1 GCA_031256445.1 Treponema sp. | reverse complement strand
GCGAAAAAGATGTCTTTATGGAAATCAATACGCTATCTGCATATGCAGAGGAATCTCCGGAAAGTAGACGAGAGAATGCTGCTTGAACAGTGGAAGATTGACGGCCGTGCCGAAGGAAGAGCTGAAGGAAAGGCCGAAGGTGTAGCTGAAGAAAAACTGGAAGTTGCCCGGAACGCGCTTATGGAAGGTTCATCTTTTGAATTTATACAAAAAATCACCGGGCTGGATCTGGAAACAATTCAAAGACTGAACAGTGAATCGAATGAATGTTGAATCATTAACTGCGAATGTTTGAGCCATCTGCTATCGGCGCCGCGTAATTTACTTACCGGTATCTTGAGCCGATCTGTCTTTGCACCCTTTCTATCCAACCCAGATAGTTGTTATGTATTTTATTACGCGCCGGATCCGCTCCAAGATTATGGCTGTTGATGTACTCAAGCCAGTATTCATCAGTCCAGTAACAGAGTTTAATCTGACACCACCAGTTGCCTCCTTTGATAGTAAAAAGAATGAAGCCTGTACCGGTAGCATCAATAGAATAACTCAGCACATTCAGGCTTTCAACAGCCGCTTTATAAAATTTATCCATGTCAATTGGAATGCGCAGTCTGGTTCCTTGTATTACTTCAAAATTACCCCGGCTTGCTGGAATTTTTCTAACCGGTTTTGATCCGGTATCAATTATTGAATTATGAGACCCTGCGGGAGCCGGAGCAGCCGCCTGAGGAGCCGCGCCGGCAGGCGGAGTCATCAGCGTATTGATTGTTCTGTCCTTCCTGACGTTAATTGAAGTAAGAACCTGTATTGCGGCAGTTTCCACTTCTATTGTTCTGAACCGCATCCTGTAATAATTTCCCAAATCTTCGATTGAACCGGAAATAATTGACTGCGCGCCAAGTTTCTGCCCAATTGCCTGAGCGGAACTGTCGTTTACTTCACCTGACATCTGAAAATGCATTTCCTGCTGGATAAGCGAAAGGTTTGCGCGATCAACTACAACCGTCTTTCCGTTGCTTACAAGCTCTGTCATTATTTCATCAAGCACAAAATCAGAAAACCGCGTCGATTCGGACTTGAAATTCAATACAACTACCTTTACTCCCCGAACCAGTTTATTTTCAATTTCTGTAACCGCTGTTTTTATCGCTTGATCAAAGGTAGTATATTCCTGAGATAAAAGAACGCCTTCTGTCATCAAAAATAAAATAATACAGGCAAGGATAGATTTAAATCTTTCCATCTTCATCCTCCTTATATAAAATAAGAGTCTGTTCACAATATAGCCGGTAATTATATAAAAATTATATTGCTCATGTTAATATTGGTCAATTGCCGCGAAGACTATTCAAGCAGGCGTTCAATTTCCCTTATGCAAAAACGTTTAACCTCTTCGATCAATCCGCCTGTATTAAGCGCTGAGTTGCGGTGTTTCAACCACGCGGCAAGCGGCAGAAGAGTCATAAAAATTTCCCTGTCTTTTACACATAACGTGTCAAGGTAACCGCTTTCCGCGCCATCTGTGCCCGCCGCAGGCAGAGCCGCTATTTCACGGCGGTACTTTTCAAGAAATTCAACCCCGCTCTCTGCCGTTTTCCCCTTTTTTTCCGGTGATTGTTCACCGTTTTTGGTATTCTGTTCATTATTTGTTGTTATTTTATAATTGTTCAGATGAATTGGCGCTCCCTGTCCTTTAGCGCTGATAACCTGAGCAGTCATTTTTTCGGCTTTTTCTTCCAGTTTTTTCCGGTAAAACCGCAGCGATGCGGTTTCATGGTAAACTTGATCCGCGCTCTCAGATTCCTGTTCCATGTTTTTTTCTTTGGGCAAAAAAGGACTGCGGTAAAGAAAGGCGGAAAAAAGAGATTCCACCGGCGACAGACGGTTTTGCTTTTTTTCAAAGAAGGGGTAAATGTAAGTTCCTCTGGCGTAGGCTCTTGAGCGTACATAGGAAAAATCCGCGCCGAAGAGCGTTATGCGCTTTGCGCCCAGGTATTCGGCGAGAGAAAGGCAGGCGTATGTAACATTGCCGCCTGATGCGTCCAATACGGGAAAGCGCCGCCAATGCCTTGAAATGTAAAGAGACAGCGGGTGGCCGCCTGAAAAGAAATTTACAGAAGATGAAAACCGCCTCAGTAATGGAGGACTTGCGATATCAAGAATTAACGGTACGTTTGAACCGGCGCCGCGTGAAAAATGATAATAACTTATATGCTGACAGTCAATTGAAACCGCGATATCAGGTTTAATGTTATTATAAAGAAGAACCGGCAGAGCGGTATCGCTGGAGATTAAAAGCCCGCCTTTTAATTTAAATTCTGCAAGAAGGGAAAGCTGACTGTCAAGCGAAGGGCCCGCCGCGGCAATTGCCGCTTCATTTACAACTTGTAAATGATCCGCTTTTTCATAGAGGTTCGTGCCTTCTTCAGAAGAATCCATTGCCTTAATATTACGGATGATGTTTGAAAACCAGCGTCTGCCGAAATGAGCCTGAACTGAATAATCACAGGCAACGCTTTCAATCGCGAGTTCAATTGCGGCGGCGGCTTCGCCGAATTTTTGCGCGTCATGTTCTGTTCTGGCGCGCAGAGGTATGGTTTTTATACCGCCGCACAGGGCAGGCCTGTAGTTTTCCAGAACAAGGTTTTTAATTTTTTCAGATGAAGGGTCTATTAATAAAGTGAAATGTTTATTGTTTAACAGTTCAGAAAAATCCATTATGGAAAGCAGGGAAGAGACGCTTTCATTGTTATATTCAATTGCAATTACTTTTGCGGCGCAATTGCGGAGCGCTTCCCGCGCGGCGAAACCGCCGCCAAGACCCAGAAAAATTATAAATCCTGTGTCTTGCGGAATTGTTGACACAAGCCGCCGCGCTTCCCGTTTTGGGTCCACCATTGAATGAAGCGGGAAACGATCACCCGAAGGCAGAACAAGAGCGGGAACTGTCTCTCCGCAGCGCGCTTTTAATGGCGTATAACAGATTTTATCCATTTGCGGCCAGCGCAGATTCCAATGCTGCTATGTTAAATATCTCTTTTTCCAGTTCAGAAGCAGTTACATCCTTTTTATCCGGGAAAAGCATAGGTGAAAGTTCCGATATTAATTTTGAAGAGTATTCGCCGTTTTTCAGCGCGGCGGCAAGCGCAAAAGCCGCCCTTTTTGTAAAAGTCCCGCTTTCCGCGCGGGATGCTTCAAAAAAGCCGCCTTTTTTTGAACCGCGGTTATTCTCCTCCGGCAGACGCTCTTTGTTTTCAAATACTGAACTTTCTGTCAGGGAAAAAATCCGCCGCGGCCAGGAAGCGAGAGCGTTTTTAAACCATGCAGCGTATATTTCAAAACTGCCGCCGTCTTTAAGCAATCCAGACCGGATGAAACTCTGCGAGTATACAGGCGTAAAGCGGCTTGCGCTGTCAAAAAGAAGCTGATCAAAACTGTAAGGCCTTACGTGCGTTCTTATGTCCTGCACAGACAGATCCGTTCCCGCAAGGAAAATATTGCCGCCAGATAATTGCAGAGCAAGTTCCGCCGCTGTAGCGGTAACCGTTCCCTTCTGAGCGATTAACACAGACGGAAGGGCAAGTTCGTGAAACACAATGTTCTGCCAGAAACTGCCGTCATTAATCAGCAGAACGGGCAGACCCGCGAACTGTGAAGGAAGAGCCGCGCAGAGATTAGCCGCAAGAGCGCTGTTTGCGGCTGTTCTGAAAAACGGATAGATGTGCCTTAATGCCCAGGAACTTCCGTCAGCGGTGATTATAAGATCCGGCGTTATACCGTAATTGACAAGAGCCAGTACCGATGACGAAGCCGCGAGTACAAGGCTTTCTTTGCTTGATTTTTGAATAACAGGCAGCGCTTTTTCAAGGCCTGGACCGGAACCGGTGATTATCACGGGAATATCTGTTTTTCTGTAAAGCAGGGTATGCTGAATGTTACCCAGGTTTTTAAAAAAATTCCTTACCCATCTTCTTCCGAAAGCTGTAACAGTTCTTTTCCCCGCGTCTGTACGTTTTAAAAAATCCACAACCTGTGACAAAAGTTTAACATACGCCTCTTTGTAATAATCAAGGGAAGGTCGCCATTCAATTATTCTGATGCGGGATATGTCTGTATCCGGGATTTCATTTTCAAGAAAACCCTGTATGCCTGTATTCTGATCGCAGTAATACGCCGGGATTTCTTCGGTTTGCGCGTTTAATTCCCTAAAACGGCTGTCAATATGAAAAATAATAATTTTGCTGTTTCTGAATTTTTCCCGCAGAACAGGGATTAAGTATCCTCTGCCGGGTTCAATTAAAATGAAACATTCAATGCCGCTTTTAAGATTAAGCGAGCTTATATAACGCTCTGCTTCAGCCTGTGGATTATAACGCGAATGAAGCTGAACGCCGGGTACTTCGAACCCCTGAACAGTGTTTATACCAGCCCCAGTTCCTTAAAGAGTTTTTTATAAGAATCAAAGTATTCCGATTTAGCGAATTCTTCTATCTTTTCCTCAGGCAGGGATTCAAGGAGCTGATCCATGTATGTTAAAACATTCCTTAATTCGGATTTAAGCGCTGATGGTATATCTATTTTGCTTCCGCCTGTCTGCGCCGGATATGCCGGTGCTTTAGGCGTCGCGGTATCTGACGGCAAAGTATCCATACTTTCAACTGCCGGAGCCGCGAAAGCAGACTCAGCTCTGGGCGCAGGTTTTGCAGGCGGAGGCGGAGCGGCAGGCTCTTCCTGTATATCTTCAACAGGTATATCCGACAGATCGTCATCCAGGGAAATTGATGTTTTTTCTATTTCCGCTTCAAATCCTTCCGGAATTACCTGCTCAAATATGTCTTCTTCGTCTTCATCTGAAGATACATCGGCGATTTCATTTTCCTGTAATGTTACTTCATCTTCGTCTTCAAAAATGTCTGACGATAACTCGTCTTCGGAGAATTCATCATCTGATATTTCAATATCAAGCGGTGTTTCATCTTCAGTTTCTGTCTCGTCCTGCGGCAATTCATCATCAATGAAAAAATCATCTTCTGGAATATCTGCGTCAAGCTGAATTTCTTCATCAGCTTCTTCAAGCTCTTCTACCGGCTCTTCGGTTTGCTCTTCTGCCGGTATTTCCGCCGGTTCTTCTTCATTTTCTTCATCAGCGGGCAAGTCGTCTATATCGAAATTGATTTCTTCCAGTTCCGGCGCCTGCATGTCTTCATCCAAATCGATGCTCAAATCGTCAAGGGAATCTTCCAATTCGATTCCTGTATCGATTTCGTCCAGCGAAGGTTCTGTCACATCAATATCATCAGGCGTTAATTCAGGTTCGTCGATTACCGCGTTGGAAAGATCAATTGATTCGGCGTCAAAATCAATATCAGCTTCTTCATCTTCAAGGTAAGAGCTGTTTTCGGGAGCGGATGTTATCGGCTGAACTCCTTCTTCGCGGAGCATTTCCAGTTCTTCAGAATTATTTTCATCGTCTAAACCAATCTCGCCGATATCTTCAAGGTGTTCTATATCCGCGATAGCCATATCATCAATAGCCGAATCTGAATCAAAGTCAATTTCAAGCTCATCCGCTTCAATATCAATCAAATCATCCTGCGCGTCTTCATTTTCATCCGATTCATCGGCATCTGCCGCAGCGCTTGCCGGCTCGTCCATTGAAGCATCATCAGAATCTTCTGATATGTCCATATCAAGATCATCCATCTCAATATTCAATTCTTCTGCTGTTTCTGTTTGTTCTTCTACGGGAGTCTCCTGCGGCGCGTCAAATGAAATCTCTTCTGTCTGGAAATCATTTTCTACAGTCTCGTTATCTCCCGCTTCTTCCGTAAAATCGGCTGTATTAAGTATGTTATCCAGTTCATCGCCTGTAAGCGCTATTGTTTCATCTTCTTCCTCGGAGAAAAAGCCGCTGTGATCGGTTTCGCTTTCTTTTTGTTTTACTTCCTCAGGAGCGGTTGAGCGAACAATCGCAAATTCTTTTTTAAGATCTGTAAGTTCGCTCCTTATGGACGAAAGCTCGTTGGCGATTTTTAATAAAAGCTGGGTAGAAAGATCGTTATTGCCTGTTGGCTGAACAGCTTCAAGCGTTTCCTGGGCGCTGACAATGTTGTTTTCGATAGATTTTACCGTTGGAATGTCGAATGTGATTTCTTCCGGTATCTCCGCCGGTACTTCCGCCGGTTCTTCCGTATCAATATCCAGCTCAATAGCTTCTTCCGAAATCTCCGCCTGCATCTCCGCCGGTTCTTCCGTATCAATATCCAGCTCAATAGCTTCTTCCGAAATCTCCGCCGGTATCTCCGCCGGCTCTTCGGCTGGTTCTTCCGTGTCAATATCCAGATCAATGGCTTCTTCTGGAATATCCGCCGGTATATCTAAATCGCCGCTTATAATGCCAAGGTTGTCATCTGCTGACGAAACATCATCAAATGCTACATCATCCAAGGTAATATCTTCTGTCGTAATATCGTCTGATGAAAAATCATCTTCCAATTCCAGTGATTCTGCCGGGGTAAAATCGTCATCTTCCGGCGTTATATCCGTTTCAGGCACGCTTTCATCGGAGGAGATATCATCAAGTACTATTTCTTCTGAAGAGAAATCATTCTGAATCGCTTCAGGTTCTTCCGCCGGCAGTTCGTCTGCAGCAAAATCATCGGTTATAAAATCGTCATCCGGCAGAGAGCTTTCTTCGGAAGGGAAATCCTCTGATGTAAGATCATCAGCAGTGAAATTGTCTGAAGAGAGAGCGTCCGAAGCGTGTTCATCGTATAATCCGTCTGTGCTGTCCGGGAAATCAATGTCATTAAATGACGGTTCATCTAACGGGATGTCTTCCTCACTGACAACAATAGGTAAATCTCCGGATTTTTCATTTTCTAAACTGTCTGCGGACAGTTCCTGGGGTTCGCTTTTGACCCATACCCCATACTCATCCAACTCATCAGCAGAACCAATACTGCCGCGATCGGAGTATATCGAAGGTTTTTTCTCACTAGCCATGAACCGCTCCCTACCTAAATTACATTTATGCTCAATTATCGGTACAATTACCTGTTTTCAGTAGTTTCTCTCTATATTAATATTATTGTATGGCAATGATAATTGTCAATGCTTAAAGAAATTATTAAAAACAACCGTAAATCGAAGAATGAAGCTATGTTTTATTAACGATTCTGATAGCCAGCCGTCCTGCGGAATGAAATTGAGGTTGTAGTGAGAATCTTTAAGTATCTCATCGGGATTTGGACAGCAATTGCGGTATATTCAATTTTTTCTTTCCTGAGCGGCCCGAACAGCATATCTTCGTATAATCAGCTCTTGCTGGAACGCGAAAAACAGATAGCTAATTTGAACGAACTGGAAATAATTAACGAAGAACTGGAAAAAGAGAGAAATAATCTTCTTTTTGACTATGATACGTTAATGGTTCATGCCCGGCAGATTGGGTATGCGCAGGAAGATGAACGTTTTATCCGTATTGTGGGTCTTGAAAATATAAAAACCGCTCCAATAATAACCGGAAAAGTATATCTTGTCAGGGAAGCGGATTATATTTCTGATAAAAAAATCAAAATAACCGCTCTTTGCTCTGGTTTAATTGTATTTTCATTTTTTTTAATGCTGGATTTGGTTGAATTTACCACAAGCAGGCTGAATAAAACCGGTAATTCGCGCGAATATGGAGTTTAACGCGCCTTTTTCAATGCATTTTCTGCCGGAATTCCCGCTCAACTTCCAGTTTTAGGTCTTTTTCGCGGATTCCAGCGCGTTTATCAAAAGCCTTTTTGCCTTTACATAGCCCCAATTCTACTTTTACCTTGCTTTTTTTAAAATAAAAAGACAGAGGTATTAGCGTATAACCTTTTTCTTCGACTTTCCGGTGGATGCGTTTTATCTCGTCTTTATGCAGCAGCAGGCGTTTTTTCCGATCCGGGTCGTGGTTAAAAACCGATGAAAAGGGATTCTCCGCCACACGCAATGACCTTAACCATACTTCCCCATTGATTACTTCCGCCCAGGAGTCGGGGAATGATATTTTCCCGTCCCGGAATGATTTTACTTCAGTTCCCAGAAGTTCAATTCCGCATTCATAACTGTCGTCTATCGAGTAATCATGCCGCGCTTTGCGGTTTTGCGCTATTATTTTTACTCCTTCGCCCATTTTATTTTTCCGCAAGTACCGGTCTAAAAGTAATGAAAGGAGAAGCAGAGTCCGGAGGCATAGAAGCTCTTGTTTCTGATGTATTTGAAAGCCGCCCGCGAAGGGCATATTCCGGAGAACCTACAGCCAGTATTGTTTTTTGGTCCGCTTTAATAAACGGCAGCGGAACAAACGGATCGGCGCACCATTCCCAGTTTGCCGGTTTCATGTTTGGAGTGCCTGAATTGGCGGCATGTTCCCATTCATCTTCTGTTGGCAGCCGGACTTCCATATTTGACATCGAAGACGGAAGCCGCTTTGTAAACCACTGGCAAAACGCCCGGGCGGCATGCCATGACGCGCCTGCGCCGTATGTTCCCGGTATCTCAGGCGGGAAGATATTCCGCTCATCATTCCATGACGGGTTTTCGTTTAGAAATTCCCGGAACAGCGCGTTTTGAACCGGGGTTTCACAAATGTAAAAATTTTTAACATCCGCCGTATAAGGATAAGGTTCCGGATATTCAACTGTGCCTGACTCAATTCTTGTAAAAGTCAACCCTCCTGCCGCCAGGGTTCCGGTGTTTGATACATTCTGATAAGCAGGCGCGTGTTTAAAATTGATTGAGCTTTTGTACCAGTCTGATTTTTCAATAATTGCCGCGGATTCCGGAGGCAGGATTTTTGACAGCCATATTGCGCTTGCGGGGTTTTCTGAGAGGAATGAGAGAATGTCCGATACCGATCCGGCCAAAATCGCAGGAGAAGGGGAGAGACCGCCTGAATCGATAAGCATTTTTGCCCGTACAAGATCACGCAGAGTGCTTCGTGTTACGGTAAAGCGAGAAGCGGCCAGAAGAATTTCCGTCGCCGCAGGGTTGTTTTCCGGTCCAATCCGGTAAGCGCCTTCAGAAAGGCTCAATGGTATCTGCCATGCCGCTGTCGGCTCTCCGCCGAAACTCCATGCGGCAAAATCGGCGGCGGCCATCTCAAACGCTGATGTTGAATCGGCGGATTTAAGCGTAAAAAATACTCTGTATCGACTGGGAAAAAAGAGGGAACCGAATACCCGGCCCGGTATTTGCACATCGGCGGTTGCGGTTTCAAAGCCTGGAATGACTGCTTCCAGAATGTGGTTTCCCTTGGGTATAAATATTTTATCCCTGTAGGTTCCCATATAAACGCCGTCTGCTTTTAAAGCCGCGCCAACAGGTTCAGTTTTTAACGAAATTAACGATCCGGGCCTTTTTAAACCCGGAAAAATTAATAAAAAAAACAGAATAATCAGCAGCGCTATTGAATAAAAGACAGTTAAATACACTCCAGGACGGATTCCCATTAAAGGTTTTAGTTTAACTCTATCGTCTTCTGTCTGACGGGGCGCTGCGGCTGGCTTTTTATTCATTATTCATGATAACAGAAATGCTGGCCAATAACAATAAAAAAGAGCTGCCCAAACTTTGTGTTTAAGACAGCTCCATGCCCTTGAGGCATATTGGAATTATAGTGATTTGGGAGGGGAACTATAATCCCAACATTTAATTTATCGGATATAAGCGCGCCAATATTAAACAAATTCACCAAAAGAATCCCGGTGTCCTGTTTTAACAGGACACCGGCGGATAATGGGATTATTCGTGCTCGTGGACGGCAAGATCCACATCCAGGGCAATGCGGTATGTCTTCCCGCGCTGAACATTGAGGTTCTTTATTACTGTATAATCGCCGATTTGATACTTTACCTCATGCTGACCGGGTTCTACCGCAACCGGCTGACTGTTTTGGGAAACAGGGACATTATCCAGGAAAACAACGGCGTTCCCCGGCCCTTCAAAAATAATCAACGGGGTGGGGTCCTGCAGTTCAATTGTTAAATCGAGCACTTTGGCTTTTTCTACGATAAAAAGCCGGCTTTCATTCCTGTAGTCATCTGATAAAATGACAAGGTGATGTTCGCCTTCCTTTAAAAACAGCTCTTCGGCAATATTATTGATTTTTATATCGTCTATCAGAACTGTAAAAGGCTTTCCTCTTAGCTGAGGAGGGTAGCGGGGAACCAGTTTGACAGCTCCTTCGTCGCTTAAAACGGGTCTTGCGGTAATGTTAAATGTCATTGATTCAAATTCATCTGTAGTGCCTTTCGCAACTGTCATTAAGCGGAATAAAATAGGGAAAGTATCAGCGGATGTAATTCCAGTTGGGACTGTTACATAAGAAGTAGTTCTTAGGCCATGCCCCTGGCGCAGCGGTATTTGATACACAGTTTGAATTTTTCCCGGCAGCGGTTCGTAAGCAATGCGGCTGCCGTCAATATCTACCGTACCTTGCCCGCTTTGAATATTTAATCTGTTATACACCATCATCATTAAAGAGCCGCGGTAAGAGATCCATGCCTGCGGGGCGGATATTTCTATTTCTACGCCCCTTAGGAAGCGTCTTTCGGCGCTGAGGCTGATAAATGCCGAGCCGTTTATCCCAAGCGTTGCTGTGCTTCCTGCCTGATTACCAGGGTTTACTTCCAGGCTGCCTTGTACAATTGTTCGAAAGGATTCTGCTTCCAAATGAAAGGGAATGAGTAAGCATATTATTATCAATACCTTGGCCACTATCGTACTCCATTTCTGCCCATCTGCAATGTCTATTTTACCGGCTTTGCAGGTATCCTTTACCTAAGGTACCCCTCCGGATTCAACGCCCTTCCATCTTGTCTTAACTCAAAATGAAGATGAGGGCCTGTGGATTGACCTGTGGATCCTACTCTGCCTATAAGACTACCGGATTTGACAGCGGATCGCAAGACCGTCTCTGTCTTTTGCAAGTGACCGTATAAGCTTGACCATCTCTCCCCGTGGGTAATTATTACATAAATCCCATATACCGGGTCTTCTCCCAAAGCTGTGACAATTCCGTCCGCGGCGGCATAAACTTCGGTTCCTGCCGGCGCGGCAAGGTCTATCCCGTGATGCATTGACATATTGCCTGTGAAAGGGCTTTTCCGCTGCCCGTAGGCGCTTGTAAGGCGGTACGATCTAAGCGGGAAACGGAAACCGGTATTTAAAAAAAAAGCTCTTTCCGTTGGCGTATAATCCGCGCCAGGGAAAAAATGAAATATTTCGGTATAACCTGCCGCGCTGATTTTCAGCTTTACTGACTCCAATAATCCGAATCTGGCCGCTCCTGTCAGTTTTTCCAAATCTGTCTCGGTATTTTCCGGCATAAAAATACCTGGGCATGACGGCAGCAGGATGGGCCTTCCTGTTTGAATGGCTCCAGGGCTGCTTAACCGGTTCAGGCTTACCAGAGCTGAATACGGAATATTGCAGCGGGCTGATATTGAAAAAACATCATCGCCTTTTACCGGGGTATATTTAAAAATGGTTAATTGAGCGGCAGGTTCTTCAACTGAAAATCCCGGACGGCCGCGCGAACCGGAAAGACGTTTGCGGTTTTCTTCCACATCGCCGATATACTGTTTAAAACCGATATCTCTGGAATTCAGCCGGTTAATAACCGGAAAATCACTCCTGTCCTCAGACGCGCACGGCTGCAGGCAAAACAAGAGTATAAAAAAGGCAAGGGCGTATCCCTTGCCTTGTCTTTTTGACGGCAAATCCTAACTTTCCGAGATTGAGTCTGTAGGACATGACGCTACGCATGCGCCGCAATCCTGGCATTTATCAGGATCGATCCAATGTTTGCCGTCTTTTTCGGAAATCGCTTCTACAGGGCAATCGCCGACGCAGGAACCGCAATTTACGCATTCATCGCTGATTTTATGGGCCATTTTTTCCTCACTAAATAAGAATATTGGTGAAAGAATATCATATAAACCTGCAAATGACAAGGGCCGAGAATCAATTAAGAGGTAAATAATGGTTTTTGCGCTTGTTTTGGTCGGTCTGGTTATTATGGCCGGTACCGTTTATTTTGCCCTGAATAAAAAATCTACTTTTTCTATCCGTATTGCCTGCCTTATTGCGTTCGCTGTAATGATTTTGACAATTATTATTTGCCTGTTTATCGGATTTAACAATGACAGCGTAATTGTAGATGAATCTGTTTTGATTGTCGGCGCTCCCATAGAAGCTGAAAAAGATGACAGCGGCGGCGGCATTACGCTTCTGGTTATGATCATTTTTATGCTGGGCCTGTTCATTTTAATTTTCTTTCTTACCATGCGTGAACATAAAAAGTATGACGCCAGGCAGTAACGGCATTCAGCAGGCGCGGCGCGCGTTTTCGGCGCCCCTTATGCGCGCCGGATTAAAGCCCCTGTCAGTTTCCGGTTCAATACGCCTGATCTCAAAATAGCATAGAGCGTTCGCGGATAATATCAAATCCAGATTTAACTGTTTTTCTGTTATTTTAAACCTGTCTGTTAAAACCTGCGGCTGTGCGCATTCGCGCAATAAAACAAGCTGCTCCTGCGACGGATACGCCGGTGAACCCATATCGATCCATGATTTGAGCGGATTGCATACAACTTCGTCTACCAGCTTTTTTACCAGAAAATATTCGCCGTTTTCCAGTTCGATTGAAAAACGCAGATTTTTAACAAGAGCCGGTTCGGTTTCACAACCCGTCTGCTCTGCCGGATTCCACGCGACTCCGGACAGATTGCCGGCACAGTCCCTTGTAATAATAAAATTTTCACTTCGCGAAACTGCGTTTACGGCAGGAGCGGCGCCTATTTTCCCAAAGAACTGGAACGCCCAGTATGTGGGTTTTGGTATCATTCCGTTTGCAAGAAGCCCAAAACACCCGGAAAACGGAGTAAAAGCCACGCCTGCTTCCTCAAATACGTCGCCGAATGTCCAATAAGAGTACGAAGCGCATACATCTCCCATTTCGCTTAACAAACGCGCCACGTATGCCGCATTCAGGTTTGTGTCATGAATCGGGTTAAGCGGCGAATAGGATGTATTAAACTCCGTTATGTGCATTTCCATGCCCTTGTATCCGGGGAAACTGTCAATTATCCGCCGGCTGACTCTCAGTTCATTAATGACAGCCTCCGCCGCTCTCAGTTTCTGATAGACATAATGCCCGTCAACATCAGGCAGTTCCGTGGCGTAGGCGTGTCTTGTAACAAAATCCAGGGGAAGCGCGTTTTTATCGCAATGTTCCAAAAAGCGCCTGAGCCATCGTTCATCGTCGACTCCGCATATCGCAGGCCCGCCGACCCTCAGACGGGAATCGCACTTTTTTACCGCTCTGCCTGTCGCCTCGTAGAGTTTAAAATACTCTTCCATGCTGGCGTCTTTCCAGAATGACGCCAGGTTTGGTTCATTCCATACTTCAAACGGCCATGAGGCAACTTCGTCAATGCCGTATCTTTTAATCCAGTGATTTATGGCAGCCTCTACCAGAGCCGCCCATTTGCTATAATCGGACGGAGGGGTAACATTCCCTTTCCAGTAGAATATTGTCTGCTCTCCTGATGCGAGTTTTTTCGGCATAAACCCCAGTTCAACAAATGGTTTTAAACCCAATGAAAGGTAATCGTCAAAAGCCATGTCTATATATCTGAAATTATACTCTTCGCCGTCCTGATAAGTATGGTAAACACCCATATCGTCACAGAACAACCCGTGTCCGCGGATATATGAAAATCCGATTTCCTTCTGTATTTTTTCCAGTTGATTATGGTATTCATGCCTAAGGGCAAGGTTTAACCGGCCCGTTCCGACACAAAACAGCGCGTTATTGTTGAATTCGATACTGCCGCTCTGGTTAATTTTGTATTCATTTATTTCCATAAGACATTCCCTGATTTTGCGTTTTTATAATATTATCTTTTCATTGACTTTTTGGCTATTCCCCGTGCCTTTGGACGCTGCTTCTTGGGCTCACCGAGATGTCTCACTTGACAAAAAACACCGGATTTTGTAAGGTTTTCATGCACGCTCCCCGGTTGTGTAATGGTAGCACGGCAGACTCTGGATCTGCTTGTGGGGGTTCAAATCCTCCCTGGGGAAAAATAATCCTTGTTTTAGCCTGTTTTCTGTAATTGCTCGCTTATTACTTTATAAATCCTGTCAGACAGAATGGTCTTTTTATCCGAGGAAGGAATATCTGCAGTGTCTATCGGCTCGCAGAAGGTAATTTTTATTGGCACGGCGACAACCCTGTTTGTCTTTTCAAACACATCGCCGCTGCCATCAATGGCGACCGGAATGATTGGCGCGTGAGCCATTGTCGCGAGTTTAAGCGAACCTGCGTGAAACGGAAGGAGTCCCTGCCCTTTGGAACGGTGGCCTTCCGGGAAAATAATCATGCACCCGCCTGATTTGATCATTTTTACGCCTTTATTGATTGTATTGAATGCCTTTCTTACTGTGCTGCGATCGATAAAGAGACCGCCTACCATATAAATCCAGCAGTTAAGAAAAGGTATCCAGCCAAGTTCTTTCTTTGCGATAAATCCAATTTGACGGCTGCAATATGCCAGAAGCAGAGCAATGTCAAAATAGCTTCCATGATTACTGATGAAGCAGACCCCGCCTTTTTTCGGAACATTCTCAATTCCGACAACAGTGGTTTTGCATCCTGTTACCTTTATTACCGATAAAGCCCAGCCTTTCGCAATCCAGAATATTATCTGCGATGATAACCTGCGCAGTCCCAGAAATTTTATAAGCATCGCGACAGATCCGAAAGGAACCAGAAAAATCATTGAAATAATTACATAGGTAAACGCCAAAATGGTTTTTATCATAGCAGTCATTATCTGATATTTTTTTTAAAAAAACAATGGATACGCGGGGTTATATCCTGTGAATTCCGGCGTTCTGGATACAGATTGGGTCTTTTTCAGGATTGTTTTCAAATTAATTTCCGCTTAAATCAAATGGATAACCAGCCGATGATCTATAAGAATAAGTATAAATTTGTGCTGGATTCAATTAGAATTGCATTAGCGGAGGTTTTTTAATGTCTGACGGTGATGATATTTTTGAAGGTGGTGACGCTCCGGAAGCTGATGCTTCCCCAAAGAAGAAAGGCGGCAATCTTGGCAACCTTCTGCCGACTATTCTTAAATTTGTAGCTATTGGGCTGGGCGCTTTGATATTTATTGTGACTGTCTCGATCATTACCTATAATATAATGAACAAAGGCGGTAAATCACAAACTGTAACGGCAGATCCTTCATCGCCTTATATTGGAAAGCGGCCTGAATATTCCTATTATACTCTTATCGGGTCTGTGACAACCAGAACCAAGGACGTTGTCAGTTCTTCTGTTACTGTAGATATGATCGTAGGTTACGATTTGAATGATCAGGCTGCGTCAGCGGAATTGATCAGCCGTCAGTATGAGCTGAGGGATTTTGTGCGGCGCTACTTTACCGGAAAGTACGCTGTAGATCTGGTTCCTGAAAGAGAAGAAGAATTAAAAAAAGAAATTATTGAGCAGTTGAATACCCGTTTTCTGGATACTGCAAGAGCGAGGATCATTTTATTCAATAAACTTGACGTGATGCAGGTTTATTAGAAAAAAACCGGAAAAACGCCGGGTTTTTTAGTCTAAATCTTGTCAAGATTTGGGGAATAGGTTAACATAAAAATCAGGGGAGGGATTAGGTTTTAGCATGACAGAAGTTCTGTCTCAGGATGAGATAGACCAGTTATTAACCGCGATTAATGCCGGAGACACCGAGCCTGAGGATTTCAGACCGGCTGCCGATAGCCGGAAAATTAAAATATATGATTTTAAACGTCCCGACAAATTTTCAAAGGAACAGATACGCACTGTTTCCATTATGCATGAAACTTTTGCGCGTCTTACCACGACAAGCCTTTCCGCCCAGCTCCGCAGCATGGTGCATGTGCATGTCGCTTCGGTAGATCAGCTTACCTACGAAGAATTTATCCGGTCAATACCTACTCCTACAACTCTGGCGATTATCAACATGGATCCTCTTAAAGGAAACGCCATTCTGGAAATCGACCCTGCCATCACTTTCTCGATAATTGACCGTCTTTTCGGCGGCACAGGCGAAGGCACTAAATCGCAGCATGAACTGACAGACATAGAGCAATCGGTAATGGAAGGCATTATCGTCCGTATTCTGGGAAACATGCGCGAAGCGTGGACTACAGTTATTGACCTGCGCCCGCGCCTTGGCCAGATAGACACTAACCCCCAGTTTGCGCAGATTGTTCCTCCTACGGAAATGGTCGTTCTTGTAACTCTGGAAACAAAGGTAGGCGATGTGGAAGGAATGATGAACTTCTGTATTCCTTACCTGACAATAGAGCCGATCATCGGAAAATTATCCGCTCAGTTCTGGTATTCATCTGTGCGCCGGAACGCTACAACAGAAAATCTTAATGTTCTAAAGGATAAGCTCGCAACAGTCGATGTTAATGTAACGGCCGAAATAGGCAAGATCAATGTTCCTGTCCGGGATGTTCTTGCCTTGCAGATTGGGGATGTAATACGGCTTTATAACACCCGCATTGGCGATCCCTATTCACTGAATATCGGCTCCAGGAAAAAGTTTCTGTGCCGCCCCGGCATTATTGGCAAGAAAATGGCGGTTCAGATTACGCAGAAAATAGATGAACTTGGTCAGGATGAATTTGAAGAGCTTGCGTCTGAAGGAGACGAATTATAGTTTAAAACCGGCATCCATGCCGTTAAGGAGATAGTTATGATACTTTGTATCATATTCGATTTTAATGTGCAGCCAGCCGGCTGCACCAGAGAGAGGTTATTATGATGAGCGATGGCGCCCTTTCACAGGATGAGATAGACGCTTTATTGTCAGGTGTAGACTCTTCGGCTCTTGGCGGTACTCAGACGGCGGCGGCTGTTGCCAGTCCTTCGTCCAATTTAGACCGTGCTTCGCTTGAAAAATTCTACGCGTCAACAACGAACGCGCTTTCCTCAAATCTTTCGGCTTTAACAGGCGGCACTGTAACTCTTGTCGGTCCCAAAGTAGACGTATTTACGCGGGATAAATTCCTTGCTCAGCTTCCCGATATGATTACTGTTATCACTGCCAATTACACATCCGGTTTTCCCGGTGAACATATTTTTGTGCTTTCCGAAGATTCAGCCAGGGCAATCGCCAGCCTGATGACGAAAGAAGAAAATATTCAGCTTGATGATATGGCAATGTCCGTAATCAGCGAAGTGGTTTCGCAGATGGTCGGCACTCAAATTACTTCCCTTACAGACAAAACAGGCAATAAATCCATTGTCGCGGCGTCTCCGGCAGCCGCGAATGTGCCGAAAGCGGCAGCCGCTTTGCCTAACGGCGACTTTGCTTCTATGGTGTACCAGCTCGATCTTGGAGACGGCCGTTCTCATCAGATGTGGGAAATACTTGGCTCTTCGCCGGCAAACGATATTTCGGTCGGGCTGAGCGCAGGTTCTTCCGCTCCGGGGCCTGCTCCTGCCGCCGGCGGTATGCAAATGCCAATGCAGGGAATGGGAATGCCGATGCAAGGCATGGGAATGCCAATGCAGGGAATGGGGATGCCGATGCAAGGCATGGGTATGGGAATGCCAATGCAGGGTATGGGCATGGGAATGCCGCAGCTTGGACCTACAAACGTTCAGCCGGTTCAGTTCCCCAATTTAATGCAGCCAAGACTCAACCCCCAGGAATCCGGCAATATCGGCCTTATCATGGACGTTTCCATGGAAATGACCGTAGAGCTTGGCCGAACCCGCAAACTTATTAAAGAAATTCTTGGAATGGGCGAGGGCACCATTATTGAGCTGGACAAACTGGCCGGCGAGCCGGTTGACATTCTCGTCAACCATAAACTGATAGCCAAAGGCGAGGTCGTGGTCATTGATGAAAACTTCGGTGTGCGCGTAACGGAGATTGTGTCCCCAATGGAGCGCCTGAATGACCTGGGGTACAATTAGTATATTTGCGACATTAAAACGTCGCAAATATACGCGCTAAGCAAAATAGCGCGCTGCAAGCAGCGTACGCTACTTCGCTTAGCGCAGCGGTTTACGGGGCTTTTATCACCATGCGGTGACAAAAGCCCTTACATCTGACCACATGAATGTGGCCAGACGTCGTAAACCGCCATTATGAAATAATGATTTACATTTCTATTTTGTCATAATAGCCAGATCATTTTGAAAATGTCCCCGTGAGGGCGAGAACTGAAAGTTCTACGCGCGCCCGCCCGGACAATAATTTTTTATTTAAAACAGAAAGTATGCTCATGTCATTGTTTTAACTGAACCAGGATGTTTTGGGAATTCGGGTATTTTGGGGTTCTGGGGTTGTTTGTGGAATTTATCATTGAAACAAATTCTTCTATAAATCATTATAAAATTTATGAAAACGTGATCTTGCATACTCTTGATCATGCTTAAATGACATGATAATATTGCCATGTTGACAGTCATTGTATATAATATAGCTATGATTAAAGAAAATGCGCTGAAAAACAGTGAAATATTGGAAGTAAAAGAAATAATCTTAAAAACAGTCGATTGTGAGAAAATTTATCTTTTCGGCTCGTATGCTTCCAATGCGCAGCATGAAGACAGTGATTATGATCTTTATATTGTTTTAAAAAATGAATTCGAAAATCCTCTGTCTGCTGAACAGAATATTTACCGTAATTTATCAAAGCGCGAAGGTCGGCATACTCCGGCAGATATTCTTGCTGAAAATAAAAATAAATTTTATGAACTTTGCGCTTTACCAACTATGGAAAGGAAGATCGCCAGAGAAGGAGTTCTTTTATATGACATTGCAGAATCTGCTTAAACAATGGTTTGATATTGCCGCAGATGATTTAGATGTTGCTAAAGGCTGTTTGAAAAAATATTACCCGCCAAAATTATCAATAGCTTGTTATCATGCCCAGCAAGCGGCGGAAAAATCACTTAAAGGTTTTTTAATATATTGCGATATTGAACCGCCTCATATTCATAATCTTGCAGAACTTTGTAAGATGTGTATGGAAAAAGATTCTTCGTTTAATAGTATTCTGGAATTGTGCGATTATATGAACCCTTTTGGCGTAGTAACGAGATACCCAAAAGAAAAAGAGATAACTGCGCTTATGGCAAAAACAGCTATTTCTCAAGCGCAGGAAATAAATAAATTTTGTTTGTCAAAGATAACAGTATTAAAGACCAAACAATGTATTTTAAGAAGAATGATTAAAATATTTTTACGATAAAAATAGTAACAAAAAGAACCTTACAATGAAAGACTATAATGCCGCCTCGAAATGTGGCGTTAATTGATATGATAATAGTTTCATATTTCGCTGAAGATTGTAATTCAATGATTCAATCGCGTTAGTTGTATAAACGGCTTTTCGTATTTCAGGCGAAAACTTCATAAATGGTATTACTTCGCTCCATCGATTACGCCATAATTTTGATATAGCGGGATATTTTTTATCCCACTTCCCAGCGAATTGATCCAAAGAGGTCTGGGCGGCATCAGCGGATGGTGCTAAATAAATTTCTTTTAAGTCGCCGGTGATTTCTTTTCTGTCTTTGAATGAAACATACTTAACTGAATTTCGAACCATGTGAACCATGCAAAGTTGAACTTCAGCATCAGGGAATACGGCGTGTATCGCTTCAGTAAAACCCGTAAGCCCGTCAACAGCGACTATCAATGTGTCCTGTAAGCCTCGGGTTTTAAGCTCGTTCATTATCCCCATCCATAACTTCGCTCCTTCGTTTTGCTCTATCCACATCCCCAGAACTTCTTTTTTACCGTCCAGACGTATCGCTAGCGCTATATATACCGCTTTTTTTCTTACATGACCTTCATCGCGTATATTGACCCGTAACGCGTCAAAGAATATCACTGGACAGAACGTATCTAATGGTCGGTTTCGCCATTCTTCCACCAAACCTTTCACTTCATCGGTTACACGACTTACCAGTTCTGGCGATATATCGACATTGTAAATGTCTTTTATATTTTCCTGTATCGCTTTTGTTGACAGCCCCAAAGCGTACATCGACAGGATTTTATCGTCAAATCCTCTCCATTCTCTTTGATGTTTTGGGACCACTTTCGGCTCATACTCGCCATCACGATCTCTCGGAACCTCAATTTCCATAGGCCCCTGGTCTGTTCTCAATATCTTTGATGTTTTTCCGTTACGTCTGTTTTCTGTTTGTTTTTCGCCTGATTTACTTTTTTCGTAACCCAGTTGATCCGTTAATTCAGCTTGCATCATCCGCTCGATGAGAGCTTTGCTTAATTGTTTTACAAGCCCGTCTGGTCCGTAGAATTCGTC
>JAIRQN010000044.1 GCA_031256445.1 Treponema sp. | reverse complement strand
TTTGCTTTTGCTTTTAATTCCCTGGCCAGCATTATCCCGTCCATGTCCGGCATTTTCCAGTCCACAAAATATATATCGTACATGCCGTTTTTGCCGATCAGCGCCAGCGCCTCTTCCCCGCTTCCCGCTGTATCGCAGTTCGATCCAAAGCCCTGCATTAAATCCTTAAAATATTTAAGCACTTCCTGATCATCGTCTACAGCCATTATTTTTACGTTATCCCAGTTAACCCCGGTTTCCGACAGGGCAGGCATCTTTTTTTCTCCGCGCTTTGCCCTGAATGTAAACGTAAACGCCGATCCTTTTCCTGCCTCGGATTCCATGTTTATATGACCGCCCATCAGCTCAATGATATTTTTGGATATCACAAGCCCGAGTCCTGTTCCGCCGAATCTGCGCGATGTCCCGGATTCCGCCTGCTGGAAAGACTTAAAAAGATTCTGCTGCTGCTCAGGGCTTATGCCGATTCCTGAGTCCCTGATTGACACCTGTATTAAATACAGATCATCTTCCTTGCCGAGGAACCGCGTATCAAGACTTACGGCGCCTTCTTCCGGCGTGAACTTTACCGCATTGCCGAGCAGGTTTGTGATCACCTGCGCGAGCCTTTGATCGTCGCCGATCAGCGTCTTGGGTATGGACTTGTCGATGTATACGGAAAGCTTTTGCTTTTTCTCGTCCGCTCTGAACGCGATAATATTTACCGCGCGCTGCAGCATTTTCTCAAAGTCAAATTCTTCATGGGCAAGTTCAAACTTGTTCGCCTCTATCTTTGACATGTCAAGGACGTCGTTTATTACGCCAAGAAGGTGCTGAGAGGCGTTCTCTATCTTTTCAAAACAGTAATCCTTGCGGCGAATATCATCCGCGGCTTTCCCGATAACTGTCATCCCGATGATCGCGTTCATCGGCGTGCGGATTTCGTGGCTCATGTTGGCAAGGAACGCGCTCTTTGAACGGTTCCCCTGTTCCGCCTGTTCCCTCGCGTGAATTAGCTCGGTAATATCGACAGCGTGCTGAAGGTGAACTTTTTCTCCCGTGGGCCAGTCTATATAGCAGTCTGAATGGCGGATATGGGCATTCAGCAATTTAACATAATTGTCCCATACGACAGTCTGATCCGGGTTTTTATCAAGCTGAAAACACGGGCAGAAATCGCATACCTTGTCCAATCCGTTAATAACCTTATAACAGTACTCTCCGACAATGTTTTCATCGTTCTTGCCGAAGGCTTTCTTCATGTAACGGTTTACAAACAGCAGCTCTCCTGTGCCGGGGACTGTAATGTAAACAAACGCGCTGATATTGTCGAGTATGCTCTCCAGTGAGTTAAACGCAATATTTTTCTGTTTGTTCGCTTCGTTGGCTTCTTTTACAGCATTTTCAATCCGTTTGGTCGCGTCATTCCGGATGATGGCGTTTGCAACCATACGGCTGGCGGAGCGAATGATTTTTGTTTCGTTCTCTGTGAATATCCGTTCTTTAATGCAGCCGTCGCAGCCGACATAACCCCAGAATGTGTTATGCACAAAAACCGGCGTGACAAAGACCGACTGTATTTTCTGCACCATGAACTGCGCCTGCGCTTCGGGAGGCATTTCCCGCACCAGAAGATTGATAGATTCGCCCTTTGACAATTTTTCATTCCAGCCCTGTAATATTTCTCCGTCATAGGGTAAATCTGTCAGGAAAGAACTTTCTGTTTTTGGTTTATGCCCGCTGGACCAATCGCAAATCAATGTGCAGAACAGCTTTTCGTCTTTTGTATAGTTTTTCCATACGCATACGCGATCGACATCCACTGCCTGGCCCATTATGTCCATTGATTTTTTTAAGCTGGTATCAAAAGTCATATTGGGATCCAGCAGAATCGTTGATATGCGGTTAACGGATTCCAGAAGAACATTCTGCCTGTCAATCTCATGCGTCATTTTATTATGTCCGCGTAAATCCTGGATGTACGCTACGACTGCTTCATCATCGTCGTAACCTACGCGATCAAATGTGATAGTCGTCGGTATCGGAGTGCCGTCTTTCAGCTGATGCATCCATTCAAATGTGCAGCGACCCTTTTCCATGGCCTTTGTAACGTATAATCTGGACGCTTCGGCAGACAAGAGTCCGTCAGGCTGATATTCGGGAGAGTAGCGGTAAAAATTGCCTTTAAATTCCTCTTTGTCCGTTAATTCAAAAAGACGCAGGGTTTCATTGTTACAGTCGTAGATATGGCAGTTTTTATCCGTTATCAGGCAGGCTACAGGAATGGTGTCCAGCATATATTGTATTCTTTTCTGCGCTTTTCTGGCTGTTTCCGTGAGTGCTGTAGTTTGCCGCGTATGCAGAAGGCGCGTTTTCCGGCTTTTTATAATTAATCCGATCAGGGCTGTCAGCAAAGCTGCGGTAATAATAGTGAAAATGATTATCATAATAATCCTGTTAAAATATTGAACGACATATTAAATAGGTTTATTCTGCCCCTTAATTAATTATAATACCTTATATTTATTAATTCCATATTGAAATTTTTAACAATGTTTTATTCAAAAATTGATGTTTCTTTCAAATTCTGACCGGTTTTTTGTTCAGGTTTTCCATTTTTTAATTATGTTTCGATAATTTTCCCTGTTTCCCGGCCTTCTTCGCCTGCTGAGGAAGGCGGCTGTTTATAATCGCGCCGCTGTTTGTCTGCGCTCCGGATGTTGACAATTTTTTATAACCAATTCTAAAATTATTCAATGAGGTTTTCCTCATTGAAATTTTCCCAATTAAGGAGCGGAACTATGAAAAAAGTATTGGTTCTTGCACTTGTCCTGGCAATTACCGTAACATTTTTTACCTCGTGCCAGAAGAAAGAAGCGTCAGCGCACGGGGAACTGAGGGTATTATTGGCTAATCATCCTTACGGCGATTTGCTCAAGCCCCTTCTTCCCGATTTTGAAAAGGAAACCGGAATTAGAATCATAATGGAGCAGCTTAATGAAACCCAGCTTAACCAGAAACTGACTACCGAATTCGCTACCGGCGCTTCTACAGTCGATGTGTTTATGACGCGCCCTCTTCAGGAGACATTGCTGTTCCTCAAGAACAACTGGCTCGCGCCGCTTGACGGTTATGATTTCTCGGATTATCCCGCCAACACGGTGGACGTTGGACGCAAGGACGGAAAGCCTCACGTTGTTCCATTAATTGTTGAATGGCAGGTTTTATATTACAGGAAAGATCTTCTTGAAGCGGCCGGTTTAAAGGTACCGGCCAATTTTGAAGAATTGGAGAACGCGGCGAGAATCCTTAACAGGGACGGAGTTGCGGGCTTTGCATCGCGCGGCGCCGCGTCTCCGGGAGTAACGCAGCTTTCCAGCTATATTTACAATTTCGGCGGAAGGTTTATAGAGAACGGCATCGCGGCGTTTGATACTCCGGCTGCGGTTGAGGCCGAGCGTTTTTACGGCAGGCTTCTCGGCACTTACGGGCCTCAGGGTATTGGCTCAATGTCCTGGGATCAGCTGATGCCGATCTTCCAGGCGGGCCGCCTTGCGATGTGGACTGACGCTTCGGTTTTCTACGGACAGCTTATCGATCCGGAAAAGACGCAAATCCCGGCGGCGAATATCGGCGTTGCGAGACTGCCGCGCGGCCCTGCCGCTGACCAGCCATTCATTGTTGTGCCGTGGGGCATGAGCGTTTCTTCCAAAACCAGGAACATGGACGCGGCGATGAAATTCCTTATATGGGCCAGCAGCAGGGAAATGGCAAAGAAAGGAATGCTGGCGAATATTACCATGGCGCGTACTTCCATGTGGAGCGATCCTTCCATCACATCGCAGGTGAACCCCGGCCTTGTTGACACAATGATTCACGCTTCAGCTAACGGTTATCCGCTGGACAGGCCGTTTATCACTTCTGTTGTCCAGGCGCGCGATCTTATCGGCGAAATTATCACCGAGTCAATCGCTACAAGAGGAACCTCCGCAAGGCTTGAAACGCTGGCAAAGCAGAAGGTTAACGAGGTGAATGAGCTGCTTAAGGCGGACGGCGAATACGGTACTGCAAAATAAAATTTTTTAAAGGCAATAACATGGCCGGCAAAAGCGGATTTGTAGAACGCAACCTGAAATACATATTCCCCCTGCCGGCCGTTATTTTTGTAATTCTGCTTATGATTTTCCCGGTCTGTTACACGCTGTTTATGAGTTTTACAGACTGGACTTTAACCTCAGGCAGGCCTATGCGTTTTGCAGGACTGCTCAGCTATATAAGGGTAATTAACGATCCGCGTTTTCACGCCGCGGTTGTACGGACGCTCATTTTTACATTCGGCGCTGTGGCGGCAGAGGCGGCGCTGGGCACGATTATCGCCCTGATACTGAACAGGGAATTTACCGGCAAAGGTCCGTTAAAATTTATCCTGCTGCTCCCGCTTGTTGTAACGCCGGTCGCGATTGGCATTACTTTTAATCTGTTTTACGACCCTACAATCGGCTTTTTAAACTATGTGCTGAGCGTTCTGGGCCTGCCAACAAGCGGCTGGGTAACCGAAGCGGGAACGGTTCTTCCTTCTTTAATGCTCGTGGATATATGGCAGTGGACGCCGATGATCGCGCTGATTGTCCTTGCGGGGCTTTCCGGGCTTTCCAGCGAACCGTTTGAGTCTGCGAAAGTGGACGGCGCAAACGCTGTTCAGACCTTCTTCCGCATTACCCTGCCCATGCTAATGCCGACAGTGTTAACCGCCATTGTGCTACGTTCTGTTGACGCGCTTAAAACCTATGATATTATCGCCGCGATGACCAGGGGAGGACCCGGTTTTTCTTCGGAGACGCTAAACATTCACGCGTTTAAGGTAAGTTTTGAATATTTCGCCATGGGCAGGGCTTCGGCGGTTCTTGTGTTCCTCTTCCTGCTTGTTCTGGCGTTCAGCCTTGGCGTTATGCAAATACGCAAAAAATTTGAGTTGTGACAGGAAAATATGAAAACGCCCATAGTATATAAATTGTTGTTTTTTTTCCTTGTTTTGATCATTGTAGTACCGATGCTTTTCCCCTTCTTCTGGATGTTCATGTCTTCTTTTAAAACGCAGGTGGACATTATCCGCTGGCCGCCGAAAATATTTTTTACGCCCACATTAAAAAATTTTAACAGGGTTTTCGGAGAGCATAATTTTCTTCTCTATTTAAAAAATTCCAGCATTGTAGGTTTTGCCGCAATTACGGTTTCCCTGATAATAGGGCTTCCCGCCGCGTACTCAATCGCGCGCTTCGGCCAGAAACGGCTTTTAATGCTGATCCTTGTGGCAAGGCTTATGCCGGGTATTTCCTTCCTGATGCCGTGGTATATAGTCTTCTCCCGCTTGCGCCTGATGGATTCCTACACCGCGCTTATTCTCTCTCATATTCTTGTCGTTATGCCCGTTGTGGTTTGGATCATGTCCGCCTATTTTGAAACTGTTCCCGCCGAAATGGAAGCGTCCGCCATGGTTGACGGCGCTACGCGCCAGCGCGCTTTTTTCTTGATTGTGCTGCCATTGAGTATGCCGGGCGCGATTACCGCGACTACTTTGGGTTTTATTTTTTCATGGAATAATTTTATGTTCTCCCAGGTTTTAAGCATGGAAAAGACCCGGACTCTTCCGATAGCGGTTTA
>JAIRQN010000100.1 GCA_031256445.1 Treponema sp. | reverse complement strand
CGGACTATAACCTTGACGCCGGTAATGTCAGTAACCAGGCAAACGCTTCCATGCAGGAAGATGTCAGCCGCCAGATAACCAATATGGACGTGTCAGGCGCAAGGCCGATTAAACGCTGGCAGGCGCCGGATGGCACATGGTGGTATCTTGTAGAGTACAAGAAATCCGATGCGAGATCATCAGTAGCCAGCGTTCTTGGCAATCAGGAAGCGGCTTTTGCGCAGTTCAAAGCCCAGCAGGCTCTTGACATGCTTGACGCCCAGCTTTCGAAGAGCGAAAAACCGTTGTCTGTTGACAATTAATTACGGTTTATTCATGAGCCAATTTCAAATTTGATTTGAAATTGGCTCTTTTTTTTTGCAATAAGGGTAAAATATGCCATGTTTAACATGCCGCGGTTGACACAATCATCCATTTATGTAATTATCAAATTAAATAATGGGTAATACAGGAGAAAAGTAAATGGCTTTAAACAAAGAAAGCGTAACATCCATCGTTGCAAAATTCGGCAGAAACGAAAAGGATACAGGCGCGACGGAAGTTCAGATTGCTCTGCTTACTGAACGAATCAATCAGTTAACCGAACACTGCAAACAATTTAAAAAAGATAAATCCGGTCAACGCGGACTTTTAATTCTTGTTGGTCAGAGAAGGCGGATGTTAAAATACATCCAACGGACGAATTTGGAAGGTTATCGAAAACTGATCAAGGAATTAGGGCTGCGCAAATAATGATACAAAAAGTAACACTTAATATTGCCGGTAAGGATTTAATCCTGGAAACCGGAAGAATCGCGAAACAGGCTAATGGTTCTGTTTTTGCACAATACGCGGGTTCAGCGGTGATAGCCACCGTATGCACATCATCAGAAACGGTAGAGGGTCTTGATTATGTGCCTCTTACCGTAGATTATAACGAAAAATACTACGCGGCGGGGAAAATTCCCGGCGGTTTTATTAAAAGGGAAAGCCGTCCCAAAGACAAGGAGATATTGGTATCACGCCTTATCGACAGGCCAATGCGTCCGCTTTTTGATAAAAATTTCGGCCGTGAGATTCAGCTTGTACCTACAACGCTGTCCACAGATCAGGTGAATACGCCCGATATTCTTGCGATTATCGCTTCTTCGGCGGCGGTTCACATTTCGGATATTCCTTTTAACGGCCCCATTGCCGGCGTAAGGATATGTCAGGTGAACGGCGAACTTGTGGTAAATCCAACTTATGATCAAATAGAAAATTCCACTCTGGAAATTGTCGTGGCCGGCACAAAAGACGGCATTACAATGGTAGAGGGAGGAGCGAAAGAGGTAAGCGAAGAGCTGATGATAGAGGCTCTTGATAAAGCGCATGGAATGATTAAAGAGTTCTGCGCGCTGCAGGACAGACTCCGGGAAGCGGCGGGAAAGCCAAAACTTCCGCTGAATACGCTCTCGTATACCCTGGATAACAAAGACGCGATCCGAAGCGGCGCATATCCTAAACTGGAAGCGGCTTGTTTTCTTCCAACCAAGCAGGAAAGGCATGACGGCATAAGAGCGGTAAAAAAGGAATTCGAGGAAAAACATGAGGCGCAGCTTCAGGATGAAAAACAGAAAAAACTCTTTGGCGTTTTATTTGAAGATATGCAATATGAGATTCTGCGTTCTTCTATTTTGAATAACGGCAAACGCGTAGACGGACGCGCTCTTGAAGATATCCGAAATATTACCTGCGAAACCGGAATTTTACAGCGTACGCACGGTTCAGCTTTATTTACGCGCGGAGAAACACAATCACTCGTTGTAACAACATTGGGAACTGTTTTTGACGAACAGATTTATGATGATATCGAAGGCGACAAGCGCGAAAATTTCATGCTTCATTATAATTTTCCGCCTTATTCAGTCGGCGAAACAGGTAGGCTTGGAACAGGCCGCCGGGAAATAGGACACGGTAATCTGGCGCAGCGTTCACTGAAAGCGGTAGTTCCTTCAAAGGACGATTTTCCCTACACGGTGCGGGTTGTTTCCGAGATTATGGAATCAAACGGCTCATCTTCAATGGCGTCAGTCTGCGGCGGCACTCTTTCCATGCTTCACGCCGGCGTTCCGTTAAAAAAGCCTGTCGCGGGTATTGCTATGGGGCTTATCACGGAAGGGAAGGCTGGTCCCGGCGACAGGTTCGCGGTGTTATCTGATATACTGGGCGAAGAGGATCATCTTGGAGATATGGATTTTAAAGTCGCGGGAACCTGCGATGGAATAACCGGTTTTCAGATGGATATTAAAATCGCCGGCGTAAGCCCGGAAATTATGCGCAAAGCGCTGGAGCAGGCAAAACGTGGCAGGATGCACATTCTGTCAATTATGAATCAATGCATCGACAGGCCGGCGGAGCAGATCAGCGAATATGCTCCCAAGATTGTCACTGTGCGAATCGATATCGACAAAATTGGCGCTCTTATCGGTCCGGGCGGGAAAAATATCAAAGCGCTGTGCGAGCAGTACTCCGTAAAAATTAACACGGAAGATGACGGCACGGTTACAATTTTTGGCAAGAATACAAAAGACGCCGAAAACGCGAAAATCGCCGTTATGGGAATCGCCTCTGATCCGGAAGTAGGCAGGGTATACGAAGGCGTCGTTAAACGAATAATGGATTTCGGCGCTTTTGTGGAAATACTGCCCGGCAAGGAAGGACTTGTTCATATAAGCAGGCTTTCAAGGCAGAGAATAGCGCAGGTTACCGATGTTATAAAGGAAGGTCAGCAGATTCCTGTAAAACTCTACGAGATTGATAAAATGGGAAGGCTTAATCTTTCGTATATTGACGCGATAGATCCTGACGGCGCGTCTGATGACAGCGGCAAATCAGGCAGGAGAGAGGATCGTCCAAGAAACGATCGCGGTCCGCGCCGATAGTGAGGTGCAATTGAGGGAACCGCTTTTAAGAATACTCAAAGCCAATTCCCTCATAGAGCTTCCTGTTTATGAAAGCGCCGGCGCTTCCGGCATGGATATTCGCGCCTTTCTTGATACTGATGTCATTATTTCGCCGGCGGGCAGGGTAAAAATTCCGACAGGGTTGAAATTTGAAATCCCAGACGGTTATGAAGGGCAGGTGCGTCCCCGTTCCGGTTTGGCTGTAAAATACGGACTTACAGTGCTTAATTCGCCCGGCACAATAGATTCAGATTACAGGGGCGAACTGGAGATAATACTTGTTAATCTTGGCCAGGGCGATGTTACTGTAAAAAACGGAGATCGCATTGCCCAGCTTGTAATTGCCCCTGTTTGCCGGGCGCGGATTGAGGAAACGCAGTCGCTTACGGAAACAATCAGGGGGAGCGCAGGTTTCGGTTCATCAGGAATTTAAATTATGGGAAGCGTAGCCGCAATTGAAAGCAAACGCAACATTTCTTCTACCTTGTTCATTTATATATTAAGAGAAGCGCTTTTCGCTTTTTTTATTTCTTTCCTTTTTTTCTTTTTTATTTTTTTTGTTAACCAGATACTCCTTATGGCAAAAGAAGTATTAACCAAACATGTGCCGTTCAATCAGGTTGCGCTGTTAATTCTTTTTTCGCTGCCTACAGTAATCGCCATGTCAGCTCCCTTTGCGTCTCTGGTAGGAACCCTTATGACAGTCGGGCGGCTGACCTCCGATAATGAAATTCTTGTTATGCTGTCTTCCGGATTATCATATAAAAATGTCTTTTTGCCGGCTATTACCGTTGGGATAATAGTTTCTGTTTTGTCATTCGTTACAAATGATGTACTGCTTCCGGCCGGAACTGTCCAGTTTAACAAACTCTGGCGGCGAATTCTTGTTTCAACTCCGGCTCTGGAAATGGAAGCGAATTCTGTTAAACGATTCAAGGATACCGTGATTGTTACGGGAAATGTTACAGGTAACGCGATTGACAATGTGCTTATACTTGACAGAACATCTGACGGAGAGCGCAGAATAATAATGGCGACAAATGCGGAACTTAAAGACGGCGGCAAGGAAGGTTTAAGCCTGGATCTTAACAGCGCTTTTGTTCAGTCTTCCAAAGAAGTCATCAGAGAGGACTATGATTATGCGCAGACCGGGTTTTTGAAATATTGGGTGTCAAACGATGATATTATTCAGGCTGTCAGCAGCGTAAGCCCCAGAGAAATGAGTTCCAGGGATGTTCGCACAGCCATAAAGAAAAAAAATGACGATCTGGCGGTGCGGGTTAACGAGAGAAAAGTAAAAGTATCGATACAGGCGATGTCTTATGAAAATATTTTAAGGGCAGGCCCTGGAATGGAATCATGGTCCCGCAAAACCTCAAGTTTCGCGGGTTTTCAGCGTGAGATAAATACTCTCACTTCAATCGAAAATGATCGCAGCCTTCTTCTATATATAATCGAATATTACAAGAAATTCTCGCTTCCATTCGGCGCCTTCTTTTTCGTATTTCTGGCTGTCCCTCTTGGTTTAATGGCTAAAAAAAGCGGGCAAACAGTCGGATTTATTTTCGGTAATATTATCGCAGTGTTATACTGGTCTTTGCTGTTCATAGGGCAATCGCTTGGATTGCGCGCTGGAGCGCCTCCGTTCTGGTCCATGTGGCTTCCGAACATTCTGTCGCTGACAATAGGAGTTATCCTTGCGGTTATCAGGGTGCGAAGATGATTTTGGACAGGTATTTGCTTCGCCAGTTTGCACCAATTTTTTTGGTCGCGATAACCATGTTTGTGTTCCTGCTTATTTTAATCGATCTTTTTTCAAATCTTGTGCGTTATCTGAACTATGAAGTGCCGTTCTCCATGATTATAAAAATCAGTTTTTATTTTATTCCCAAAAGCGTCTCTTACGCGCTGCCGATTTCGATGCTTTTTGCCGCGGCTTATACGCTGGGAGATCTTTATGCCAGAAATGAACTTACGACAATATTTTCATCCGGCATTCCATTCTGGCGTTTCAGCATATCGCTTGTCATATTGGGTTTTTTTGTATCTTTTTTTTCATTTTTCTTTGACGATGCGCTTGTTATTCCGACTTTAAAGGTAAAAAACGATCTTGCGCGCCGCGCTCTGCGCCAGCATGTAACTGAGAATAATTCGGATATTGTAATTAAGACAAGAAACGGCAGGCTTATATATTCCGTTGATTTTTTTGATCATGAAAAGCTAATTCTTAACGGAATAAGCATTGTGGAAATGGACGAGAAAGGGCAGTTCATCTCACAGATACGCGCCGCTTCAGCTTCATGGACAGGCGAATGCTGGAAATTTGACAACGCGGTCATTTATCATTACGAAGGCGATATTCTGCGCATTCGTTTGCTGCCGGACAATAGTTCATACCGCGAGCATCCTGATATGTTCAGAAGAAAAGCCGTTAATGTGGAAGACCTTGGCGCTAAAGACGCGGGACTTTTGGTCAGGGATTTAAGAGACGCAGGGCTTCCGTTTATTCAGGCGCAGGCGAATTATTACCACCGATTTTCTTTTGCCGCTACCCCGTTTATTGTGATGGTTCTTTCAATATCAATGGGCGGAAGATTCAGAAAGAACATCCTGTTAATGAGTCTTTTCGCAAGCCTTTCTGTCGCGGTTGTGTATTACATAACGGAAATGCTGTGCATGACAATGGCGGGACTGAATTACATTCCTCCTGTTGTCGGCGCGTGGTTTCCGGTTTTTTTGTTTGTCATTATCGGGCTGGCGCTTCTCTGGAGCGCGAAAACATAAATTATGCGCTTTAATATTACTTCCGGCGGCGGAGAATCCTCCGCAAGAACAGGCGTGTTGCAGCTAACGCATGGAACCGTGAATACGCCGGTATTTATGCCTGTCGGAACAAACGGAACGGTAAAAGCCCTTACTGTTGATAACTTAAAGGAGATAGGCTTTGATCTGCTCCTTTCCAATACATATCATCTTTATTTAAGACCGGGAGAAGAGGTGATTGAAAAAGCGGGCGGTCTTCACCGGTTTATGAACTGGGACAGAAATATATTAACCGACTCAGGCGGTTTCCAGATATTTTCGCTTTCCGCGCTGCGTAAAATAAAAAGCGAAGGCGCGTGGTTCCGGTCTCATGTGGACGGCTCGAAACATTTTATCAGCCCTGAAAAAGCCGTTGAAATTCAGGCGGCGCTTGGCAGCGATATTCAAATGCAGCTTGATTACTGCACAAGCTGGGGGACGCCGCGCAAAGAAGCGGAGAAGGCTCTTGCCATTACAAACGGCTGGCTTACGAGAGCAAAAAACGCCTGGGAGCAGACAGTATCCAGGGGAGTATACAAAGGCGATCTTTTCAGTATTGTTCAGGGTAATTTTTTCCCCGATTTAAGGAAGGAAAGCGCGCAGTTCTGCGCGGCAAGCGGAACACCCGGCATCGCGATCGGAGGCCTTTCTGTCGGAGAGCCCAGCGATGTTTTTTTTGAAACCCTGGCTCATACGGTATCATTTTTACCGAGGGAAAAGCCGCGCTATGTAATGGGAATCGGGACGCCTGAATATATCCTCAACTCTATCGAACAGGGAATAGATATGTTTGACTGCGTCATCCATACCCGTGAAGGGCGGAACGGCAGGGTATACACCCGCAATGGGCCGTTTGCGCTAAAAAAGGCCGAAAACACGCTCGATTTTTCGCCGATAGATAAAGAGTGCGGCTGTAAAGTATGCAGGGAATATTCAAGGGCATATATGCGCCATTTGTTTAAAACAAAAGAGATTTTATGCTCAATACTGGCCAGTTACCACAATTTATATTTCATCAATGATCTGGTTAAAAATTCCCGCGCTGCGATACAGGAAGGCAGATTTCTTCAGTTCAAGAAGGACTTTTTATACAGTTTTAATAATGGAGTAGAAAATGAGATTTAATAATATTTTAGGGCATACATGTTTGTTATTGTTTTTTTTATTTTCGTTTTCAGCGCACGCGCAGGATTCAGGGTCTTCGCAGATATCAACAATAAAATACGGAACCGAGAACGAGATAGCATCTCTAATACAAACATTAAGAAACGAAAACGCCGATTATCTTGACAATGAACTGATTGCGCTTGTAAACAATACGCGCAACCAAAAAATATTAAGCGGGGTTTTCGGTTTTTTCGGCGACAGGGAAAAAAGCGGCCTTGAGGAAAGGGCTGTCCGGGCAATAGAAGAGCGCGATGAAGAAGCAAATGAGACAGTTCTGTCCGCGGTTGATTACCTTGGAAAATTAAAAACCGCAAAGGCGGTTCCTGTTCTTATGGAACTTCTGGAAAACGAGGAAAGGCGTTTTATGAATAACTCGTTCCGCGCGCTTGGAAGGACCTGTTCTTCTGACAGCAATTTGGCTCAGCAAACAGCCGAATTCCTTTTGGATTATTATGAAAACCGCGATCCAGGCGATGAATTCCGCAGGGAGATAATTACCGCAATGGGCGCGACAGGTTCGTCCGTGTGCGTCCCGCTTCTTGCGGGGATTGCATCCAACACCGACGAACGTCCTCCGCTGCGCATAGCCGCGCTGGACGCTATTTCCAAAATTAAAGATACCGACGGTCTTGACGCAATTCTTGGCTGTATTACAACTAACGATCCCAATGTGCGCTCAGCGGCGGTCGCGGCTCTCGGTCCGTTTTCCGGCGAAGAAGTAGATAAGGCAATTCTGGACGCTTTCAGGGATTCATTTTTCCGCACAAGAATAGCGGCGGCTCAGTCCAGCAGGCAGCGAAAACTTGCGGCCGCTGTTCCGTATTTGAAATTCCGCGCCGAGCGCGATGATGTTCCAGGCGTCAGAGACGAGTCAATACGCGCACTAGGCGAAATTGCGGGCTCGGCTTCCAATGAAGAGGCTGTCAGCGTCCTTAACGCGCTTTTTTTGGAAAGAAAAAATCCCGACCATGTTCGTATTCTCGCCGCTGATATGCTGATGAAAAATACCGGAGGAAAAGAGCTGACCCGCGTAATTCTGGAACTTGACGAAGCGAAAAAGAAAAATCAAACGGCCCTTTCCAATGGTTTTTTAAAAGTTGTCGGCGAAACGAAAACAGAAAACAATAAGAACGAAATGGAAGATCTTGCCCGCCGCTTTATGCAAAACGGCAGCGTAACAGAAAAATTATACGGACTTGATATGGCAGTTAATAATAATTTTAAAAATCTATCTGCGGAAATAAAAACCCTTTCCAAAGAAAAAAATGAAAGCATTTCCCGCAAAGCCATTCGGACAGCAGAACGGCTGGGGATAGAACTGGGTAGCGAGTAGTTAACAGTGTGCAGTGGGATGGAAATTAAAATTGAAATAATTAAAAATATAATAAAAAAGTGCGTGGATAGAAATCATTGTATAGTTGATGTTCGTTATCATGAGCCGATGAGCGCCCATACCACTTTTAAAGTTGGCGGGCCCGCGGACTGCTGGCTTAATCCTGGCAAAGAGAATTTCCAGCAATTTAGCGCTGATCTGCTGTCCTGCGCCCGGAATGAGGGAATTCCTGTTTTTATTCTGGGCGGCGGAGCCAATATAGTTGTCAGCGACAGGGGAATCCGCGGCATTGTATTGGATATTTGTTCATGGAAAGGACAGGAAGCGGCAGAAGAAGGACTCATTGTTAGAAGCGGGACAACAATGGATGAAGCGGCCGGGTATGCCGCCTCCGCAGGTCTTTCTGGGATTGAGTTTTTATCCGGGATGCCGGGCACTGTTGGCGGAGCGCTTTGGATGAACGCGCGCTGTTACGGCAGGGAAATAGCGGATGTTCTATGCTGGGCGGAAACAATCAGTATGGAACAATTATCAATTAACAATGAGAAGACTGCAAAGAACGAATATAAAATAAAAAAAATTATAAATAATAATAAAATTGAGTTTGGTTATAAAAAGAGTCCCTTTCAAAAAATGGACTGCTTGATTTTAAACGCCTGTTTTAATTTAGTACCCCGCGACAAGGACGCAATATGCCGCGAGATGGAAAAGCACGTTCAGGATCGCAAAGATAAAGGGCATTATCTTTTCCCGTGCGCGGGTTCCGTTTTTAAAAATAACCGCGATTTTGGAAAACCTGCCGGCCAAATTATTGACGAACTTGGCTTGCGCGGATATCAGCTTGGCGGCGCTCAAATCGCTCCTTTCCACGGAAATATAATAATTAATAAAAATAATGCCGCAGCTACGGATATCCGCGCTCTTATGAACGACGTTGCCGAGAAAGTAAAGGATGCCGCCGGGTTTGTCCTTGAGCCTGAGATACTTTTTGTTGGGGATTGGGATATTACATAAGTATTGATAAACACACTGAACCATGTTAATCTTTCAAATATCCTTAAAAAAGAGGTATCTATATGAAAATGAAAATTATCGCTGTTTTATTGTCTGCGCTTATGGTAATAAGCATGGCATCTTGTACATCCAGCCAGGCTGCCTCTGCAAAACCCGCGGAACAGCAGCCCGAAACCCAAAAGCAATATGCTCCTTTAAAAGACATATATAAAGATTACTTCCTTATTGGCAATGTCATTAATAACAAATATATGAATAAGGATTATTTTGAAATTCTTATAGAGCATTATAATGCCGTTACTTGTGAGAATCAAATGAAGCCAAGTGAACTGGCTCCAAGGGTCAAAGGCGGAGAATATAACTGGGCGCCCGCAGACAGACTTCTGGATTCAATGATTGCGAATAATTTAAAAATGCACGGTCATACGCTTGTTTGGCATAACCAGACACCTGCGTGGATGACACAAGGCTCCGCCCAGGAAGTAAGAACTAATTTGATAAATCATATCAACACAGTTCTCGCGCATTTTAAAGGGAAAGTTTTATCCTGGGACGTTGTGAATGAAGCTATTCTGGAAAACGGAGATCCTGGCGACTGGAGAAGCTATCTGCGAAAGGAAAGCGGCTGGTACAAGGCATTGGGCGCTGATTATATTGAACTTGCTTTCAGAACGGCAAGAGAAGCTGATCCGGATATTTTGCTTTATTACAATGACTACAACATGGACAACCAAAGGAAAATGCGGGCTGTGGCAGCCATGATCAAGGAAATGAACGATAAATACAGAAACGAAGGCCACGATCGCAACCTTATAGACGGAATCGGTTTACAGGCGCATTACGGAAACGGCGTTATAATATCAAATGTCCGTAACACAATAAAAACATTCGCGGATCTTGGGCTAATTGTGGATTTCAGCGAATTGGATATAAGCGCCGGCGGCGGAAATTCCGGCCCTGGAAAAGATTCCATCATGAATAAATCCGAGCAAAAAACGCAGGCTAATGTTTACGCAAGTCTGTTCAAGGTCTTTATGGAGTTCAGCGATCATATATCCCGTGTAACAATGTGGGGTTTAGATGATGAAAGCAGCTGGAAATCAATAGGAAATCCGTGTCTTTTTGACAGCAATTTAAACCCGAAACAGGCGTTTTTTGCCGTTTGTGACCCGGACCAATACCTTGGCAATTAGCTCTTGTAATTCTTTACACATTTTGATATTCTGAATAAGGCTGGTAAAAAGCCGAACCTCTTTTACGGTATATTAATACCGCACATAAGGCCATAAGGAGGAACTATGCGCCGATACGAACTTACGGTAATCTTCCCGCTGGAGGAAGACCGGGCAGGACGGGAACAATTGCTTTCCGATCTGTCAGCAAACGGAGTCGAGATTGAGAGAACTGATGAAATCGGGGATCGCGATCTTGCCTATGAAGTCAAAAAGAGAAAAAGGGGAAAATACGTCCTTTTTATCATCAAAGCCGATCCTGCGAAAATTGCTGTTCTTGACAGAATATTCAAATTAAACGCCAATCTCCTTAAATACCTCTTTGTTCGCGCTGATGAAGAACGCAAAACAGGGGCGGAAAATGGTTGACATAAATCGCGTTATTTTAATTGGACGGCTTACCAGGGAAGCGGAATTAAAATATACTTCAGGCGGTCAGGCTGTCTGCAAATTTTCCATCGCTGTAAACCGCCGCAAAAAAAACGGCGATCAGTGGGAAGATGAAGCGAATTACTTTGATATTGTATTATGGGGAAGGCAGGGAGAAGCCCTTCACCCTTATCTGCAAAAAGGTAAAATGGTCGGCATTGACGGTGAATTGCGCCAGGATCGCTGGCAGCAGGACGGACAGAACAGGTCAAAGGTGGAGATTGTCGCCAATACCCTGCAGCTTCTTGGCGGAGGGGCTTCCGACAGGCAGAATTCTACAGGCTCTTCATCAAACGACGGGTCATACCGCAGCTCATCCCGCGACCAGCATGATGCCCCTTCCTACGGCGGTTTGTCAAAAGATGATGGTTTTGCCGATGATATTCCGTTTTAAAGCGGAGCGGATTAATTACTTTTAAATTTATTTTATGAAGGAGCGTATTATGTCAGATGAAAGATATATGGAAAATGAACATCATTCCCGGCAGGATCGTGGTATGGATTCGCAGATGGACGATCGTGACGGTGATGACAGAACCGGCCGCGGAGGAAAAGGCGGAAAGGTTTTTTACAAGAAAAAGATATGTAAATTCTGTGCGCAGAAATTAAAAATTGATTATAAAGAAGCTGATACTTTAAAAAGATTTATCACAGAGAGAGGAAAGATTTTTCCGCGCCGCATTACAGGAACTTGCGCGAAACACCAGCGGGCGCTGGCTCTTGCGATAAAACAGGCAAGAAGCATCGCGCTGCTTCCATATGTAGCCGAATAAAAAAAACATGCAGATTAATGTGCCCGAGAAAGCGTCTTTGGCTGTAATTTTGGTATGCTCAATTTTAAGCGTTTTTTTCATGAATACAGGCATTTTATCCGTACTGTATCTTGCCCCGTTGGGTTATGCGGTAATGGCGACAGGCTGCTCGTGGTTTACGTTTTTTTCAGCGGCAATAATTAACATTATATATTTATTTATTAATCTGCGGATAAATAACGGCGTCTCGGACGGCATAGGGATGGAGATTCTTTATATAACAACATTATTTTTTATGTTTATTTGGATTATCGGCGGAAGGAATTTAAGGACAATGTACCGTTTCATTTTGGCTTCAATCGCGGGCGCTGTTGTTTTTTTATTTTTTATCAGCCGCCTTGAATCCGGTTTTTACGAATTATTAAATGAAATGATAGAAACGTTGTATTCATCCATTATTTCTTCACGAAGAAATTTGGCGGAAGCAGTAACCGCCGAAACGCTGCTGGAAGCTGTAAAAACCATTTTGATTCGCGGAGGCGCTCTTGTAAGCATATTTTTTCTTTTTTATATTAACCGCCAAATAGCCGTTTCTGCGGTTTTGATAATAAAAAAGCGGAGTGATGAAAAGAGATTAACATCCTTCTTTGCGCCGACTTCGGTAATTTGGGTGTTATCCGGCGCGCTGGCTGGCGTCCTTATATCACGTCTGTTCAAGATGCAAATCCCGGAAATATTGGCATGGAATGCGCTTACAGTCTGCGTAATTATTTTTCTGGCACAGGGCGCCGGAATATTATATTTTATGCTGTCCCGCCTGTCATATTCATTCCGTCTTGTAATTAATGCGCTGATTATTGTTTCAATATTCAGTCCTTTAAACGTAATTGTCATTGCGGCTTTAACGCTTCTTGGCATTACGGAAATATGGCATCCGTTCAGGAGCCGGCAATTAACAACCCTGCCTTAAAGGGACTGGGTATGTTTCACGCTTAACAGCCTCTACTCCGGGGCGAACAGCTGCTTTTTTGCGGCTGAAAATTAATTTAAGGAGCTTGGTATGAAGGTTATTTTGAACAAGGACTTGGCAACACTCGGCGAAGAGGGGGATGTAATTTTGATATTACAGTGTTTATTACGGTATCACATAATTCACTGAATGAGAATGAACAAATCCCTTTCATGGGAAAACCGTCCAATATTTCTCTCAGCAATGATAATAGTGAGAGGGAGTTTAATTAATAACATTACATTTCATTAGAAGAACGACTATAGAGTCTCGAAGCATTACATAAAATGTAGTTACACGATAAGCAAAGGAAGATAATAACGAAAGGGTGTTTTAAAGAGATTATTTTGAAGTGGAGTTTATTCAAGGATGATAAATTGTGTGACGTAGTACCAATGTACGGTCCAGATGTCAACTACCATTTCTAACAGGTTTTAATAGTGTCACACAAATCTATGCTTACATTTTTGCTGGGACCTCATGCTGGCTTAATACTCGTAAAGGCTGCAATATATATAATACAATGTATACATTTACCTTTACCTCCTTGTTGTGTTAGATATAAAAACGAGAAATAAAATGGCGTTAGTATAACTGGTTAAGTGTTATATCTTTAATTTGGCAACACTGTTAGACCTCAGTGGGTAACTTCTTCAGGTCAGTAGTATGAAATACTACTAGTTGTTGAATAAAGGTAGACCAACTTGATGTCACTCGCTTTGTTATTTCACTATTTACTGCTCAACATGTTTCGAATGTTAGTACATCCATCTTCAGGAGCTTGCGACATACTGTGGATTTATTTCATGTGTTGTATTGCTCTGGTTCGATG
>JAIRQN010000099.1 GCA_031256445.1 Treponema sp. | reverse complement strand
CGGACTATAACCTTGACGCCGGTAATGTCAGTAACCAGGCAAACGCTTCCATGCAGGAAGATGTCAGCCGCCAGATAACCAATATGGACGTGTCAGGCGCAAGGCCGATTAAACGCTGGTCGGCGCCGGATGGCACATGGTGGTATCTTGTAGAGTACAAGAAATCCGATGCGAAATCATCAGTAGCCAGCCTTCTTGGCAATCAGGAAGCGGCTTTCGCGCAGTTCAAGGCCCAGCAGGCTCTTGACATGCTTGACGCCCAGCTTTCGAAGAGCGAAAAACCGTTATCTGTTGATAATTAGTTAAAACCCAGGATGTTATAAGCAAATTCCGGAGCAATCCGGAATTTGCTTTAAAGAGAGAAATAATGGTAAAAAGATTTTGTCCGCTTTTTTTAATTTTTTTGTTTTTATTGGCAGCCTGCGCCGGAAAGCCGTCTGTATTACCCTCGTCATTATCAGCTCCATTTGTTAAAACTGCTGAAAGCGCTAAACCCGAAGAGGCGAATTTTTTCCTGTCAACGCCCGAAAGCGGCGGATTGGTTTTTATTGGAGCGGCCAGTAAAAGATCGAATCCGAGTGAGACAATACAGTTGGCTCTGGAAGACGCGGCAAGCCGTATTGTTATGTATATGCAGGTATCAGGCGAATACGCGATTGAGCTTAATGTCGGTTCCGGAGCGTTTGATTATACCCATAATACCTACACTTCTCTGCGTTTTGATACGAACAGCGCGGCTCAGTTTGTAAACTCGCTTCAGTTTGATTCGGATAAAGACGCCATAGAAATTGATAATGTTCTGTTTATCAGAACTGTCTACCCGTTGTCTCTGCCTGTTCCCGTTAACTATAAACCCAAGTACAGCGGCAATAATAAAAAACCGGATTGGGTTGATAATCCTCCAAATGAAATTGACGGTTATGAAGTATGCGTCGGTTTTTCCGGACGGTATTCTTCGCTGGCAGATACGTATAAAAATTCACGTAACAACGCAATCTTTGGCATTATCAGGAGTATTAACGCACAATCAAGAAGCACCGATTTGCTTTATCAGAATTCCGCGAATTTATTCGGATATAAAACATCAAATGATAACATGACTTATTCATACGGTACTTTAAACAGTTTTTATGTTCTGGATACATGGTTTGACATGAGTAACAGAACAGTATGGACGCTGGCAATAGCCAAAAAATTATAGGAAAATCCGAGTCTTTTGTAGAGATATTGATTTACAATTGACCTGTTCATAAATTTATTTAAGGAGGAATTGTTTATGTTAAATGTTAAATTTTTACGTTCAAACATTGGTTTTGGGTTGTTATGCCTTTTATTCTTCATGGTTTCCGCATGCGGAAGCACGCCGCCTCCCGCGAATCAGGGCGCTTCCCCCGCTGAAGCCCAGGCTTTGGCGCAAAGCGCGCTCAACCGAATGGACGGTAATCAGCCGGCTTCTCCCGCTGCGGGTACGGCTGGCGCGCCTGCCGCAGGCGCGCAGGCAGCCGGATCTTCGGCTGTTCGCACCGGCGGAAGGCCTGCATGGGTAGATTCTGCGGATGATGTTTACAGCAGAGCTCAATTCGTCACGGCGGTAGGACAAGCTTCAAGCCGCGAAATGGCGGAAGCCAACGCGCTGGGTAATCTTGTCGCTTTCTTTGGTCAATCCATTAAGGCGGATACGACAATCACCAATACATATCAGGAAGCTGTTAAAAACGGCGTGACTTCAGGCTGGAGCGATAATCTTGCAGTTCAGAATACCATCAATACATCCGCTTCAATGGACACTCTGGTTGGCGCTGAGATCAGGGATGTATGGCATGATACAAGAGGCAATGTTTTTTACGCGGTCGCCGTAATGGATAAAGCAAGAACCATCCAGATATATACGGACATGATACTTGCGAATCTTGAAATGATTAAAAACCTTACGAATATGAGTCAAGCCCAAAGAAATTCACTGGAAGGATTTTCCAGATACCAGTTTGCCGCGACAGTAGCGGATTTGAACATGACCTATGTTAACCTTATTAATGTATTGGGCGCCGCAACTCCCGGCGGAGTAAAAAGGGGCAATGATTACAGGCTTGATGCGCAGAATATTACCAAATCAATTCCTGTAGGGGTTGTTGTCAGGAATGATAAATCCGGAAGAGTTCAGGGCGCTTTTGCCAAAGCTCTTTCGGATATAGGTTTCCAGAGCGGCGGAAATAATTCGCGGTATGTTCTGCAGGTTAATATAGTCGTATCTCCTGTTGTAATGACCGGTAACTTAAAATATTCCAGAATTGAATTAAGCGCGGATCTTACCGATTCAACAAACAGAAATGTATTATTGCCCTGGACGTTTAACCAGCGCGAAGGCCATAACACGCAGGAAGAAGCCGATAACCGCGCTTTTACGGCCGCGGAACGCAAAATAAATGCCGAATATAAAAATCTGTTGTCCAATTACCTCTCTCAGATGCTGCCTAAAAAATAATCCAATACAGCGCGGTGCCTTTACTCACCGCGCTTTTTTTTATATACTGCCCGTGGGGAGGGGAAATGCCGGATCAGTATATTTACAGAATTCATAAATATATCAAAATACTGCCTAAATGGGCGCAGGAGCTTGCGACCAAGTATGGCTCCAAAACGGCAAACCTTTACATACTGCACGGAAACATCCGCGATTTTCTTCCGCACGAAAGAAAAGAAGGCGAATTTACTTTTACAAGAGTGCAGGATTATATCTCTGAAATTTTATTCGGCAATCAGGATATAATCGCGTATTATGACCGTTCCAGCGGAGTTTCTTTCTGCGAACCTGAAATGGAAAAAGAATATATTTCCGCAATTCACGGGCTTACCGCAAGTTTTGACGCGGAAATAAACGATTTTATTTCCAGAGACCCGGAAAAAAGTTTTCCCTATCTAGAAAAATATTTTCTCTCGCGAATACCGCAGGATAAGCGTGAAAAATGCCGCATGGTGTTTATTATTGACTTTGCGGAACAAATAGTTCCCGCAGGGGATTTAATCCGTCTTTCGGATACCGACCGTTACTGTATGGTAACGTTTAACCGGTGGGCAACAGATCCCAAATTTATAAACGGCGACATATCAATTATTCTTTTAACGGAAAATCTTGCTGATATTTCTTCGCGTCTTGCCGGTTCTCCTTCTACCGTAAAGATCAGCGTTCCGTTTCCTGACGCCAAGGTAAGGGAAAGTTTTCTTCATTCCAGGGAAAAAGAAGGCAGGCTTTTGCTTGAGCGAAATCTTACCCCGGAAAAACTCGCCTCTGTAACATCGGGAATTAATTTAATGAATTTGAACCGCCTTGCCGCGGAAAGTTACGAAGAAAACAAGCCGATAACGCTTGATTTTATGCGGATGAAAAAAAAGGAAATTATCGAAAACGAAGCCGCGGGCCTTTTGGAGTTTATGGAAACATCTTTCGATCTTTCCCATGTATCGGGGCATGACTTTGTAAAGAAACGTTTCAAGAACGCAGCGAAGGCGATCAAAATGGGCCGTCCCGACGTGCTGCCGATGGGTTATCTGATAGCCGGTCCTGTCGGAACAGGAAAAAGTTTTATGGTCAGCGCGTTCGCCGGAGAGATTGGAATCCCGATGGTTAAATTCCGCAATTTCCGGACCAAGTGGCAGGGCGAAACGGAATCGAATCTTGAAAGGGTGCTGAACATCCTTGTCGCGATGGCGCCTGTCGGAGTTATGATTGACGAAGCGGACGCTTTTTTGGGCGACCGTGCGCAGGAAGGAGATTCAGGCACAAGCAACCGCGTCTTCGCGCAGATTGCCAGTTTTATGGGCAACACCGAGTACCGCGGTAAAATAATCTGGTTCCTTATTACCTGCCGTCCGGATTTAATACCAATCGACTTAAAACGCCAGGGCCGCGTAGAAGAGCATCTTGCGCTCTTTTACCCGGAAACAGACAGGGACAGGGAAGAGCTCTTTAAAACATTGGTCCGTAAACTTGACCTGGATATCCGCAACTTTTCTGTCTCCGATCTTTTTAAAAAGTACAAACACGAGTATTCAGGCGCCGATTTGGAAGCCGTTCTTGTCCGCGCAAAAAGAGCCGCCGCGATGGATGACCGCGTTTTTGTAAAACGCGAAGATATGGAAGAATCGATGAGCGATTTCCTTCCTTCGGCTTACCCGTACGATGTTGAGCTGCAAAACCTTGTCGCGGTGCTTGAATGCACTTCAAAGGAAATGATACCTGCGCGTTTCCAGAAAATGCAGCGCAGTGAAATTATTAAAAACATTCAGGAACTCAAGACGCTCCTGCGGGAGAAATAACCTGAAAAAGGTCATGCCTCAAATAGCTTGCAAAATTCCGCATATCAATCTATAATCATTTAACATTATCTCTTTGGAGGTTTTCATGGCTCAAGCTATCGCGAAGGAAGAAATTACCTTTCCTCCTGAATTGCTCGCTTTTATTGATGAATGGAAGGTAAAACCAGGGAGTCTTATCATGATTCTCCATAAAACCCAGGAATTTTTCGGTTTTATTCCCCGCCCTGCGGCTGAAAAGCTGTCCAGGCTTACCGGAATTTCCCTGGCCCGGATATACGGGGTAATCACTTTTTATCACTTTTTTAAAACAACAAAGCCGGGAAAGCACAAGATTTCTGTATGTCTGGGAACAGCCTGCTATTTAAAAGGCTCCCAGGATCTGCTTGATGAAATACGGAAGCTTCTGGGAATCGAACCGGACGGCGTAACCGAAGACGGTCAATTTTCTGTAGACCCTGTCCGGTGCGTCGGCTGCTGCGGACTTGCGCCTGTGCTCACGGTTGGAACTGATACTTTCGGAAAAATCACCAAGGACATGCTTCCCGGTATTATTGCCAAGTATCAGAATGTTTAAACAAATTATTTTAATGCGCCCGGAGTTTCCAAAGGATACTCCCAGGTTAAAAACCGCGGGTTTTTAACAATGCATTTTACGCTTGCTGACCTTATTACCGACATTACGCAGAACGCCGTAGAGGCGGGCGCCGGTTTGGTTGAACTTGAGGTAAGCGAGAGCGATAATGAATTCCGTTTTCTTGTAAAAGACAATGGCAAGGGGATGACAGAGGAGGAGTTAAAAAGAGCGGTTGATCCTTTTGTTACTGACGGAATTAAGCATCCAAACCGGAAGGTAGGACTTGGGCTGCCGTTTCTGATTCAGACAGCGGAGCAGTCAGGCGGCGGCTCGGAAATAAATTCCGTAAAGGGAAGCGGCACTACGGTAACAGCCTGGTTTGACGCGAAAAATGTTGACATACCGCCGACCGGCGACATTGCGGGAATGTTCAGAACGATTTTAATGTTTGAAGGCAGCGCGGATATTATTCTGCGCCGCCGTAAACCAAACGATGAATACGAGGTCCGTAAATCGGAACTTGCCGAAGCTCTGGGCGGGCTGGAAGATACAGGATCATTGATCCTGCTTGGAGAGTATTTAAATTCGCTCGAAGAGAGTGAATCATAGAGGTTAATATTGGCATTAAATATTTTAATTTAACAGGTTTTGGAGGAAAACATGGCAAAGATGAGTCTTGATGATTTAAAAAAACTGAGGGATGAAAAAAAGAACGATATGCGCAAGCGCGAGGCGGACGGCAAGGAAACGCAGGTTATTGTCGGCATGGGAACCTGCGGTATCGCCGCGGGCGCGAAACAGACCCTTGACGCTTTTATCGCCGGTCTTGACGAGCACAAGCTCGTGGACTCATGCCTTGTGCGCCAAACCGGATGTATGGGGCTTTGTCATTCAGAACCTACTGTCGAAGTCATCGTTCCGGGGATGCCGCCTGTTATTTACGGCAATGTGAATGACGCGGTTGCCAAAGAGATCATTCAAAAACATTTAATCGGCAAAGAAATGCTGAGCGGCCACATTCTGGACCGTCCTGCCATAGATATTCTAAACAAATAAAGGGAGATGAAAAATGGCGTATAACCATTACATACTGGTCTGCGGCGGCACAGCCTGCGAATCCAACAAGGGCATAGAACTTTTTGCGCAGCTTAACGCCGAGGCGGATAAACACGGCGTTAAGGATCAGGTACAGATTGTAAAAACCGGATGTTTCGGTTTTTGCGAAAAAGGGCCGATCGTAAAGGTTCTGCCTGAAGATTCTTTTTACGTTGAAGTAAAACCCGAAGACGCGAAAGATATTATCGCGGAGCATATTGTAAAAGGGCGCGAAGTGAAACGGCTCCTTTACAACGAAGGCGAAGAAAAAAAGCAGTCCGCCGTTGTGGAAGATATTCCGTTTTACCAGAAACAGTACCGCGTAGTTTTGCGTAACTGCGGCGTTATTGATCCCACGATAATTGATGAATATATCGCCCGCGAAGGCTATTCCGGCCTTGAGAAAGTTCTTTTTGAATGGACGCAGGAACAGCTTATCGAAGAAATGAAAATTTCAGGGCTTCGCGGAAGGGGCGGCGCTGGTTTCCCCACATGGCTCAAGTGGGATCTTGCCAGGAAAGCGCAGGGCGATCAGAAGTTTGTTATCTGCAACGCCGACGAAGGCGATCCCGGCGCGTACATGGACCGCTCTACAATAGAAGGCGACCCTCATTCAATTATAGAAGGCATGATAACAGCCGGTAAGGCAATCGGCTCCAATCAGGGTTATGTCTACATCCGCGCGGAATACCCGCTTGCGATTGAACGTTTAAAAATAGCGCTGGTTCAGGCGCGCGATTACGGGCTGCTGGGCAAAAACATACTCGGCTCCGGTTTTGATTTTGATATTGAAATCCGCCTTGGAGCGGGCGCGTTTGTCTGCGGCGAGGAAACCGCGCTCATTAAATCCGTGGAAGGCAACAGGGGAATGCCCGTTCCCAAACCGCCTTTCCCGGCAAACAAGGGGCTTTGGGGGAAACCAACAATCATTAACAACGTTGAAACCCTGGCGAATGTCCCTGTAATTACCGCAAGGGGCGGGGCGTGGCTCGCGAAGATTGGAACCGAAAAATCCAAGGGAACAAAAGTTTTCGCCCTTACCGGCAAGGTAAAAAGTTCGGGACTAATCGAAGTGCCGATGGGAACGACATTACGCGAAATTGTATTTGACATCGGCGGCGGCATAAAGGGCGGGAAAAAGTTCAAGGGCGTTCAGACGGGAGGACCCTCGGGCGGCATCCTGACTGAAAAATCCCTTGATGTGCCGATTGATTTTGAATCGCTTACAGCCAACGGCTCCATGATGGGTTCGGGCGGCATGATCGTAATGGACGAAGACGACTGCGTAGTTGACGTGTCGCGCTTCTACATGGAATTCTGCGTTGAGGAAAGCTGCGGGAAATGTTCGCCATGCCGCATCGGCACTACGCAGATATTAAAAATTCTGGAAAAAATCGCCGAGGGCAAGGGCTGTGACGAAGACCTTGAAAAGCTTGAATCAATCGGCAACGCGATGACAAGGGCTTCGCTGTGTATGCTCGGCTGTACCGCGGCAAACCCGACAATGTCCACTCTTCGTAACTTTAAAGAAGAGTATCTTGAACATATTCACAATAAAAAATGCCGTTCCGGCAAATGCAAAAAGCTGATCAGCTTTTCTATTGACGCTCCAAAATGTATCGGTTGCGGCGCGTGCGCGAAGAAATGTCCCGCCAACTGCATTGTCCCGGAAGATGCCGCCAAGTACCCTGACAAGAAACGTCCTCCGTATATCATCAATCAGACGGATTGTTTGAAATGCGGCGAGTGTATTGTCACCTGTAAATTTAACGCGGTTATCAAGGCTTAAGGGAGGATAGAAAATGATTAACATAACAATTAACGGTAAAGCGCTGGAAGTTGAACCGGGGACGACGATCCTTAAAGCGGCGGAAATGGTGAATATAAAAATTCCAACGCTCTGCTACAACCCCGATCTTCCGCCGTGGGCTTCCTGCGGCCTGTGCATTGTAAGAATGGCGGGATCGGCGAAGATGGTGCGCGCCTGCATTACGGCATGCGAACCCAACATGAATATTATTACCCACGATTCGGAAATTATATCCGTGCGGCGCACTGTGCTGGAACTCATCCTTTCCAATCATCCTGATGACTGCCTCCAGTGTCCGCGCAACCAGTCCTGCGAACTTCAGGATTTGGCGGCAGAATTCGGGATACGGCAGGCGCCGTTCAAAAAGGTAAAGAACGATCTTCCGGTTGACGATTCCAACCCCGCGATTGTACTTTGCCCCGAAAAGTGCATCCGCTGCGGCAGATGCGTAAAAGTGTGCCAGGAAGTGCAGAATGTGTGGGCCCTTGAATTTCTGGGCCGGGGCATCAAGGGAAAGATCGCCAGCGCGGCGGACGCTCCGTTAGGTGAAAGCCCGTGCATCAAGTGCGGCCAGTGCGCCGCCCACTGCCCCGTTGGCGCGATTTACGAACGCGACGATACCGTAAAGGTGTGGAACGCGCTTCAGGACCCGCAAAAGCATCCAGTGGTGCAGATTGCCCCCGCCGTCCGCGTCGCGTTAGCTGAAGAGTTCGGCCTTGAGCCGGGAACTGTGTTCACAAGGAAAATTTACGCCGCCCTGCGCCGTCTTGGATTTAAGACGGTCTTTGATACAAATTTCTCCGCTGACCTTACAATTATGGAAGAAGGTTCCGAACTTGTGAAACGCCTGACAGAAAAAGGCACAATCCCCCTTATTACTTCCTGCTGCCCCTCGTGGGTCGATTACATGGAAAAATACTACTCCGACATGATCCCCAACTTCTCTACGGCAAAATCGCCGCAGCAGATGATGGGAGCGATGATAAAGGCGTACTGGGCGGGAAAAGCGCAGGTGGATCCCGACAAGGTATATTCAGTATCTGTTATGCCATGCACAGCAAAGAAATGGGAAACGCGGCGCAACGACGACATGAAGAGCGCCGGCCACGGCTACGATGTTGACATAGTGATAACGACAAGGGAACTCGCACGCATGATCAAACAGGCGGGTATTGAGATACTCAAGCTGGACGATGAAGAAGCGGACAGTCCATTAGGGCCGTACACTGGCGCGGGAACAATTTTCGGCGTAACAGGCGGCGTAATGGAAGCCGCTGTCCGCAGCGCTTACTACCTTGTAACAAAGAAAGAACTCCCCGATGTTAACTTTAAACCCGCCCGCGGGCTTGAAGGCGTTAAGGAGGGGGAAGTTGATTTTGGAAACGGCACAAAGATCCGCATCGCGGTCGCGCACCAGATGGGCAACATCGCCGCGGTTCTGGATAAAATCCGCGCCGCGAAAGAGGCAGGGCAGGAGCCGCCCTATCACTTTGTCGAAGTAATGGCATGCCGCGGCGGATGTATCGCGGGCGGAGGCCAGCCCTACGGCTGCACGGACGAAATCAGGAAAAAACGGACAAGCGGTATTTACACAGACGATGAAAAATCGCAGTACCGCTGTTCTCACCTGAATCCGTTCATTACCCAGGTTTACGATGAATTCCTTGGAGAGCCGGGCGGACATAAAGCGCATCAACTGCTTCACACGAAATATGTGGAGTTGCCGTTATACACGAAATAATAATTAGGAGATATTATGGACAAATTTTTTGGGATCAGCGGCAGCGGATCAAATATCCGCACTGAGGTTCTGGCCGGTTTTACGACATTTTTCACGATGGCGTATATCATGTTTGTCAATCCAAGTATTCTGTCAGCTTCGGGAATGAGCTGGAACGGCGTCTTTGTCGCTACAATTATTGCCACGGCTATAGGGACTTTAATCATGGGCTTGGTCGCGAAAGTGCCGTATGCTGTCGCTCCCGGCATGGGGCTGAACGCGTTCTTCACTTTTTCTGTCTGTTTTGGGCTTGGCTTTAAATGGCAGGAAGCGCTGGCGATGGTTTTTATCTGCGGTATTATCAATATAATTATTACCGTAACAAGACTGAGGAAGATGATAATCAAATCAATTCCAAAGTCGCTGCAACTGGCTATCGGCGGAGGCATCGGCCTTTTTATTGCCTATATCGGCATAAAGAACGCCGGTTTGATTAACTTCGGAGCCACATCGGAAGGTTTTACCCCCGGCGCGAACGCTGTTCCGGCGCTCAGCCAGTTTAACGCCGCAGGCCCTGTCCTTGCTCTCATTGGGCTGGCAATCATTGTTATCCTGATGATGCTGAAGGTAAGAGGCGCGATGCTTATCGGTATTATCGCCACTACTGTCATCGGAATCCCGATGGGCATAACCCATTTACCGGAAAAAATCTTTGATATGTCAAGGCTTTCCGAGATTGGCGATGTTTCTTTCGCTTTTTTCGGCGATGTTGGTTTCGCAAGCCTTTTTGGCGAAGGCAGGATCTTTATTGTACTGATTACAATTTTTGCTTTTAGTTTAACCGATACCTTTGACACCATTGGAACCTTTATCGGCACAGGCCGTAAAACCGGCATTTTTGATGAAGCGGATGAAAAAGCTTTAAACGAATCAAAAGGGTTTAAATCAAAAATGGATAAAGCCCTTTTCGCGGACGCCACAGCTACTTCCATTGGAGCGCTGTTCGGCACTTCCAACACCACGACTTATATCGAAAGCGCGTCGGGTATCAGCGAAGGCGGCCGCACAGGTTTTACTTCGGTTATTGTCGCCGCGTTATTCCTTATCTGCCTGCCGTTAGTTGCTCTTTTCGGAATGGTTCCGGCTCAGGCTACGGCTCCGGTTCTGATCATTGTCGGCATACTTATGGCGGAATCTTTTGCCGGCATTAACTGGAAAGATCTTGACGAATCCATACCGGCGTTCTTTACCATCACTATTATGACATTTGCGTATAATATTTCTTATGGTATCGCGGCGGGCTTTATTTTCTTCTGCATTGTCAAGATTTGCAAAAAACAGATAAAAGAAGTTCATCCAATTCTTATTGGCGCGGCTTTGTTGTTTATATTCTATTTTATCCTGATGGCGGTAAACAAACTCTAACAACGGTTCACGGACAATTGCCGCTTTACGCCGACAGTTGCCCGTTTGTGGATACAAGGATTTTTCATGGACAAATTTTTCGGAATTAGTAACAGCGGATCCAGCGTCCGCACGGAGATTTTAGCCGGTTTTACGACATTTTTTACAATGGCGTATATCATGTTTGTCAATCCCAGCCTGCTTTCTGAAACCGGTATGAGCTGGAGCGGCGTTTTTGTTGCTACCGTCATTGCAGCCGCTGTCGGAACTCTGGTAATGGGTCTGGCAGCGAATGTGCCGTATGCCGTTGCCCCCGGAATGGGAATGAACGCTTTCTTTACCTATACGGTATGTTTTGGGATAGGATTCAAATGGCAGGAAGCTCTGGCGATAGTGTTTATCTGCGGCATCATCAATATAATTATTACTGTTACCAAGCTGCGCAAGGCGATTATAATGGCTATTCCAAAATCACTGCAATTGGCGATTGGCGGCGGCATTGGCCTTTATATTGCGTATATAGGCCTGATTAACGGCGGCATAATCCAGTTTGGGGCGGTTCCTACGCTCACTCATTTTAACGAAATTACCATGGAAGGCGTCCGCAATTTGGATCCTATTCTTGCGGTTACAGGTCTTGTCATCACTATTGTTTTATTAATGTTAAAAGTAAAGGGAGCGCTTCTTATCGGCATTATCGCTGCCACGCTGATTGGAATTCCAATGGGTATAACGCAAATTCCGGAAAAGATTTTCACAACAGGAGTTTTATCCGGAATAAAAGACGTATCATTCGCTTTCTTTGGCGAAGTTGGTTTAAAAAGCCTTTTTTCAGACGGCAGAGCGTACATCGCGCTGATTACAATCTTTGCTTTCAGTTTAACCGATACCTTTGACACTATCGGCACATTCATTGGCACAGGCCGTAAGTCCGGCATTTTTGACTTTAATGATGAAAAAGCCCATATAAAAGGTTTTAAAACAAAAATGGACAAGGCGTTATTTGCCGACGCTACAGCGACATCTGTCGGCGCGTTATTCGGCACTTCCAATACAACAACCTACATCGAAAGCGCTTCCGGTATCAGCGAAGGCGGCCGCACTGGGTTTACGTCTGTAATTGTCGCCGTTCTGTTCTTAATATGTATACCTCTGGTTTCCATTTTTGGCATGGCTCCTTCCGCGGCTACCTCTCCTATACTGATTATTGTCGGCGTCCTTATGGCAGAATCTTTCGCGGGCATTAACTGGAAAGAGCTTGACGAAGCAATTCCCGCTTTTTTTACCGTAATGATTATGATCTTTGCGTATAACATTTCTTATGGTATCGCGTTCGGATTTATTTCCTACTGCATAGTCAAGGTTTGCAAAAAGCAGGTTAAAGAGGTTAACCCAATTATGTTTGGCGCAGCCTTGTTATTTATATTTTACTTTGTCCTGATGGCTGTTAACCATCTGTAGATAAAAGCCATAGGAGCGGTTTTATGACGAACGAAGAAATTCTGGGCTATATCGATCACACATTATTAAGGATGACATCTTCGTGGCTGGAGATTAAAGCGCTCTGCGGCGAAGCTGTTATGTTCAAAACGGCTTCTGTATGCGTTCCGCCTTCTTATGTAAAGCCGATCAGCAATGAATACGGCAATTTAAATATCTGCACTGTCGTAGGCTTTCCTCTTGGCTATTCCATTACAGCCGCGAAAGTTCTGGAGGCGGAAATGGCTGTTTCTGGCGGAGCGCGTGAAATTGACATGGTCATTAATATCGGCGATGTAAAGAACGGCAATTTTGATTATATTCTTGAAGAAATAAAACTGTTAAAAAGCGCGTGCGGCAATTTAATTCTGAAAGTAATAATAGAAACCTGTTTTCTTACGGACGAAGAAAAAATCCGAATGTGCGCCATTGTAACGCAGGCCGGAGCCGATTACATAAAAACCTCAACCGGTTTTGGAACAGCGGGCGCAACGCTTTATGACATTGAACTGTTTAAAAAGCACATTGGCCCTGATGTAAAAATCAAAGCCGCCGGAGGCGTAAAAACACGGGAGGATTTGGAAGCCTTTATTAAAGCGGGCGTCCGCCGGATTGGCACAAGTTCCGCGGTAAAAATGCTTACCGGCGGCTGCGCATCCGGGTATTAAAGGAGTGTCTATGAATAAGTTTTTTTTATTTATTTTGATACTTTTATTCCCGGTATTTGCTTTTTCCCAGAATGCAGTCGGCATTGACACGGCTCTGCAAAATTCAATCGCCTATCTGAACACAAGAATACAGCCAAATACCAAGGTAGTAGTGCTTAACTTCAGTTCTGTTTGGCCCAAATTATCGGAGTATGTTGTTGAGGAATTAATCGGCCATATTGTAAATGACGGCAAATTGACTGTAGTAGACAGGACGAATCTGGATATAATCCGGCAGGAAATGGATTTTCAGTTATCAGGCGAGGTGAGCAACGAATCGGCGCAGGCAATTGGACATAAACTTGGAGCGCAATCCATTATCTCGGGTTCAATAATCGACACAGGGTCCGGAATCCGGCTGCGGCTAAGGATAATAGCGGTAGAGACCGCCCAGATGCTTGGAATGCATAATATTAACCTTGCGCAGGACAACCGTCTTTCATTTTTAACCAGAATTGTCGCTGAACCTGAGCCTGTTCGCGTAACGGCGGCGGTCTCGACTCAGTCCGGCGCTCCTGCTGAATATATCGGGACATGGGTTAACTCCAGCGCCAATACTGTATTGACAATACAGGCAAACAGGCTTACATTCCTTAACAGAACTTCAAATACCGCTTATACCATCGAAAATCTTACATGGACGCCGCACAGAAACGGCGGCAATATGGCTTCTACCCACCCAACTGGTTACGCGATATCAGGAACTGTAACCAAAAATGAAGGCTGGTCCCATGATCCTTCCGCGGCGAACTTTGTTTCAAGAGTTGGTTCAAAATATACGGATTACTGGTTCATTAATTCCGGCAAGCGTACTTTAAATTTGGGACAAAGAAATACCAAAGAACATTATGGTACCGCAAGCGTTTATACCAAACAATAACATGCTGTAATGCCAGACATGTTTAAAAACCGGGGGCAGGCTTTACTTCTTTTATGTGGTGATATGCGCGATTCAATCTTCCTGCATGTATCCGTTAATTCTCTTCCCATAAATTTTAAGCGCTATCTCCAGTAATTTCCCGCGCGTATTCTGCGCCGGATCGTCAAGCACAGTTTCCAGCAGTTCCTTTAGAATCACGCCCATCATTTTGCCTGCCGGGATTCCCGCCGCCATCAGATCATTTCCGCTAACGGCAAGGTTTTTTAACGTAAAGGCGCGGCTTTCTTTCATTACGTTTTTCACTCTTTCGGCAAGCTGTTCTATCGAACGATAATCCGGATTCTTGCATGAAAAGCCGTAAATGTCGGCGCGGCGCAGGCGGTAAATATCTTCAAGGTTTTCTTCTCCTGTGCGGGCAATAAACCTGCGGACTGCGGCGTCTGTCCAGTTTTCCGAGTAGCAGAACATATGTTCTTTTATTAAATGGCAAACTGTGTCAATCGCGGCATTGGGGTAGCGCAGCCTGACCATAATAGCGCGGCACATGTCAGCTGAAACTTCTTCATGGCGGTAGAAATTCCAGACGCCGCTTTTATCCATTTCCCTGACACATGGTTTTCCCACATCGTGAAAAAGCGAAGCAAGGCGCACTTCGCCGGAAAAGCCGTTTGCCGCCGCATAATCGCAGGCATGCAGCGAATGGTCCAGCACATCAAACTGATGAAAGCCTTTTTGTTCAATGCCCCGGCAGGCCGAAAGTTCTTCAAGAAAAAGCTTAAGAAGGCCTGTCTTTTCCATCAGGAGCAGTCCCCGCGAAGGCCGGGCGCTTGCGAGTATTTTATCAATTTCATCGCGTACCCGCTCACTGGACACTTTCGCGCTTACATCAAGCGCACCGCTTACAGCGTCCAGGGTGTTTTTTTCAATCTCAAAACCAAGCACAGAAGCGAAGCGCGCCATCCGCAGAGGGCGCAGTCCGTCTTCGCTGAACCGCTGCGCCGCGTTCCCTACGCAGCGGATAATGCCGGCTTTGATATCTTTCTCTCCGCCAAAGGGATCGACAATCTCTCCCGCGGGAAGGCGCAGGGCGGCAGCGTTCATTGTAAAATCGCGCCGCGAAAGGTCTTCTTCCACAGCTCCTGCGTAGTTAACCCGATCCGGTCTGCGGCCGTCCGAATAGCCTTCTTCCGTTCTGAATGTTGTAATTTCAGCGCTTTGTTTTTTATAAAAAATTGTAACAGTTCCATGTTTAATGCCGGTTGGGACAACCTTGCCTCCGGCGTTTTTAATTATAGCGGTTACTTCTTCGGGTACCGCGTTTGTAGCCAGGTCCCAATCGTGTATCTTTTTTCCCATGAGCATATCCCTGACAGCTCCGCCCACAAGGTATATCTCTTTGCCGTTATTGTTAAAAATTGAGGCAATTTCCCTTAATATTGGGTCTATACCAGCTTTCAATTGAATTTCCTTTGCAGACTCAGTATACTTGGTTTAAAGAAAATTTGCCACGAACGAAGAAGAGGAGAGAAATTTTTAATCTTTTATGAAGCTCGCGGTTAATGAAAAGGAAATTTTTTGTTAGGTTTAATTTTTACAGGCGGGGAAGGGCCGCCGGCGCAGGTTGTTTGTAAATTACTGGAAGCGGAGACGCAAAATGTTTTGATTGTCGCCGCTGATTCAGGGCTTGCGGCGGCTGACAGGGCAGGAATAAAGCCTGACTGGGTAATCGGCGACATGGACTCCCTTGATGATAAATCGCGCCTTGCTTCACTGCCGCCGGATCGCGTTATCCGCATGCCCCATGACAAGGATTTTACGGATACCGAACTTGCCTTTTCGTTAGCTGTAAAGAAGGACTGCGGCAGAATATGGATTATTGGCGGCGGCGGCGGCAGGATAGATCATCTTTTTGGAATACGCTCTCTCTTTGAAAGGGAGATTTTTCCATGCCGCTGGATAACGGAAGGCGCGGATATCCGCTGCGTTGACGCTGACTTAAAGAGCGGCAATCAAGCGAATGAACGGCGGTTTGCAGATAACAGTCTTCGCGGGTGTCCCGAAAAGGGAGCGGTTGTTTCGGTGTTCCCTCTGGGCGCGGGTCCCTGGGAAGCTGAAAGCACAGGGTTAAAGTGGCCGCTTGACGGACTTACATGGGACAGAGGGTTTTTTGGCGTGAGCAATGTCGCCGTAAACGGTGATTTTTCTGTCACTGCCCAAAAAGGCCGCTTCATGGTAATATTACCAAACACGCCGCAGTAAACAGGGACAGAGGTTTTTATGGCAGCAATATTAATGGATGGGAAATCACTCTCCAGCAAAATCCGCGAGAGCGTCAAAATAAGAGCGGCGGAATTAAAAGAAAAAGGTATTGTTCCCTGCCTTGCGGTGGTTCTGGCAGGCGAAGACCCGGCAAGCCTTTCATATGTTAAATCCAAGGAAAAAGCGCTCACACAGGCGGGAATGGACAGCCGCGATATCAGGCTGCCGGAAAACACAAGAGAAGAGGAGCTCCTTTCCATAATCGCGGAACTTAACAGCGACAGGAAGGTTCATGGTATTTTGGTTCAATCTCCCTTGCCCGCGCAAATTGACGAAGAGAAGGTGTTTTCCGCTGTGGCTCCGGAAAAAGACGTTGACTGTTTTCACCCTGTTTCTGTCGGGAGTATGGTTTTACAGAAGCCGGGATTTTTGCCGTGTACTCCTCATGGGGTTATTGCCCTGCTTCGGGAGTACAATATTCAAATTAACGGCGCTCATGTGGTAATAGCGGGAAGATCGAACATTGTAGGAAAGCCGCTTGCAAATCTTCTGATACGAAAAGAATTTAACGCTACTGTAACCATCTGTCATACAGGGACAAAAGATTTGAATTTTCACACTTTGCAGGCTGATATTTTAATCGCTGCTGCCGGAAAACCGGAATTTATAAAGCCTGATATGATTAAAAAAGGAGCTGTTGTGATTGATGTGGGAATAAACCGCGTTAAAGACGCTCAGGAAAAAAAAGGTTACCGTGTCTGCGGCGATGCAGATCCCCTTGTTGCACAGAAGGCTTCTTTTTATACGCCTGTGCCTGGCGGTGTAGGTCCGATGACTATCGCAATGTTAATGCAAAATGTTGTAGAATCTGCTCAGAGGAGTAAACCATGAATGATATTGAAAAAAGGAACGAAATTCCTTCAACATCAGCTTTATCAAAACTTGGCATAACCGCAGTAGGCTACAGCGCCGCCGGTATTTTTCTTTTTATTCTGAATATTATTTCCAGGTTCAGAGGGCTTGGTTTTATCGCCGGCGGGATTGTGCTTGTGCTTGGAATTATGTCGATTGCTTCAAAAGATCCGGCGGATAAAAAAGCCGGCCTTTTAATGACAGCGGCGGGCGCGTTAACCTTTCTTTCCAAAACAGGCATCCCGGTTGTCGCGGCAATATCAGGCACGCTCCTGAGCATCGGCGCGATTGGCCTTCTTGGGCTGGGCATCTGGAACGGGATCAAATTTTTTATCGGTCTTAAAAGGAGATCATAATCAGGAGACAGGGACTTAAGGTTAGAGGGTAAACCCTGTAATCCTTAATCGTCTGTAAACATTATTATAAATGAATTATTTTTTTGAAACCTACGGCTGCCAGATGAACAGCGCCGAATCGGCGGCATTGGCTCTTGCATGCAAAGAACGCGGATGGCTGCAGGCGCAAGACAGCGAACATGCCGACCTTGTTCTGCTTAATACCTGCTCTGTAAGGCTGACTGCCGAAAAAAGGGCAATGGGCAGAATTGCGCATTACGCCGGTCTTAAAAAGAAACACGGGCAAAAATTTACCCTTGTTCTGGCCGGCTGCATGGCGCAGCGGTTAGGTGAAAAGCTCATTGACAGGCATCCGGAAGTCGATTATGTTATGGGCACCGGCGCGCGCTCTTTATTCCCTCTTATACTGCAGGCCGCTGAAAACGGCGGAAACGGCGAAGACGGCGGAAACGCAGGTTTAAAAATTTCATTTAACGATCTGAATGAAAAAGCGGTTTTCTCTTTTTCGAATTCACATCTGGAGGAAGGCCGATTCCGCAGTTTTGTTCCTATTATGCACGGCTGTAATAATTTCTGCTCTTACTGCATTGTCCCCTATGTCCGGGGCAGGGAAGTGTCACGCGATCCGCGGAACATCGCGCAGGAGATCCGCCTTACAGGCGAAAGGGGAGTGAAAGAAATAACTCTGCTTGGGCAAAATGTTAACAAATATTTTTGGGAAAATGATAATATGGATTTTTCCGGGCTGCTCAAATTTATCGCGCAGGAAGCCGGGAAAAGCGGCGTTAAGTGGCTTCGCTTCCTTTCGGCAAATCCCGGTAATTTTTCATCCGCAGTTATTGAAGTGCTGGCAGGCAGCAATATTTTCTGCCGCCATCTGCATCTGCCTGTTCAGCATGGTTCTGACAGGATACTAAGCGCGATGAACCGCGGCTATACATCAGAAAATTTCCTGAAACTTGTTGCCGGTATCCGCGCCGCCATGCCGGGGGTCAGCCTGTCCACAGACATTCTGGTCGGTTTTCCCGGCGAAACAGAAGAAGACGTACAGCGGACGCTTCAACTAATGGATGAAGTAAAGTTCCTGTATTCTTACATGTACCATTTTAACCCGCGCGAAGGAACAAAAGCCTTCGGCCTTCCCGGCAGAATCGGTGAAGATGTAAAGCGGGAAAGGCTTTCAGCAGTGATTACTCTTCAAAAGAAACACACAAATATGTTATTAAAAGACAGGATTGGCTGCACTGAAACGGTATTGGTAGAGGGGATTTCCAGAAAAAATGCCGATGAATTAATTACAAGGACAGAGAAAGACGAAATGGCGGTTGTTCCCGGCTCAAAGTCAATGATTGGCTCTTTTGGAAAAGTGACGTTTTCGTCTTTAAAAGGAAATACATTTCGCGCAAAAGAGATATTATAAAAGAGGTTATAATGAAGCTGCGTTTCATTTTCGATTATATTAAAGTGAGGTAATTATGCCCTGGCGATTGGTAATATTTATAATTCTGTTAACGCCATTTCTGATTTTTATCGCCTTTAACCTTAATAACAGATGCGATATAAGTTTTGGTTTTACTGTGTTTAAGGAAGTTCCGGTATTTATTACGATATTCTGCTCATTTGTCCTTGGAATGGTTTTTACGCTGCCTTTAATTTTTACGGCGGGCAGAAAACGCCGCGGACAGCCCAAAATATCAGCGGAGTCTTCAGATAACGAAAAAATCAAACAGGACGCGGCTGCCGCAAGGGAAAGGTTTTTCTCCAAAAGACGCAAAAAACCCGTAAATGGCGGCGCCGATGACGCATAACAGGCGTGTTTTATTATCAGGCGTTTTCACTCTTGCCCTGTGTTCATTTGGGTTAAAAGCCGCCTATGCGCAAAGCGGCGTTTCTCTGGAAGCGGAAATCCAGACTCTGGAAAAAGCAGCCTCTGCGCAGGGTGTCTCCGCGCAGGAGAGGCGCGGCGTCCTTGTAAAACTCGCTCAGCTTCGTCAACTGTCAGGCGACATTGAAGGCGCGGCAAAAAACTGGCTTGAAGCCGCCATTGCGATTCCCGGTAAAGTTGACGATGACGCTCTTTTATCATGCGCTTATTGCCTTGCCGCGATGGGCGAATGGGACAGGGCCGCCACCGCGCTGGATCCGTTACTTGCAAAATCAGCCCGCGCTCGGTTTCTGGATACCGGCATAAAAGCCATAAGAACCGGAGATACATCGACTCTTGGCGCTATCGCCGACATATCCGAATATAACCAAATGAAAAGCGAAATACTTTTTATGCTCTGGAAATTGTCAGATAAAGAAAAAGCCGAAAACTGGCGCAAGCGGCTCATCGCGGAATTTCCTGACAGCCCGGAAGGCCGCCTTGCCGCGGGAGCCGCGGCATCTTCAATCGCAATTAAACCAAGCCCGTTCTGGTTGCTGCTTGGCATGCTTGATATTCAGGCGGGTAATCGATCTTCAGCGGCTCCTGTTCAGCCTGTGCCAAATGCAGCGCAGCTTCCCGCGCTGAAACTGCAAACAGGAATCTTCGGTAATCAGGCTAATGCCCGCGCGCATATGGAAAAATTGAAAAGCGCCGGTTTTTCTCCTGTTCTGGAACAGCGCGGTGAAATGTGGGCGGTTATAGTGCCGGCAGAAACAGACGCAAACCGCGTGAGTACCGATCTGCGCGCGGCGGGTTTTGAGTCGTTTATCGTAAAGTGAGTAAATAAGCCGCGCCAAAGCGTGCTTAAAAAAACTACAGCCGCCTGGAGTCGGCAGGGCATATGCGCAGATATTTCAGAGATTATCATACTATTGGCTAAATCATCCTAAAAGTGTATTGTAAACAACAAGGATGACAACATGAAACAATATGCTGATATGAGCGCGGCGGAATTATCCGCCGTTAAAAAAGAACTGGAAGACGCTTTTTCCAAATACGCGGAAAATGGCAAAAAACTCAATATGACGCGCGGAGTTCCTTCTGATGAACAACTGGCGCTTTGCAATGAAATGCTGACCTGCCTTTCCGCTGAAGATTACCACTCTATAAACGGAGCCGACTGCCGCAATTACGGCGGGCTTGACGGTATTCCCGAAATGAAAAAAATATTCGCCGAGCTTCTGGATTTAACGCCGGATGAGGTAATTGTCGGCGGTAATTCTTCGCTTTCCCTGATGTTTGACAATGTAGCCGTTAATATGTCTCACGGAGTAAGGGAAGGGCAGCCATGGAACAGCCAGGGGCAGGTAAAATTCCTGTGTCCTTCTCCGGGATATGACCGTCATTTTACAATCTGCAAATATTTTCATATCGGAATGATTCCTGTCGCGATGGGTCCTGACGGCCCGGATATGGACATGGTGGAAAAATTGGTTTCTTCCGATCCAATGATCAAAGGCATATGGTGCGTGCCGAAATTTTCAAACCCTACAGGCATTGTTTATTCCGATGAAACAGTCAGGCGTTTTGCAAATCTTAAACCCGCCGCGGATGATTTCCGTATTTATTGGGATAATGCGTATGCTTTCCATGATCTTGGCAGCACAAAGGCGGTAATTCCAAATATTATCCGTCTTTGCGAAAAAAGCGGGAATCCGAATATGCCGCATGTTTTCGCGTCATTTTCCAAAGTAAGTTTTGCCGGCGCTTCCGTAACCTGCATGGCTTCTTCAAAATCCAACTGCGAATATATCCGCAAACGTCTGACCGCGCAGACAATAGGCCCTGATAAACTCAATCAGCTCCGGCATGCCCGCTTCTTTAAAGACGCCGCGGGCGTTATGGCGCATATGGAAAAACACGCTGTGATCTTAAGACCCAGGTTCAGGCTTGTTTATGAAACGCTGCGAAGAGAACTGGACGGTCTGGGTATCGCCCGGTGGACAGAGCCGGAAGGGGGATATTTCATCAGCTTTGATTCCCTTGACGGATGCGCGAAACGCATCGTCGCATTATGCGCGCAGGCCGGCGTCGCTCTTACCCCCGCAGGAGCCACATATCCTGACGGCAGCGATCCGCACGATGCAAATATCCGCATAGCTCCGACATGCCCGCCCCTTTCGGAACTTCGCGATGCGCTGGAAATTTTCTGCGCTGCGGTAAAGCTGGCAAGCGCGCAGAAGTTGCTGTCTTAACTTGACAATTACTCCAAATTCCGGTAATTTTGAACTATCCGGCGCCGTACCCAAGCGGTAAGGGAGCGGTCTGCAAAACCGTTATGCATCAGTTCGATTCTGATCGGCGCCTTCCATTATGGACGAATCCCGCTCATACTATGTTGCATTAATTGTTTCTCTTGTGGTTTTACTGTCTTTTTCCGTATTCTTTTCCGCCTGCGAGATGGCTTTTTCCTCTTTAAACAGGATAAAACTTAAAAGTCTTGCTGTTAAAAGCAAAAGGGCGCGTCTTGCCCTAAAAATGCTGGAAGCCTATGACAAGGTACTTTCATCTGTATTGATCGGGAATAACACGGTAAATATCGCCGCATCCTCTCTTGCAACCGCGCTTTTTATCGGCCTTTTCGGGAGCAAGGGAGTCAGCGTAGCCACTTTGATGATGACAACCCTGCTTGTCCTTATCGGCGATATTTCTCCGAAAACGCTGGCAAAGGAAATCCCGGAACTGGTCGCGCTGCGGACCGCGCCGCTTCTGCGCGTTTTTGTTTTTATTTTTACGCCGATTAATTTTTTAACATCCGCGTGGAAAAGATTCCTTATGAAAATTTTCCCCGTAAAGACTGACCGCACAACCACAGAGGACGAATTGCTGACATTTGTGGGGGAGGTAAGGCAGGAAGGCACGATCAACATTCACGAAGAGAAGATGATCCGCCAGGTTATCGAATTTGACGATTTGAAGGTTTCAGAAATTTTCACCCCGCGGATAGATGTCGCCGCCGTTTCAACCGCCTCCACAGTCGATGAAATTGACCGGCTCTTTGTCGAAACCGGCTTTTCGAGGCTTCCGGTATTCACAGATTCAATTGACAATATAACGGGCATTATGCTTATGAAAGATTTTTATCATGAAGTGATGAAAGGAATAAAAACTCCGGCGCAGATTGTTAAACCTGTCACCTTTATTACAAAGACCATAAAAATAACAAAGCTTCTGCGAATTTTACAGGAAAAGCAGACGCATATAGCGGTTGTTGTTGACGAACACGGCGGCACTCTGGGAGTTGTCACCATCGAGGATATTGTTGAAGAGCTGGTAGGTGAAATCTGGGATGAGCATGATGATGTTAAGGAACCTGTAATAGAAGAAAGCGACGGCAGTTTCCGGGTGCTAGGCGGCGTTAAATTTACAGATATGCTGGATATTATTACAGAGAAAAGCGAATTGAAAAAAATGACAGATAACACCGAAGGGATTCCTGAAACTACTGTCGCTAACTGGATTATAGAAAATCTTGGCAGGGTGCCGCGCGCAGGAGAAACCCTTGTCTGGCAGAATCTCTCAATCTGCGTTTCAAAGGTATTGCGCCAGCGCGTTATGGAAGTTAAAATAAATCATGTTTAATATGCGGAGGAAAAAATGAGAGCGAAAGGAATGTTCCTGTTTACGGTTTTTTTGTTAACCGGTGTCTTGTATGCCGCGCCGATAAGGGAAAACACGGCGTCAGATATAGCCGCGAATGCCGGTAAAATATACGAACTGGTTTTGCTTCATACCAACGATTTCCACGGAGCGACTCTGGCAAACAACAGCAAGGGCGGGCTTGCGGAAATTTCAGCTTACGTAAGGGCGGTCAAGGCGTTAAATCCGCAGGTTCTTCTGCTTGACGCCGGAGATATTAACACTGGCAGCGCGATTTCCAATATGTTTGACGCGGAGCCGGATATTAAAGCCTACGGCATTATGGGTTATGACGCTGTCACATTCGGCAATCATGAATTTGACGGAACGCAGGAAAAACTGGACAGGCAGATAGATGCTGCCGCTTTTCCGTTTGTTTCTTCCAATATTAAAAAAGAAGACGGCTCTTTCCTGGGAGGGAATCAATATATCGTAAAGAAATATGACGGTTTTTCCGTTGGAATCTTCGGCATTACGACATTGAGAACAAAGGTTATAGCAAGCCCGGATGAATCGCTTGTTTTTATTAACGAAACAGAAGCCGCGCTTGAAGCGGTGGAGATTTTGCGTAACAGGGAGAAGGTTGATATTGTAATAGGTTTAACGCATATGGGCGATGTGAAAGAAACGCCTGATCACATAACATCAATGGAGCTCGCGCAGGAAGTAATGGGAATTGACATAATTATCGACGGACATTCCCACTCATTTTTTGGCGAGCCGAAAAAATCAGGCGGCACATGGATTGTAAGCGCGAATGAATGGGGGAAATATGTGGGCCACGGTAAGCTTACAGTGCAGGACGGGAAACTCGCTGATTTTATCTGGAAGCCCGTGCCGATTGGCCCGGACGCCGAAATTACGGCGATGCTTAAGCCCTATATTGATAAAGCCGCAGCAACGCTGAAGGAAGTAATAGGAGAAGCGGCGGATACGTTTGTGTTCGGCAACCGTTTAACGCGCTATCAGGAAACCGCGATTGGCAATATGATCACAGACGCGAATGTCTGGTATTTAAGGAATGTCAGCAGGCAGGAGATCGATTTTGCTTTCCATAACGGCGGAAACATACGCGCCGAACTGCCAAAAGGGCCGATTACCAGGGAACAGGTATTAACGGTGCTGCCTTTTGAAAATTACCTGTTTATCGTTTCCATGACAGGTTCCCAAATTATTGAACTGTTTGACTTTATCGCGGCAATTCCCCAGGGCAACGGCGCCTTCCCGCAGTTCTCAGGCGATGTGCGCTATACAGTCGACAAGACTTCCGGTTCCGGTGCAATAAAAGAGCTGACAATCGGCGGCGCGGATGTGGACCCGGAAAAAATTTACAGATTCTGCACTAACGATTATCTTCTCGGCGGCGGCGACGGTTATGAGGTATTAAAGCAGGCAGGCGATTCTTTTAACGTCTCGCTTTTGCTTTCTTATGTTGTAATTGAATATATCAACGCACAGGGAGGCATTATCACCCCGGCTACAGACGGCAGGCTGATTATAGAAGGCGGCATAACGCCCTAATCAGCGTCCGCCGAATCTTCTGACAAATGAAAGGCCGACATTGCCGGTGAAAATATTATAATCAGGAGCGCTGATATCACCGGCAATAAGATAAGAGCCTTTTGAATATATATTGGCTGACCATTTCTTCCCGTGATATCCGAATGTAAATCTAGGCAAAGCCTGAAACCCTGAAGATGTATTCCAGCCAGAAATCATTATATTAACTCCGAATGTAGACATGACATTGATAAAGCAATTGCTTCTGAATACAAACGTATATGAAAAACCGGCGCTTGGACCTAAATAAAGAGCGTTTTCTCCATCGCGGAAATTTTCAAATTCGGTATTATCCGATTGATTATTCGCCTGAATCGATGTTAAGTACATTCCTCCTCCCAAAAGGAAACTTCCGTTTGATACAGTCTGTCTTCTGTCCAGATTATAAACGCTTCTCAATGAATGATCGTCATTGAATACCCGCGTCCATGTAAGAGCGGCATTGATTATCGTTAAATCAGTGTTATAATCCGCTCCGTCATTAAATCCGCTGTAAAATTTAAAATAAGCGTAAGTAAAACTTTTTTTATGATATATGTTCATATTAATATCAAATGATTGTGATTGTTCATGATTTTGATCGTATAAAAAAGGCAGGCTGAATGTAAAACCAATTGATAAACTTAATAATCCAATTCCAATTCCCAAGTCCCAGGGGCGGTTAGTCATTAAACTGTAATCGGAGGAGCTTTGTTCATACGCCATAAAATTATAGTTAAGCGATGAACTGATGCTGGCAAAATTCCTGAATTTTACAACTTTTTCTTCTGCTGATGTTTCTTCTGCCGCGTAAGCTGTAGTTATAAAAAAAACCAACAGGAAAAAAACAAGGGTTTTTCTTGCTGTCATTCCTATTTTTTCCCTGTTGTGTCTTCATACATTTTTACGTATAACCGCGCCGAACGCTCCCATGAAAAATCCTGCGACATTCCGCGCAGGCGCATTTTTTCGATATCATTGCGCCTGTTGTACCATGCCCAGACTGCCCAGCCGACCGTATTGTAAATGGAAGACGGGTTAAGCTCATCGAACATAAAACCGGTTCCTGTGCCGGTGGCTTCGTTAAAATTTTCCACTGTGTCTACAAGGCCGCCTGTCCTGCGCACTATGGGCAGCGTTCCGTAAACAAGGGAGTACATCTGGTTAAGGCCGCATGGCTCATAACGGCTGGGCATCAGGAAAAAATCCGCGCCCGCTTCAATAAGGTGGCTGGTCTGCTCACTGTAGCCGATCTTTGCCTTAAAATTGGAAAGTCTGGAAGAAAGGCTTGATATCTCATTTTCACACCAGCTTTCTCCGGAGCCAAGAAGCACAATCTGAAGCTGCATATCCCTGCAAATCGCCCAGGCGCTGCCGTAGGTAGGGCCGAACAGCTCTCCCACGCCCTTTTGATCCGTAAGGCGCGTAACCATGCCAATGACAGGCACGCTTATATCCTTGGGCAGGCTGAATTCCTTTTGCAAAGCTTCTTTTGCCTTTACCTTCCCTTCTATGTTCCTGGCTGAATAGGTATACGGGATTAATTTGTCTTTTTCCGGATTCCAGACGCTGTAATCAATACCATTCAGTATTCCGCAGTAGTCGGCGCTTCTGTAGCGCAGCACTCCGTCCAGCCTGAAACCGTGAGCCTGTTTTTTTGTTTCTTCGGCGTAATTGGGCGAAACTGTGTTGAGTTTATCCGCGCTGTAAAGACCCGCTTTCAGCATATTCAACATGCCGTAATCTTCAAAACCGGCATAGTAAAATACATCCCAGCCAAGCCCTGTATAGTTGAAATTTTCCTTGTTATAAATACCTTGATAGCCAAGATTGTGAATTGTCAGAACAGAGACAGTATTTTTAAATTCTCCGCCTCTGACTCTTTCGGCGAATTTCAAATAGACAGGCGCGACAGCCGAAGGCCAGTCATGGGCGTGAAGAATATCCGGGTACCATTTAATTTTCCGGCAGAGCTGAAAAACAGCCCGGCAGAAAAAGGTGAATCGTCTTGGGTTATCAATAAAATCTGTTTCCGCAGGGCTTCCGTAAATGCCGTCTCTTCCAAAGAAGATCTCGTGATCAATAAAATATACTTTAACAGGATTCTTTTTACCCGTTCCCGGCATATCGGCGCTGTAAACCGCGCTCCATTCTTCTATGCCGCCGCCCATCGGCGTTCCCATTGCTCCCGGCATCAGTTTTAAACCGTCCCGGTCAACTGAATAGTAGCGCGGAATGACAATTTTTACCTCGTGGCCCAATTTGGCAAGGCTAATGGAAAGAGCAGAGACCATATCGGCAAGTCCGCCTGTCTTTGCCCAGGGAACGGCTTCACTGGAAACCATTAAAATTTTCATGCAGCACCACCTTTTTTCCTGTACAGCAAGGTCTTAAAAATTTTCCGCCATTTTAAAATTATTATCGTTTAAAATTTTCTGGCCTTTATCATGATCCTTTAATTTAAAAATAACAACCGCTTTTCCAACCTGGCCCTCCAGAGAAGCGTAAAGGTATTCAATGTTAACCTGCGACTGCTGAAAGAGTTCCATTAATTTCGCCAGACTTCCCGGCGTATCTTCAATTTCCACCGCTACAACATCTGTCTGCCTGGTAGTAAAACCGGCTGTATTCAGCGCTTCTACCGCTTCTTTTGTTTTATCAACGATAAGGCGAAGAATGCCGAAATCCGCTGTATCGGCAATGCTTATCGCCCTAAGGTTTATTTGGGCCTTTGCGAGCGTTTTGGTAACTTCGCTGAGCCTGCCTGTGGTATTTTCAAGAAAAACTGATATCTGCTTAATTCCCATGATGTCTCCTCATTATATATTTTATGCCTAAATTTTCCTGTTGTCGATAACTCTTTTCGCTTTTCCGATGGAACGTTCAATGGTTTTTGGTTCAACCAGTTTTACTTTTAAACCGATTTGCAGTTTGCTCCTCATGACATGCTCAATACGGCTGCGAAGGTTTTCAAGGCCGCGCGTTTCGTCAGAGAAGAGTTCTTTTTTCACTTCTACCTGAAGTTCCACATCGTCCAGATGCCTTTCGCCCCTGTTTATAATGATAAGGTACGCGGGTTCTGTCCCTTCAATTTCTATAAGCGCCTGCTCAATCTGGCTTGGGAAGACATTAACTCCCCTGATAATCAGCATATCGTCTGTGCGGCCCAAAAGACGGTGAATCCGTATACTGGTGCGGCCGCATTTACAGGGTTCATTTATAAAACATGTAATATCCCTTGTCCTGTAGCGTAAAAGAGGCGTTCCTTCCCTTGTAAGGGTGGTAAAAACCAGCTCCCCTTTCTCGCCTGCCGGCAGCGTTTTTCCTGTCGCCGGATCGATAATCTCCGGGTAGAACAGGTCCTCGTTCACATGAAGTCCTGTCTGCGCTTCACACTCAAAAGCGACTCCCGGCCCGATTATTTCGGTCAGACCGTAAATATCATAGGCTTTCATGTTGTAACGTTCTTCGATCTGCGCGCGCATGTTCTCGCTCCACGGTTCAGCCCCAAAGCAGCCCTTGCTGACAGGGAGCCCTTTAAGGTCTATTCCGGCTTCCGCCGCTTCTTCAGAGAGGTACATCGCGTAAGAGGGAGTGCTGGTCAGCATGCTTGAACCAAAATCGCGCAGAATCATCAATTGACGCTCCGTATTGCCGCTTGACATGGGCAGGACTTCCGCGCCGATGTTAAGAGCGCCGTAATGCACTCCCGCTCCTCCGGTAAAAAGCCCGTAACCGTAGCAGTTCTGAACTATATCATCGCGTGTGCAGCCTGCGCCTGAGAGGGTTCTGGACATTGCCTGCCGCCAGATGTCGATATCTTTAATGGTATATTCGTTCACAACCGGTTTTCCCGTTGTGCCGGAACTCATGTGGACTTCCACAATTCTGTCCTGAGGGCAGGCGCGCAGCCCATGAGGGTAATTATCACGCAGATCATCCTTTGTGGTAAAAGGCAGTTTTTCAATATCTTCGATACTGTGAATATCCATTGGAGTAATGCCCGCCGCCTTAAATTTCTGACGGTAAAAGGGAACTTTGGAATATACTGTTTCCGCGAGATTTTTTAAAGACGCAAGCTGGAGTTTTTTCCGCGCCTGTTCGTCCATACATTCATACTCCGGGTTGAAAATCATAGAATCTCCTGTTAAATATTAAGTATAATTTACATAAATATCGGATTTGAGGCAAATTTTTCGTCCATTCTGCGCAGTCGGCGGGAAAGATCCCTGGCCAGATTCATAATTATCAGAGAAAATATTTTTACATCAAGCTTGTAAATTTCACGCAGGGTCTTGTTTGAAATTGACAGCAGCGTAACTGGCGTGATGGATTTGATGGTAGCGACAGCCGGCATCACATCCAGCACTTCCATCTCGCCAAAAGCTTCTCCTTCGCTGAAACGGGAAAGAAATATATCCGTTTTGCTTACTTCTACCTGGCCTTCAATCAGGAAAAATATCTTGTCGTTGGCTTTTCCCTCAGGAATTATTATTTCATCAGAATTATAATGTTCCTCGCTCATTAATGGAATTATGCTTTTTATCTGTTCTTCCATTAAGCCGCCAAAAAGTGAATACTTCTGTAATACCGAAGGCTCAATCATGATTTTTTTAATTATACCAGAGGATTCGGCAAACCGGCAAGTAAAAAATTTTCCGGCCCTGTACGCTTATACATTGAATTTAAAGAACATTACATCTCCGTCCTGGACTGCATAATCCCTGCCTTCAAGACGGTACTTTCCCGCTTCCTTGATTTTCGCTTCCGTTCCGTAATGAAAAATATCTTCGCATGTGTAAACTTCGGCTTTTATAAAACCTTTTTCAAAATCCGTGTGAATAACGCCCGCCGCTTTGGGCGCGGTGTCCCCGGCGCGGAATGTCCAGGCGCGGCATTCGTCTTTCCCCGATGTAAAGAAAGTGCGCAGCCCGAGCAGTTTGTATGTACTGTGAATCAAAGCGGACAGGCCTGTTTCTTCAAGGCCAAGATCATCAAGGAAGGCTTTTTTTTCCTGCGGATCTTCTATGCCGCACAGGTCGGCTTCAAATTTTCCGCAGATGCTGACTGCTTCCGTTCCTTCGTTTTGCGCGCGTTTTTTTACCGCCTCCGTCCAGGCGTTGCCTGATTTAATGCCCTTTTCGTCAACATTGCAGACGTAAAGCTGCGGTTTTGCCGTGATAAAATGGCAGTCGTAAACAGCCGCTTTTTCATCATCGTTTAAACCAAGCGAGCGGACAGGCTGCGCGTTTTCAAGAGCAGGGCCGATTTTATCCAGAATTGAAAGGACAAATTCGCTGTTTTTTTTCTCTGCCGGATTCTTTAATGTTTTTTCCGCCCTTTCCCGTCTTTTGGCCAGAGTCTGCAAATCGGCAAGGGCAAGCTCAATGTCGATTATTTCTATATCGGAAGCAGGATCGATTTTTTCGTTGACATGAATCACATCGCTGTTTTCGAAACAGCGGACAACATGCGCGTACACTGCCGCGTCCCGGATATGTGAAAGGAACTGGTTTCCCAGCCCTTCGCCCCTTGACGCGCCTTTTACAAGCCCGGCGATATCCACAAATTCCACGGTTGCCGGGATTGTCCTTTCCGGCGTAAAAATTGCGGACAATTTATCCAGCCGCGTATCCGGGACATTGATGATTCCCACATTTGCCTTAACGGTGGAAAACGGATAATTGGCAGCTTCCGCCACAGTGGAACATAACGCTGAAAATATGGTCGACTTGCCTACGTTGGGCAGTCCCAAAATGCCGCAGTTTAAACTCATGGTTTATAGTAGCATAACGCGAATAAACCGGGAATACATGCTTTTTTAAACAACTTTGACCTTGTGGGCGAAGATGAACGGTATGTTTGCCTGCGAGCCTTTGAGTTTCGCCAGTATTAATAATTTTACTGATTTTAAAAACGGCAGAGGCGCCATTAAAAGCGGATTTACTTTCATTAAATGACATAATGCGTTTGTGGTCGCGCACAGGTCATTGCAGAAACCCGTAAAGTAAACATTTTTGCGGCCAAGCCGCGCAACAAGGCGGCTGCCGGTTTCTTCGATTGCGCAATGTCCCGCTACAAGCGTCCTGCCTTTAATCGCGTCTATTAAAGCCGGATCGTGTCCCTTTCCCATAACCAGAGTCCAGCCGCCTTTGCCCTGATAATCATAGGCCATGCACTGTATCACAGTCAGCGGATTGTTCCGGCAGCCTTCGCGGCAGCAGCGCTCGCTTCCTTTTAAAATCGTCACATCACCGGGAAACTGAGGGTAAAGATCCCAGCTATAATGTTCCCTGAAATCCGATATATCGCCAATTATTTCCACATCATCCATGCTCTTTACGCCCCTGCTGTAACCGCGTTCAATCGCGATTTTTAAATGAAGCGCGTCCTGCTGCGACAGCCCGAATAATTTCGCTCCCGTAAGATCAGCCGCCGTTACATTCGCGCTTGCCAAAAGTATACGGAAGGGCAGCACGCATTTGTCTGCAAGGGCTGTAGCGGGGTAATGGCCATAAATGACCGCTTCTATGCCTTCGATTAGCGTAAAATCCGGCTGTATGTAACCCAGCACATCGGCAAGTTTACTTGCAAGGTTGAAATTGTGATCCGGCCGCCTGTCGCCCGGCTGCGGAAAAGCCCACTGGTTTTTTACACCTAACGTAACGCCGGCCATGGAATGTGTTTTGAGTTTTGGCAGATTGATATAAAGATTATCGTTTGCGTTGTCAATCAGGTTTTCTGTTATGAACATGGGTATCATGAAAGTTGTTTTGATGTATCCGTCTTTTTCCAGGGATTCCGGCGCTTTTCCGTTAAAGGTAAAAGGTATGCTTTTTTCTTCATCCAGATATATTTCGCGCGCGCCATAACGTTTGCAAATATCGCTGTAGCCTGTAAGCGCGAATACCATGCGCGTAAAATTGCTTTGAGTGCTGTTTTCAAACAGATATATGCGCCGCGCGCCTGATTCTTTCCAGTAATGGATAACAGCTTCGATAACCTCAGGCCGTGTATAGGAATACGCCTTGCTGTCTATTCCGTTTGGTTTTAAATATACGTCCGCGCTGTTTTTAAGCAGTTTCTTTCCGCCCGCCGTTTCGAATATATCAGCGACAGAAGCAAAAATCTCATCCTTCATTGCCTGTGAAAGCGGTTTAAATCGCGTAAACGGTTCTGTCTGATGCGGCGTTTGCAGGCGTTTTACAACTACGGAGGCGGCTTTTTGGGACAAAAAATTCTCCTGTAAAAATTATACCGCCCGGTTTACTGAATACGCAAGCGGTATTTATTCGAAATAATTATTGACAATCCTCTGCCACATTGGAAAGTTATTTTACCATTCTTTAAGTTTATTATGCGGAGGAGTTATATTAAAAGTTTCTCCTGAAGGTTCTATTAGATAAAAACCGTTATTTAATGCGTATTCTTTTTCGTCAGATTCAATTACAACCCCTGCAACTGCTCCTAAGAAAGTGCGTCGAACCTTTAGTTCGCTATCTTGGCGTAAATCAGCAAACATACGCATTTTTTCCATGCGTTTTATATGTTCATTTATATCACTAATGGTTAGTTTTGTTTTTATTTCAACAAGCATAGCAGTATCGCCGTTTTGCAAAAAAACATCTATTTGAAAATGAATATTATTTTTATAATCATTAACTTTAAAGTTTGAACTTACTGTTTGAAAATCCAAGCCCATATCATAGAGTTTATCCTGAAGATTAGGGGCGATCATATATTCTATAACTTCACCGAAACGGTTGGTAAAATCGCCAAAGCGTTTGCCTATCTCCTTTACTACCTGTTCTGTGTCTTTCAAAGATAAGGCGGTTTCTTCCTGCCGTTTTGCAACCCTATCCAATGTTGCCCATACCTGCTCAAAGCCAATACCTTTTGGGTA
>JAIRQN010000074.1 GCA_031256445.1 Treponema sp. | reverse complement strand
TTGCTGGAGATTGTCCCGCGCCTGCGCCCGCGCCCGGCGCGGCGGCGGCGGTAGGAGTGCTGTTTATACCCATTAACGACTGAACAATAGAATCGCCGAATACATTCGCGGAAAATGTAACCCGAATAGCCGCTGTTTCAATCTCAATTACCCGTACCCTGAAACGGTAAAAATCGCCGATTGAGTCAAAAGTACCGGTAATAATCGCCTGAGCTCCAAGTTTCTGACCAATTGCCTGCGCCGAAGCGTCGCTGACCTCGCCTGACATCTGGAACTGCATTTCTTCCTGAATTAATTCCATCTGGGCCCGGTCAACTACAGTAAATAAACGCTGATTCACCAGCGCATTTGTCAATTCTTCCATCAGATAATTGGACATGCGGTAAGAACTGCAGCGCATTGATAGTATCGCAACCCTATTGCCTCTTCTGAGGTTATTAGCTACTTCATCAGTTGCCCCTCTTAGCGCGTTATCAAGGGTAATTGTTTGAGTAAACGCTCCGGCAACTCCAGAAATCATTAAAAAAATTAAAAATCCCGCTTTTAGTAAACGATTTAGCATTTTTCTTATTCTCCTTATAATAATTTATAAACTTATGGGTATTTTATAATTTTTTGATAAAATTGTCAACTGTATTACAGTTATTTTAATTGTTATTGATTGTTTTTTAATAAAAGAAAAGAATTATAATTAATTGTTTATGACTCATTTTCAAGAGTTATTTATAAGAAATCTACGGTTTTACCGAAAAAAAAAAGGAATAAGCCAGCAGGCTTTTTCCGAAAAAATATCCGTATCGCCAAATTACCTGAATGCCGTAGAAAACGGTAAAAATTTCCCGTCCCCCGAAGTAATTCAGGCAATAATCAGCTCGCTGGAAATACTGCCTTATCAGCTTTTTCTGGAGGAGTGTTCAGCTTCATTTTCCAATGATTCTTCATTCAGCGGCGATTTAAAAAATACAATGGTAATTCAGGAATTGACAGACATAAAACAAAAATTAATAAAAGAACTTGACGGCGTAATCGGTAAAATTTATTGTTAAAGCTTATCTGCTTATTGCCTTTTCTCGGCAACCTGCTATTTAAAAAATAATTGCAGGCCGCCCAAACATCACGCAAGAAGAACTTGCAGGCCTCATAAACAAGTCCAAGCGGACTGTAAAAGCAATTATGACATTAATGCGGGAACAGAACCTTATCACCCGAAACGGTTCAAAGAAAACTGGCTATTGGAAAATCATGGAATAGCGGCCATCAGTAGACAATATTAAAAAAATAACATAAAATATATGAATGTAATAAGCTGTGTTCAAAAAACATTTATAAGGAGTTTTTATGAAAAACTATATGAAATTTGCGGGAATAATCGTATTGGTATTGATAATTGGCATTTCAATGACTGTCTGCGCGACTACCGGATCCGGCACAAGCGCGGGTGCGAGAACTCTAACCATTACCGGGCTTGAAGATTATAATGATTTTTATGTTTACGCGGAAGGAGCAGTCGAAGAAACCAAAATTGTGGCGGCGATTAATGTTTTTGAATCTATGGGCGAGCATCTGTATACCGGTAAAGTAATCAAAAATGGCACAGTAACATTGCCGATATGGAAAATAACTGTCAAATTTGATGAAGATACGTCTGAAGTTACCATTGAAAAAACACCCTATACCGGAAATATTAACACGATTTTTGGGTTAACAATATGGCAGGGGGGAGAAACCCTCAACAGGTTTTCCGAGCTTGAATATAACGGAGAGATATACATAACAGACGACAATAATGCGTATAAAGGAGCGTTTGGCCAGGTTCCCGCTGATGATGACGGCGAAAAATAGCCGAAACCAGCCGCTTTTTACAAAATAATAACCCTGACCGTATTAACCGGGTTCTGACTTTGAAGAGGCAGCCCTGCGACAAGAACAATTTTATCTGATTCTTCCGCGGTTCCTGTATCCATTGCAACCTTCATTGAGTTTTTTATCATGCTTTCTGTTTCATCCGCAATTGGAGCGTAACAGGGAGTAACTCCCCAGTATAATTGCATTATGCGCCTTACTTTTTCGCCTGGCGTAACGGCAAGAATGGGCTGATCCGGCCTGAACGCGCTTAAGAACCGCGCGGTTCGCCCTCTGAGCGTCGGCGTTACAATCGCTTTTGCGTTCACCGAGCTTGAAATTCCCACGCCTGCGCGCGACATGGTTATACCCAGGTTGTCACGCGGATTGTGATCATCAATCAGACATTCGCCGCGGATGCTTTCCATGTGCTCGCGGAACTCGTATGACTGTTCGACAGTACGCGCGATTTTATCCATCATCTGCACGGCTTCAACAGGATATGCGCCGTTTGCGGTTTCCCCGGAGAGCATGACAGCGCCTGTTCCGTCAAAAATCGCGTTTGCGACATCGGTTGCCTCCGCGCGTGTCGGGCGCGGATTAACAATCATCGACTCAAGCATTTGTGTTGCTGTAATAACAGGCTTTCCTGCCCTTCGGCACACGCTGATTATTTTTTTCTGAATAAGCGGTATCTGTTCTGGAGGAAGCTGTACGCCAAGATCGCCGCGCGCCACCATCACCCCGTCGGCAGCCTGAACAATTTCCCTGATATTCTCAACGCCGTCTCCGCATTCAATTTTTGCAATTATTTTTATTGACGAGGCGTTCAGGCTCTCAAGGTATTCTCTTATTTCCGTTACTTCATACGCAAAACTAAGGAAACTTGCGGCGATAAAATCCACTTCCATTTTTACGCCGAACGCGATATCGGCCCTGTCCTGCTCACTCATGATTGGAAGCCCTGCGTGAACGCCTGTAAGATTAACATTTTTTCTGCTACCGATTGAGGCCGTGTTCTTTGCTTTACAATTGACAACGCCGCCTGTAACGCCAAGAACTTCAAGATCGAGAAGCCCGTCGGCGACAAGTACATGATGCCCGCTTTGCAGTTTGGCTGCAGCGTCTTTCCATGAAAGCGAAAGTCTTGCGGGAACACCGTCATGCGCCGCAGCGGTCAGGCAGTTGTCTGTTGTTATATCGACATAATCATTTTTATTTATTGTTACCTTTCCGTCGTTTTCTGCCATTCCTGTCCGTATTTCAGGACCTTTGGTATCCAGCAATACCGCAATTGGAACCCCAAGTTCGCCGGAAACACGCCTGACCCGTTCTATGGTAGCCTGATGTTCCTCCTGGTTTCCATGAGAAAAGTTCAGGCGGGCAACATTCATCCCTGAAATAATAAGACCGCGAACAATATCGTCACTGGATGAGGCAGGTCCCAAAGAACATACAATTTTGGTTTTTCTTTTTATCATTTATAATCAATCCCTCTTAAAAATTGTCAAATTTTTTTCATGAGGTTACACTGAAGTTATCGAACAACTCTGCTTTATACCATGAATTTTAACGCATTGCAAGAAGGTTGTTTAAAGAACGCAGAAACCGTAAAAACAGCGATAATTAAAACATTTGGCCCTGTTCAACCGGGACAGTTGTGCCATCTTTGCCGTGCAGGATAAAACGGCGGCGCATTTAGGAATATATCTTTCTGCTTTTTTCGTCCGCGATGCCCGTTTTACGGAAAAAATATGTGTTAATCTGATCCCTCCATTCCCGCGCGTTCTCAAGCTGTCTTTCAAAACGGGAAAGCGCAGATTCGTACACTTCCTTTTCAAGATATTCTTTGAGGTTCTTCCATTCTTCAAGCATCGCGGCGGCTTCTTCATAGCCTTCGAAATGCGTGTCGTAGATGTTCTGAAGAAGCGTCTTTCCGTTTCGCATAACGTAATCATAACGCAGCCGGTGGAAAAACAGTATCATGTTTTCCGGACAGGTCTTTGGATCAGAAAAAATCGCCGTGTTTTCCTTTGAATACTGTTCCGTGTAGCCGGTTCCCGAGGCGGTACGGTCAATGCCGATTGCGCTGTTGTCGGCGCGGTGATAGGTTCCCCATCTGCTGTACTCGTAGCCTTCGATATTTGGACCGTAGTGAAGTCCGGGCGTTACCATAAAGCATACGCCGAAAGGAGCGTTGTATTTTTCATAGGCAGGGTAGGATTTTAAAAGAAGCTTTGAAATTCTTCGCGCGGTTTCTCCTTCTCCGAATGAAAGGACGCTCCACTCGTCTGCAATCTCTTTAGCCGTAAACGCGGGATTCCACGTCATGCGTGCGTAACCGTAAAGGTTCGCCTGCGCCAATGTATGGCCTGTCCAGTTATTATCCTTCCCTGTGTTGACAACTGCCGCGAACCCTTCAATATTGGCCTCTCCTTCACTGAATGGGCTGACCATATCCTTAATCCGCCGCCCTTGCCTTCCGGCGTTAAAATTCAAAATATCTTCCCATACCTGCGGCAGGAAGCAAAGATCGATCTGATGCCCCGTGTATTCCTGCGTTATCTGCAATTCCATGACATGGCGCGTTTTTAAAAGGGAGCCGAAAAGCGGGGAAACAGGCTCGCGCACCTGGAAATCGTAAGGGCCGAATTTTATCTGCAGGATGACATTTTTGTCAAATGCTCCGTCCAGGGGTTTAAAGTGATTGTACGCGGCGCACGCGCGGTCAAAACTGCGGTCTCTCCAGTCCTGTTGGCAATTGTAAACAAAACATCTCCAGATTACTTCCCCGCCGAAAGGCTCAAGCGCCCTTGCGAGCATATTCGCGCCGTCTGCATGGGTGCGGTTGTACTGGAACGGCCCCGGCTCCCCTTCCGAATCGGCCTTTACAATAAAGCCCGCCAGATCGGGAATGTATTTGTAAACCAGAGCGGCTCTCTCTTTCCACCACAGCGCGACAGACGGATCCAAAGGGTCGGCTGTCGGGAGTTTTCCCAAAGACCAGGGTGAGCTGAAGTTGACGCTCAGAATGAGTTTTATCCCGAACGGGCGGAAAATTGCAGCCAATTTTCCCGCTTCGCGAAGGTATTCTTCTGTAATTAAAAGTTTCGCTTTCGCGCGGACATTTACATTGTTAATTGAAATTCTGTTAATCCCGGCGGATGCAAGAAGGCGCGCGTAATCTGCAACACGGCCGCTGTCGTAGTCAAATACGCCGTCTTTGAAAAAGAGCGAGCCGCCCGCATAGCCTCTTTCGACAGTGCCGTCAAAATTGTCCCAGTGGTTGATCATTCTTAACGGAGATACAGGAGAATCGGATGTTTCAAAGCCGTCTTTAATTTGCCCAAGTGAAAGGAGAGAGAGGAAGCGGAACACGCCGTACAACAGACCAGGTTCATCCTGCCCCGCTATATATATCCTGTCTTCCTTTACATTGATTAAAAAACCGCCGGCCGCGAGTCTGTCCGCAGGAAGATGGAAATAATTTTCCATGCATGAGATAACGCCGATAAAAAAAGCGTTCCTGTTTAAATCAGGATTAACATGCATCACGGGAGAAAATCCGGTAAGCCGTTTTATTCCGTTTTGAAGTTCCCTGGCCGCCTGCGCTGCGATTTCACCGCTTGCGCAGGAGTATATCACATCAGGCAATTTTACAGGCACCGTTATTTGTCTTTTCTGAAACCAGCAATCGTATTCATTTAACATAATTTTTCCGGATCGTCACCTGACTTTAAAGCGCAGCGAAGTTTTTTCCAGTTTTTCCGAATACGCGAATAACTCAAGATTCCCGGACAAGCCGCCCGCCTTGATCATCACAAGCGCTTTCCCTTCTGACGTTACAGCCTTTGGAAGCGTGAATCCAAGACTCTGGTTTAAATCGGGGGAACACGCTCCCAGTATTTTTCCGTCTCCTGTCAGGGTAAATTCAATTAAATGATCTTCAGTTTGACAGAGTATACCGTTTTTATCCGTAACATTTACCTCTATATGAGCGATATCATCATATTTTAGCTCTTTCTTGTCCGCGGTTAATTTTATCTTCTGCGCCTGCTGCGCCGTTTCCAATACATAAGAGCAGACTTCCGCGCCGCCGTTTAATCCTTTTACTTCGATATTTCCGGATGCGTATTCAAAAACCCATTCAATAATGCCGTTCTCAAAATCAGCGCCTTTTTTATTTCCCCTTTTCTTGCCGTTTATCCAAAGCTGCGCTTCTTCGCAGTTGGTAAAAACAACGGCTGTCACAGTGCGCCGGTTAAAATGATCGTGGTTAAGATGGGACGTTAAAGGAGGAAATGACCAGCGGCCGCGCGTGTAATCATTTTTTTTATTTTGATCATTAAACGCCATGTAGATCATGGGTTTGTCTGTCCAGATGCTTCTCCTGTAATAGGCGTTTGGCTTTAAAAAACAGCAGATATCCAGAATGGAGCCTGCCCAGCCTTTTGCCGGCCAGCAGCTCTCTCCAAGATAGTCGATTCCCGCCCATATAAACTGGCCTATCACATTGTTGTTTTCAAGCACATAACGCCAGGGGTTTTTATTTGTAACATCCTCAAAATTCAAAGCGGTTCCGCAGTAATACTCATAACACTCGGTTCCAAGAATAGGTTTTTCAATTCCCTCGGTGTACGCCTGATACAGCGGCTCATGGTAGTTAAGACCGAGAACGTCCACGTCTTTGCCAAGTTTTTTGGTTAATTGGACAAGTTCCTTCGCGGGAGCCCACACAAGGCTCCTTGGATTCGCGTGGGGAGAAAGAGCGCATGTAACAGGACGGTCGTCAAGGCCGCGTACGATATTTACAAGTTTTTTTTGTATTTCAAGCATGCTGTCCGCTCCCTGATTCTCCACTTCGTTGCCTACGCTCCATAAAATTACGCAGGGATGGTTTCTGTCACGTATAATAAATTCCGTTAAATCGCGTTCGCTGTCCGCGTCGAAGTGAGAGCCGTAATAGCCGCTTTTCCATTTATCAAAACATTCATCCACCGCGTAAAAACCAAGTTCGTCGCAAAGATCAAGAAATTCTTCGGCGGGAGGATTGTGGCTTGTCCTTACCGCGTTGCAGCCGATGCTTTTAAGGATTAAAAGTCTTCTCCGCCATACAGCGTCATGGTAAGCGCTGCCTGTAATGCCGCTGTCATGGTGCAGGCAGACTCCCTTCAGTTTCACTTTCTCTCCGTTTACGGTCATTCCTTTGTTATACGCAATTTCCACGGTACGGATGCCAAAGCTGACCTCTGCTGAATTTTTCTCTCCATCGCCCTTAAGAAGCGACCCGTGCAGGGTGAATCCGAAGATTTTCGAGTTTTCTACGGATTTAAGATGAACGGCGGCGCGGTATAAATAAGGAGCATCCGCGGACCAAAGAACCGGATTATCAATGCGGAATTTATGCGTTACGGTTATTTCTTCCTTTCCGTCAATGTTATATGGAATATCAGCTTCCGCCGCGATACTGCCGTCCACAGAGAATAATTTTATGTTCGCCGCGTTCTCCTTATTGCCGTTTTTAACGGCTTTTCTGTTAACAATAGAGGCTGTTACCGTAACATCCGCGTGTTTCCTGCCTGCGGCCAGTTTTGTTTTTACATGGATGCCCCATGTTTTGATATGCGTAAAAGGGGCAATCTTCAAATAAACATTTCTGAACAATCCGCTTCCCGAATACCAGCGATCCGGCTCCTCGCAGCCGTTATCCAGCCGTACCGCGATAAGGTTCATCCCTTCTTTTATGTAATCAGTAATATCAAGCTCAAAACTTGAATAGCCGTATGCGCGCTTCCCCGCTTCTTTACCGTTAACATAAACCGTAATATTGCGGTAAGCCCCGCCAAAGTAAAGATATGCCGCGTTTCCGGCAATATCAGGTACAATAAATTCATTTCGATACCAGCAAACGCCTCTCCACGCGAAAAATCCCTGCATATTCTGGGCTGTATAGCCATTATGTTCACCCCTGTCAAAAGGCTGTTCAATTACCCAGTCATGGGGAAGATCAACGCTTTTCCATGTACGATCGTTAAAATTTTCGATATGCGCGTTTTTGGCGTCCCCCAAAAGAAACTTCCAGTTTTTATTAAACAGCGCCGCCTGTGCGTCTTTCATTTTCCCTCCTGTATTGGATGTTTATTATAACATATATTTATCTGTTCCGAAAACCGCGAAAAATTCATTCGCCGCGGTTTATAAACAGACAACCGCTCTATTGAAAAAAACGGAATTTCATGGCATTGTTAAATAAAATACTGAAAACAGAGGTGTTAATTTATGTTTAAAAAAATATTCGCCGCGTTTGCTGTTTCTTTCGTTTTATTGGCCGCAAGCTGTTCCGAGTCTGAGCCGTATTTTGTTCCGGAAGAAGAAAAACTCTGGAAGATTTACGAAAACGATTTTTTAATCGGAAACATCGTTAACTCAACATATTTATCCGGCATGCATTTTCAACTGCTTAAAACACATTACAATGCCGTAACATGCGAGAACGACATGAAGCCGAATTATCTTGCGCCTGCCAGAAATTCGTACACCTTTTCAGCCGCGGACAATATGGTCAATAATATGATTGCCAACGGCATGACAGTTATCGGCCATACTCTTGTCTGGCATTCTCAATCGCCGGCCTGGTTAACATCCGGCACAAATGAACAGGTCAGGGCGAACCTTGTTAAATATATTACAGATGTCGCGGGGCATTTCAGGGGAAGAATTCACGCATGGGATGTCGTAAATGAAGCGTTTTTGTATCCTTTTAACGTACCGATAACAAATGACACTGAGTGGAAATCGGGTTTGCGCACAGCGGAACAGATCAACTGGAACAAGGCAAGCACCGATGAAATGACTTATATAGAGCTGGCGTTCCGTACCGCAAGAACGGCTGATCCGGGCGCGATTCTTTACTACAATGATTTTGATCTTAATAATCCTTCAAAAGCGAAAGCTGTCAGAAATATGGTAAATGATATCAACACCAGATGGTTAGCTGAACAGAGGGAAACAGATCCTGATTATGACAGGTTTCTTGTCGAAGGCGTCGGATTGCAGACCCATTACGGTTTAAGCTGGTGGAACGCCGGAAATTTCAATAATGTTAAAAATAATATTGAGAATTTTCTCAGGCTTGGAATTGAAGTTTCCATAACGGAAATGGATATAACAATTCCCAATAACACTTCTTCGATGCTGGACGCTCAGGCTCTGGTATATGCGCAGCTTTTTGATCTTTATGTCAGGCTTAATGAACAGTATGATAACCGGATAAAGCGCGTAACCATGTGGGGAATTGACGACAATACAAGCTGGAGACGCGGGCAGTTTCCCTGCCTTTTTAACGAAAACCTGCAGCCTAAAAAGGCTTTTTACGCTGTGTCCAATCCGCAGTCTTTCATTAACCGGCAATAAATGAAAAGAATACTTTTACAATTTTTTATTTTAACAGGAATATTTTCCGCCGTTTTATCCTGCGCAACTTCTTCCGCCGTCAAAACAACAAAAGAAGGGACAGTAAATATCAATTACAGCGCCTCCCGCCAGCAGATTGACGGTTTCGGCGGATCAAACGCATGGACAGGCGTCCCAAGAGACGGGGATGCCGCGGATGAATTGGTAAAACTTCTCTATTCCAGAACGCAGGGAATCGGCTTAACCATCCTGCGAAACCGGATCCCGTTCCGCGAAAGGCTGGAAAATGACGACACTCCTTCCCATAACGACGGATTTTTGGTCAGGAAAAGCGACGGATCATACGATTATGCAACAGATGATAATGGCGTTAAAACTTTTAATTTAAACTGGCAAAGCTGGGATTTGTCCGGCACAAGAAATTTAATTAAAAGAATAAATGATTTGGGAAGCGACGGACCGGAAAAGCTGACTGTAATGAGCACTCCCTGGACTACGCCCAATAATCGCGTAACGCAGTGGAAAGAAGATGTCACAGGCGCCGGCGCCAGATATGACGGAAATATTAACTGGAATACGCCGGATGTTTGGGGAAGGCTCAAAAGAGATAAATTCGAAGATTACGCGGATCTTCTTGCCGACTACGCGAAAAATTTCGCCTCCATGATGGGCGCCCCTCTGGAGATTCTTTCCATACAGAACGAACCTAATTACAGGGTAAATTATGAATCCGCCTACTGGAACGGAGAAGATATCCGCGATTTTCTGATAATAATTGGCCGGCGTTTCCCGCAAAAGGGCGTTATTCCCGGAGCGGGAGGGCTTTCCATAATGGCTCCTGAATTCGAGAATTTCAATGTCAATTTCAATGAACTGATAAAACCGTCTCTTTCAAACGAGCAGTCGGAAAAAGTGCTGACACATATCGCCCTTCATCAGTACAACGGCGCTTACGACAGCTCGGCAAGAGCCGGAGCTCTTGAACACGCTGGAATTATCTCTTCGGGCAAACGTTACTGGCAGACTGAAGTAAGCGGCTCAGGCCCAAATCTTCCGCCTGGAGAGGGAATTGAGAACGCCCTCTATTACGCGAGAATGATTCACTTCGATTTTACCTATGCCCAGATAAACGCTTTTCTGTATTGGTGGCTTTGGCGGAATGACAGTGAAAAAAATTTTCCCGGAAGCCTTGTTCAGGTTGATTATGATATTGTAAATACCTCAAAACGGCTTTACACGGTTGGGCAGTATTCGCGTTTTATCCGTCCGGGATGGCTGAGAATAGACTGTGACACTGCCCCGCTTCCGGGGGTATACTCAAGCGCCTACAAAAATCCCGGCTCCGGTGAAATCGCGGTAGTAATAATCAACGACAGACCCGCGGCAGTTTCAATTCATCTGGTTTTGCATGACGCGGAATTTAAGGAACTTGAATCATGGCGTACATCCGATAAGGAAGATTTGAAACCGCTTGGAAAGCAAAAAGTGTCCGCGAATACCGCAGATGTTATTCTGCCTTCAAAATCCGTAAGCACTTTTTACGGGAATGTCAGATAATTTGCACATAACATAAAGCGCGTAATTTTAGCCCGCTGATACAGTTTATATTGAACTGTAGCGTGTTCCGGCTTCCAGCGTCTCTCCTTTTACCGCGGCAAGCTGGCCTACGCTCAGTATCCAGAAACCTTTTTCACGCAGCCCGGCTGTTATACCGGCGAGTGCTTCCATTGTATTGCCTTTTGACGTATTGTTCTCGTGAAGAATAATTATCTGCCCGTCCCGCGGATTTGACAGTACGCTCTCCGTAATTGATTGCGGCGTATGTCCTGTTCCGTCCCAGTCGCCGTGAACGCTGCCGTCAATTAACGACATGCCTCTTTCCATGCAAACCTGCGTTAATTCAATGCCGTGGTTCAGGTTCGGCGCGCGGAAAAGCGGCGGATTTTTTCCTGTTATTTCCTTGATTAACAAAGAAGCGGAATCAAGGCTTTCCTCAATATCCTCTTTATCTGCTTTGCCGAGCGAAGAATAGCTGTTTGAATGATTGCCCAGTTCATGGCCTGCGTTAAAAATTGAGCGCGCTTCGGCTTTGTTTGCGCGGATATTCTGCCCGATTAAAAAGAAAGTGGCTTTTATTTTCAATTCGTCCAGTTTATCAAGCATTGCCTGTGTGCCTCCGCTTGCCGAAGGGCCGCACGGTCCGTCATCAAAACTTATCGCGATAAATTTATCCGGTCTTGAACTGTAACCCATAGCCCGCCAATTATTATCAATTTCCTGTTCAATCTGCGCTTTTGTATAGGCGTAAACCATTATATCTCCTTTGTTTTCCCTTGTGCCCGCGGCGCCGGCGCAGCCGAAAAATACCGTAATTAACGATAATAAAACCAATGCGCGTATTTTCTTCATAATTTTCTCCCAATATTCTTTTTGAAAATGTATTGTAAAAAAAATGACGATAGAGTACTATAGGTAAATTGTACTATAATTAACATAAGGAAAAAAGGATAGTAAATTTGTATGCCAAGAACCGGAAATATTAAAATATTAATCGTTGACGATCATCCTCTTTTCAGAAAAGGACTGTCTTCCCTGATTGAAGACACTCCGGGATTTGCCGTAGCAGGCGAAGCGTCAAACACGGAAAGCGCGATCAGAATCGCCGAAAAGGAAAAACCCAGGCTTGTTGTAATGGAAATTCATCTTGGCGAAGAAAACGGCATGGATTTGATTTCTGAACTGAAATCCTTAAATCCGGAAATTGTCATTTTAATTCTTTCAATGCACGATGAACGTTATTATTCAGAGAGAATTCTGCGTCTTGGAGCGCGCGGGTTTGTCATGAAATCCGCCTCGCATGACATTGTAATGGACGCCATCAGGACTGTCATTTCAGGAAAAGTATACTTAAGCGAAAATGAAAGGGAACGCATTTTTCAGGCCATGACAGGAGAAAGCTCAGGCGGTTTAAAAGATTTTACCGCGTCTTTGCGGAGGCTTTCTGACAGGGAATTTCAGGTGTTTTCCATGATCGGCAAGGGATACGGAACCATTGAGATAGCGTCTAAATTCAATTTAAGCACAAAGACAATTGATACCCATAAAGAGCATATAAAACTGAAGCTGCACTGCAACACGTCCCAGGAACTGCGGCAGCTGGCGATTGAGTGGACAAACCATTCAGTCGCTAATATTTGATCTCTATTGAATCAAACCACACGCAAAGGTCTTTCATGTTTCCGTACTCGGCGACAAATTCAAGCTGCTTTATTTTTTTCCATGAAAATTCCCCTTTCGGACCTATCCATTCCTGTTTTGCGTTTACCCATGCCCCGTGTTCCTTCATCTGCGAAAGAGGAATGCTTACAGTGTGCCACTTTCCGTCAGGCGGAAGTATTTTATCGTCTATCGTGTAACGCATCCGCCAGGGTATGCTCTCATGGCTTTCGGGATTGACAAACCGTATGTCAAACTGAACAGGTTTTTCCGTTCTTGCCGTAAATTCCAGTTTAAAGCCTGCTTCAAGCAGGTTGCTGAAATCCTCTAATTTGTCAAAACCGAACCAGAAAACATTGTACTGATCCGCGTTTGCCCACCTTATGGCGAAATCCCCGCTTGCGGATTTTGTATCATATAAACTGAAATCAGTATTGTTTCCCCAGCTTCCGGCAGAAAGAACACGGTTAGGGTAATCATCGTAAAGATAAAAGCCCGATTCTAAAGGCCCGCCAATGCGCGGCATCTGCGCCGGGGGAGTAAAACCCAAAGCCCGTACAATGTCAACATTAAGATCGCTGTTAAAATCTCCGCGGCCTTCGGAATTGAATATTCCAAAACCCCCGTAATAATCCCAGCTTGTACGCGAAATGTTCCGCCTTTCCATTGCGTCAGTGACAAAATCATACCACCTTACGCGGTCTTCAGGCAGGCAGTTAATTAAATATACGCCGAACTCCCCGCAGAAAACGGGTACATTCCGCTCTCTGGAAAAAGCCACGGTTTTGTTCAGAGTAACGTACAGCGCGGCCGGAGAAGCGTCATGCCAGTAACTGTTATTCAATGAGTTTTCGATCCATGTTCCTTTTAAATTGTCCGGAATTTTCGGCATGCGTCTGCGATCCGCTGGAAACGGAACGGCGGCAAGAGTTGTAAGCACCGGAGGGCTGCCCCAGCTTGCTCCCTGATGCGTAAACAGGTACGGATCGTAAAAGTGAAATGTATAAATTAAATTATCATCGGAATAGCGCGGAATCGCGTTTAATTTTCCGATTGAATTGTATTCAGTGCCTCCTACAATTATCGCGTGTTTCTTGTCATGTCTGCGGATCGCGTCTATCGCAAGCCCCTGAATTTCACCCCACCTTTTGTCAGAAATACCGTGCGGCTCGTTTAGTATTTCGTATACGATTAAATCGCTTCTGTCCTTGTAACGCCGCGCAATCTGTTCCCAGACAGGAACAAGAATCGTGTCTGTGTCATCTTTCGTTTTTGCGACAGGATCAAAAGAATGATTGTCAATAATCAGGTAAATTTCGTGCTTTTCCGCCCAATCAACCGCAAAATCGAGGAATTTCAACAAGAGCGGGTCCAGCCTGTAATTCGGAGATCCGTCTGTCATACTGTGCATTCTTACAGGAAGGCGTACTACATCAGCGCCAAGGCTTTTTACATTCGCGAAGTCCTGTTCGCTGTATTTGGTAAACGGTATCGACTGCGCGCTGAAAGATTCAAACCATCCGGAAAAATTCACGCCTCTGGAAAACGGCGTAGATCGCATAACAGCGTCCACAGGCCCTGTTTCTTTTGGAACAACTATTGGCTCTGCTGCCCTTTGCGGGGCGCCCGAAGCGCCCTGCTCCGTAGAACTGCAGGCTGCAAGTATAACAGCCGCCATTAGAAATAAAACCTTCATTAAATATTTCCCCCAATAAAAATATATTTCACTTAACACTGCACACTACCTGTTAAACCCCATCGCGCGTACTACATCAACATTCAGCTCTGTATTAAAATCCCTTGCCGAAACTGTTTTAAAAAGGCCGAAACCTCCGTAATAATCCCAGCAAGTCCAGGGAATATCAAGCCTGTTAAGCGCGTCACATGTAAACTTGTACCAGGTTACGCGATCTTCCGGCGGGCTCTGAATAATAAATACGCCGAACTCTCCGCAAAAAACCGGAACATCCCTTTCTTTGGCAAAAGCAGCCGCCCTGTCCAATGCGGCGCTGAGTTTGTCCGGATTTGCGTCATTCATGTAATTTTCAAGGCATTTTTCCACCCATGTTCCGGTAAAACTGTCATGAGGTTTGGGAATGCGGTTTTTATCGGCCGGGAACGGAAGGCCGGATAACGGCGCCAAAGAAGGTTTGTTCCATGTCGCGCCCTGATGGGTAAAAAGATGCGGATCGTAATAGTGAAACGTATAAATTAAATTTACATCTTTATATTCAGGAATGGAAAATAATTTTTCGATTGAATTATAATTTGTTCCGCCGACTATGACAGCGCGCTTCTGATCAATCCTGCGGATTGTTTCAACCGCCGCTTCCTGAATACAACCCCATCTTTCATCGGGAATTCCGTGAGGCTCATTCAGTACCTCATAAATAACATAACCGCTTCGATCCCTAAAATGACGCGCAATCTGATCCCAGACAGGAAGAAGTATTCTGTCTATGTTTACGTCTGTCGGCTCAATGGGATGAAAAGAATGGTTATCCAGAATTATGAACATTTGGCGTTTTTCCGCCCAGTCAACAGCCGTATCAAGGTATTTTAATAACAGGGGATCAAGGGTGTGATTATTATTAGTTGTAAAATTATGCACGGCTACAGGAACCCGTATTACATCGGCTCCGAGGCTTTTTACATTTATAAAATCCTGCTCTGTATATCTTTCGAACTGAATTTCCTTTACACTGCGAAATTCAAACCATTTTGAAAAATTTACCCCTTTGGAAAATGGAAGCGTTTTTGCCATATATAATTCTCCTGATGCCTTATCTTACAATAAAACGTTAAAAAATGATATGATAAAAGAATGAAAAGAATATTTAATAATCCTGTTTTAAGCGGCTTTTACCCTGATCCGTCAATCTGCCGTGAAGGCGGTAATTTTTATATTGTTAATTCCACTTTCGCCTATTTTCCCGGTCTTCCGGTTTTTCACAGCAAAGATCTGATACACTGGAAGCAAATAGCAAACGCCATAGACAGGCCCGGACAGATATGTTATGACGGGCACGGCATTTCCCGCGGGCTGTTCGCGCCGACAATCCGTTATAACAGGGGAATTTTTTATATCGTCTGCACTTTAATAGACACGGGCGGAAATTTTATAATAACGGCAAAAGACCCGGCAGGGCCGTGGTCTGATCCAGTCTGGCTTAAAGGCGCTGACGGAATAGATCCTTCAATTTTTTTTGATAACGATACAGGCAAAGCCTGGTACACAGGAACCCATCCGGCGCCTGAAGGCGAAGCGTATCCGGGCAATTATGAAATATACATTCATGAACTGGACATGGATTTGCTTGCGGCCGGCAAAAATCCTCTGACAGGGAAAACCGCCTCATCCGCCGGTATCTGGCGCGGCGCGTTACGCGATACTGTCTGGCCGGAAGGCCCGCACATTTATAAAATTAACGGTTACTATTACCTTTTGCACGCCGAAGGCGGAACGGGTATTGATCACGCGATATGCGCAGCGCGGGCAAAGGAAATTACAGGGCCATGGGAAGGAAAGAAAAGCAACCCCATTTTAACGCACAGGCATCTTGGAAAAAGGGCGCGTATTATAAACGCTGGCCACGCGGATATCACAGACGACCTGGCCGGAAACTGGTGGATGGTACTTCTTGCCTCCCGTCCTTTTGACGGTGTTTGCCCTCTTGGGCGCGAAACATTCATGGTTCCTGTCATTTGGGAAAACGGCTGGCCGTGTATAGCGACAGAGACAGGAATTGTAGAAAAACAAATAACAGTTGACAGCGGCGTATTCACAGCCGGACAGCCAACATGGGACTGGCTTTATGAAAGCGGGTGCGATCATTTTAACATTTCAAAACTTCCGCTTCATTGGCTGACATTGCGGCATCCTGCAAATGAAAAAGACGCCGCTTTCAGTTTGACAGAGCGCGGGGATACGCTGCGTTTGTACGCTAAAGCGCAGACTATTCGCAGTAAAGGGCATCCCGCTTTTGCCGGAAGAAGGTTACGGCACAGTAACTGGACATTCACTGTCTCACTGGAATTCTCGCCAAAGACAGCCGGGGAAACCGCAGGAATAGTATTGCTGCAAAACGAAGACTGGCACTACCGTTTTGAACAGTGTTTTTCTTCTTCCGGCAACACTTCGCTTCGTCTGATAAAAGCCGCCGGCAATGAAGACGAAATAATCGCTTTAAGTGAATTTATCGCGGCAGGAACAAAAATCGTCCTTGCGGCATGCTGCGAAGAAATGAAAATTTCCTTCTTTTACGGAAATGATCAGTACTCGCTAACCTGCTTTATTGACGGCATTGACGCGCGAATTTTAAGCACCGAATACGCAGGCGGATTTGTCGGCTCATTGGCCGGCGTTTTCGCCGCCGGCGGCGGAAAAGACACGGATAATTACGCCGATATTTTTTGGGCGGAATACAGAGGTTTGGAATGAACGATTTTTTATCTCCATTTTTAAGTGACGGGTTGGTTATACAGCGGGACGCTTCATTCCCTGTATGGAGCCGGAAAAGAATAACTGTTGTTTTTTTGGGCAAAACCTATGAATCAAAAAGCGTTAACGGCAAATTCCTGATAATGCTTGATCCTGCCTGCGCCGGCGGCCCTTTCACAATGGATATTTCATCTGACGATGAAAAAGTAACCATACGGGATATCTACAGCGGCGATGTGTGGCTTTGCGCCGGTCAGAGCAATATGGAGCTCATGATGCAGCGTCTTCGCGATGATTTCAGCGAAGAATGGGATGATGTTAACCGTAATAATATCGCAGTTAACAAAAGTGATATTAATTTCTCCTTAATCAGGCAGTTTAAAGTCCCTCAACAGTGGGATTTTGCCGCTGTCCGCGATGATTTTTCAGGCGGCTGCTGGCAAAAAGCGGCGGAGAATACACTTCACGAATTTTCGGGGACAGCGTGGTTTTTCGCGAAGGAAATGCACAAAAAGTACCGCGTCCCTGTCGGCCTTCTTATGACTGCCTGGGGCGGGACTCCAATTGAATCATGGATGAGCAAAGAAGCTCTCGCGGATTTTCCGGAAAAAACTGCCGAAGGCATGCAATACGCGGACGCGGCAGTGCGCGAAGAAACGGTGAAAAACGCGGCTTTCGCGATTCAAGAGTGGGAGCAAAAACTGTTACGTGAAGATTCAGGCATTAAGAATAACTGGAAAGATCCCGGAACCGATATTCGCGAATGGGAAGACATTACCCTACCCGGGGATTTTGCAGATTCAGGAATTAAATCTTTCTGCGGAATAATCTGGCTTGCCAAAGATATCGAAATACCGGCGGATTTTGCGGAAAAAGACGCGAAAATATGGCTTGGCACAATAGTTGATTCAGACACGGTTTATGTTAACGGCACCGAGGTTGGCAATACCGGCTACCGGTATCCGCCGCGGAAATACCCTGTAAAAAAAGGCATTCTTAAACCCGGAAAAAACCGCATTACTATAAGAGTTATCTGCAACAACGGAGAAGGAGGCTTTACGCGCGATAAACATTTCAGTCTGTTCGCGGATAATCAGGAATCCCGCGGCGCGGAAATTTCCTCTCAACCCGCTTCTCCGCGCAATTTTTGCCTTGAACTTGCAGGAACATGGAAGCGTATGATTGGCTGCTCCGCCCAAACGCGTCCTGGGGAATTTTTCTTTCAGCGGCTGCCATTCGGAAACTACAACGCGATGATAGCTCCGGTTTTAAAATACCCGCTTAAAGGCGTTATCTGGTATCAGGGCGAATCAAACGATTCCAGTTCCGGCAGCTACGCGCAGATGTTTACCTCCATGATACAGGACTGGAGAGAGAAAAACGGCTGCAGCGGACTGCCCTTCTTCTTTGTCCAGCTTCCGATCTGGAAAGAAATCTCGGATAACGATGAAAATTCTTCATGGGCGGCGATAAGAGAAGCTCAAAAAGCGGCGCTGTCTCTTCCGGCTACAGGCATGGCCGCCGCTTTGGAACTCGGCGAATGGAACGACCTGCACCCTTTGAATAAAAAAGGAGTAGGCATACGCCTGTTTCTGGCTGCCGACAGGGTTTTATATGGAGCGGAAAATTCATCTCCGGGACCTACAGTTAAAGGGTTTAATGTTAAGGATGGAAAGCTGCATATTAGCTTTGATAACTGCGCTGATGGGTTATACGCAAAGGACACGGCATATGTCAGCGTTTTATGCGATGAAGGGCAGATTCGCGCGCCGGTTGCTATTACTGGAAAAGACGTTATATCTGCGGATTTATCAGCGGTATCAAATCCGAAAAAAATACTTTACGCGTGGGCTGATAACCCCAGAGACAGGCAATTGTTCAACAGCGCCGGCTTGCCCGCAATTCCGTTCAGAATTATACTGACTTAAGGAGAGAAGAAATGTTTGACGCGGTAAAAACCAAAGACGGGTTAATCAAATGGATACAGGATTATTTTACCAATAACGGTCCTGACTGCAGCGCGGTAATAGGCATAAGCGGAGGCAAGGACAGCTCTGTCGCGGCCGCTTTATGCGCGCAGGCTCTTGGAGCGCGGCGCGTTTTCGGGGTGCTGATGCCCCAGGGCGAACAGCATGACATCGGCTATTCGCGCGATCTGGTCGAGCATTTGGGCATAAAAAGCGCAGTTATCAATATCAAGAGCGGCGTAGATGCGCTTTTGGCTGAAATAAATAACTGCGGCCTTACAGCCAACAGGCAGGCTGTCATTAATATACCCGCAAGAATCAGGATGACGGCGCTTTACGCAGTTTCGGCGGTTGAAAACGGGCGCGTCGTGAATACCTGCAATTTAAGCGAAGACTGGGTTGGTTATTCGACAAAATACGGAGACGGCGCGGGCGATTTCAGCCCTCTGTCCCAGTTAACGGTCGCGGAAGTAATAGCCATTGGAGCGGAATTGGGCTTGCCTTCCAAACTGCTGAATAAAGTACCGGAAGACGGGCTTTCCGGTCTAAGCGACGAAGAAAACCTGGGTTTTTCCTACGCTGTTCTGGACAGATACATAAGAGAAGGCGTCTGCGAAGACGCCGCGGTAAAGGAAAAAATTGACAGGCTGCATAAAATTAATCTGCATAAGTTAAAACTTATGCCGTGTTTTTACCCTAATGCCTGAAATGCCTTGTGCCTGTAAAGACCATCGCTATTCCGTGATTATCGCATGCTTCAATTGACAGTTTGTCATTGACGGAACCGCCGGGCTGGATTATGGCTTTAATGCCTGCCGCGGCTGCCGCTTCGACTATATCGGCAAACGGGAAAAATGCGTCAGACGCGAGCACTCTTGCCGGAATGTTGTCTTTCCAGGGACTGCCGCCTGTGTCGGCAGAACTTTCAGCCGCCGCTTTCATGACAGCGGCACTTCTTTCCAGCGCTTGTTTCGCAGGCCATATACGGTTAACCTGCCCTCCGCCGATGCCTATCGTTGACTGTTCTTTTACAACTACAACCGCGTTTGATTTCACAAATGTTACAGCTCTTAATCCAAAGAGCATGTCAGGAATATCCTGCTTCTGCGGTTTTGCTTCAGTTACTATTTCCCAGTTTTCAAGAAGAATATGATCGTTTACCTGAACCAAAAGCCCGCCGTCAACTGAAATATACTCATAATTATCCTGCGGCGCTTTATTAATTTTTACAATACGAAGGTTCTTTTTCATCATTAATATCTTAAGCGCGTCTTCGTCATAATCTGGAGCAATAATTACTTCCAGAAACAGCTCGCCCAGTTTTTTAGCCGTCACAGCGTTTACTTTTGCATTACAGGCGATAATGCCTCCGAATATTGAAACAGGATCGCATTCAAATGTTTTATTGAACGCATCAAAAAGAGTATCGCCAAGGGCGATTCCGCACGGCGTATTGTGTTTAATCGCGACACAGCAGATTCTTTCGCTTTCTTTTACTGAAGGCACAAAACGGCTGACGTTATTGGCGCCCAATAGTTTTGTTCCTGAACCGCCGGGAAGACCGAAAGCGCACACGGCTTTCCATGCTATATCAAGGTCCCTGAAATTGTTATACCCCATCTCTTTTCCATGAAGCTGCTCTATACAGTCCGCGACGCCGGGTTTATCCGTATTCAGATAAAAGGCAGCCTGCTGATGGCTGTTCTCTCCGTAGCGCAGCGTTCCTCCCCTTTTAAGGGAAAGCGGCAGGTATTGCGGAAATTCCTCATCAAGAAGAAAACGCGCGATTGCGCTGTCGTAAGCGGCTGTAAGACTGAAGACCTTGCTTGCCAGACGTTTCTTTAATTCAAAGGTGACATTTTCCTTTTTAAGACTTTCAATTACCTCTGAATAATCCTGCGGGTCTGTAAGGACTATTACATCGCGGAAATTCTTCGCGGCGGAACGGAGCATGGAAGGTCCGCCAATATCAATAAATTCGATTGTATCTTCAAAAGGAAGGTCGGCCTGAACTTTTTCAAAAAACGGATAGAGGTTATTGCATACAAGATCTATAGTTTCAAGATTTAGTTCTTTTAATGTATCCGTGTGGCTTTGCACATCGCGTCGAGCGAGAATCCCCGCATGTATCGCGGGGTGAAGCGTCTTTACACGCCCGTCCAGACATTCAGGAAAACCGGTAACCGAGGAAATGTCGGTAACAGGAATATTTTTTTCCTGCAAAAATTTTGATGTCCCTCCGGTTGAGATTATTTCCCAGCCAGCCGTGTTCAAATATGATGCAAGTTCGGAAAGTCCGTCTCTGTTAAACACGCTGATAAGCGCCCGTTTTTTCATATTTCCTCCGTCTTTAACCCAAGCTTATTTATCAATTTATTATGTTTATAGGTTTCTGTCTATAAAAGACTGCTTAAAAACCACAGAAAATACATCAAATTTTTTTATCTTAATAAAATACATCTATGACTGAATCTGCGGCCTAGAAGACTTGAACTTCCATACCTCTCGGCACCAGCACCTCAAGCTGGCGTGTCTACCAGTTCCACCAAGGCCGCTAAACCTGTTTGGTGGTTATTTTTTATCAAAATAACAGGTTTTTGTCAATACTTATTCCGTCTCCTTGCCGGCCTGTTGAGATTCAACATTCCTTATACCGATTATTTTATCTACAGGCATCATATAGCATAAACCGCGGACATCGGTCTTCCATCCTGCTTTTTCCTTAATATCAGCCATGATTTGCTCGGCTGTTTTCTGTTCGGCGATACTGATGATTATCTCCTGTTCATAATCCAGCGTAATTCCCAAAAAGGAACGGTGCTTTGAGCCTTCGCCCCGCGCGTGTATAATAGTGCCGCCCGCTCCCCCGGCTTCCCGGATTATTTCCATTATTTCGTCAGTAAATCCGGCGTTAACTACAATATGCAGGGCTTTCATATTTGCTACGGTTTCCATTTTTACACTCTCCTTAATACAAAAGATTATCTACAGGAATCAGATAAGCTATACCTGTGTTTGGTTCATTGAATTTAAATTCCGAAATGAGCATGTCAAAAACCGCCTGCGCTTTGGTGTTTAAAATAAGGCAGGTGATTAAAATTTTATTCTCCTCGGGGACAAGTCCAAAAGCGTCCAAAATATAGCTGGCTTTTGCGGCGCCTTTGCCGTAAAAAACATTAATTACATGGCAGCCCTTTTCGTTCATCGCGGTCAGAAGCTGATCTTTCAGATTGCGTCCGGCTATAACGGCCATGTGCTCCAGTTTATTCGGACTTTCATTTGCCATTTGATTCCTCCGGTATCTCATTTTTCTGATTCATCAGCTCATCAAGTTCCATTAATTCGCGCCGGTCACTCTGCTCTCTCATTCGTTTAAACCGCAGTTCATAAATAATGCCGAGCGTCTGCACGGCTATCAACGGCATTACAGACATAAAAGCGATAATGCCGAAACCGTTTGTCAGAATAGACTGCGGAGATCCGCCCGCTGCCTCCGCCGAATTTCTTACTGCCTGCGCGATTCCAAGGGTAAGAGGCGTAAGAAACGCCGATGTCAACCCCCCGGCAGTGACGCCGCCGGAATCAAAAGCAAGACCTACGAACATTTTGGATGAAAATTTCATCAGGATCAATGCCAGCGCGTAAAGCGGAAGGAGAAACCACAGCAGGTTGATCTGCGTAATAATTTTTATAATGGATATCATCGAGGCAAAACCAAGGCCTATTGCCAATGTCATGCGGATTGTCATCTGTTTAATGTGCCCGTTTGTTATTTCCTCAAGCTGGTGTCCAAGAACTGTAACTGCCGGTTCAGATAATGTAATCGCGCCGCCAAGAATAAAGCTGACTGCCAAAAGCAGCCACTTGAACCATTCGGGTCTGTGCCTGGCAAAAAATGAACTGCCGATATGCTGGCCAGCGTATGCAAAACCGAAATCAACGCAGGTAAGAAAAATTAAAAGGCCGGCAAAAACCGTTACGCTTCCGAAAAGAATCCTGACAAATTCTTTTTTATGCATTTTAACAAGGAATATCTGAAACGGTAAAAATAAAAGAACGATTGGAACAAGCGCAAGCGTTACTCCGCGCAGGTTAAACCGCGCTACATGGGAAAAACTTTCAACCGCTCCGGTATCATAATCAAAACCGGGAACAGGGACGTCTCCCCCGTGCGAAATTTTAAAAATTACTCCGTATAGAAACACGGCAAGTATAGGGCCAATTGACGCAAGCCCGATTATGCCGAAAATGTCATCGTCCGATTTGCGTTTTGACATTGTAACGGAAACGCCTATTCCAAGAGCAAGCATAAATGGGACGGAAATATCGCCAGTAGTCGCGCCGCTGCCGTCAAAGGCAATTCCCACAAATTCAACAGGCGTAAAGAACGCCAATATAAAAATTAAAATATAAAATACGGCAAATACTGTCTTTATGTTAATGTCCTTCAAAATGCGGTAAAGCCCGTACCCTACGAACATTCCTGTTCCGGCGGACATGATAAAAAGCAGCGCCCGTTCGCTGATTTCATTCATCGCGAGATTTACCTGCCTGGAAAAAACCGTTAAAGCGGGCTCGGCGGCAGTGGCAAGAAAGCCAAACAGGAAACCAAAGAAGAGGATAAAAGAAACTTTTTTTATTTTAACGAGCGATTCCCCTACGGCTTTTCCAATCGGCAGGATACTGATATCCACGCCAACCAAAAAAATGGACTGCCCGAAAACAACGCCCGCGTAACCGATGATCAGTTTTATATAATCGAACATACTGTTCATTGGCGCGATAAAACAGCAAACAACTATAATTATCGCGGCAAGCGGAAGAGACGCCAGAAACGTTTCCTTCAGTACGCGAAGTAATTTCATTAACCCTCCGGGTTTTGGAATAAGCCTGATTTTCCAAAATTATACCACAGGAAATGAATTATAACAAAAATTTAACAAAATAAAGGTGTTTTAACGCATTTTTTAAACAAAATATATGCAATTTTACCGATTTCTAATCCCTAACATACAATTAAACTCTTGCCGATGATATAAATATGAAAAAGGCAAATTTTATCTTCGCGCCGACTGGCGTTATTTTCGGAATTATCCTGTTTTTGGCAAGTTGTAACACCCCTCCCCCGCCTGCTGAGCCGCAAGAAGAACCGGATATTTGGACATTGCTTTCAAGCGGAGACAGCCGGGCCAGAAATTTTTTCATGGGTGAAGTCGGAATAGGCGCTGTCGATCAGAACGGAAAAACGCCCCTTCATTACGCCGCGGAAAAAGGCGATACTCAGCTCGCCGCTTTTTTCATCAGCCTGGGAGCGAAACCTGATGTTCTTGATAACAGCAAACAGAGTCCTCTTGGGATTGCTGTCGGCAAAAATGACGCGAAAATGGCGGAGCTCCTTGTCAAGGAAAACGCAAGCATTCATTTGCAGATAAAGGAAGATTCAACCGCCGCAAAGAACGCGCTATCAATGAACAGCGCAATTTTTAAATCTATTCTGACATCGGCTACAGTCGAATCCGCTGACAATGACGGAAAGACGGTTCTTCACCTTGCAAGCATAGAAGGCAATGTCACAGGCGTAAGAAACATACTGGAACTCCTTGCTTCGTCATCTGTAATTGTCAACAAACAGGACAACGAAAAAACAACAGCCCTTGATTACGCGCTTAAAAGGCCTGATTCCGTGAATCATATGGAAATCGCTGAACTATTGATACTGAACGGAGGCATATCGGCCGATCCTGTTTACGCCTATCTGATGCCGGCGGTGCGCAGCGCGAATTTCAATATCCGCCGCAGCGAAGGGCTGGCTCCCATTCATTATGCGGTCAGCGACAGCCACATCGGGCTTATTACTTTTCTTTTTAATAAAAACATTGATGTTAATATTAAAAGTATGTCAGGCTCCACGGCGCTTCACGAGGCCGCCAGAACCGGCAATATTCAGATAATGACAATGCTCCTTGATAAAGGCGCAAATGTTAACTCCGCGGACGGGAAAGGCAACACTCCCCTTCATGTCGGAATCCCCGCTGGCGTTCACAGGCAGGCTTTATCATTAATGCTGGAAAGAGGAGCCGATCCAAATCTGCGCGATGAACACGGAGATACTCCGCTTCATATTGTAATTATCCTGAACCGTCCATTGGATGTCATACAGACGCTTCTCGGAGGCGGCAGTGACGTTCACATAAGAAACATGAACGGAAAAACGCCTCTTTACATTGCGGTTGAAGAAAAAAGAACGGAGGTAATTCCTCTTTTACTGTCATACAATTCAGAAATTTTCGCGGCTGACAATTCCGGAGTAACGCCTTTTTATATATCGCTGAAAGATACAAATTTATCGGTAGCCAATGTTTTCAGCACTATTGTTACTCCGGAAACTGTCTACCAGAGAGACAGCGCCGGCAATACAATGCTTCATGTCGCGGTAAGGAACCGCGCGACTGCGCAGCAAATCGGCCTTATCCTTGATAACAAAGCGCTTGTTGACGCCAGGAACAGGGAAGGCGATATTTCCCTGCATCTGGCGGTCAGGATGAACCAGAGGGAAATCGGCGAGTTTCTCATTTCGCGCGGAGCAAGCATATTTACCGCCAATGCCGCAGGCATCAGCCCGCTTTACCTGGCTTTGACATCAACAGCCGGAATCCGGGAATGGATAATTAACCCGACAACAATCATCGCGGCTGACGGTTTGGGAAACAACATGCTCCATTACGCGGCTCAGTGGAATTTGATTAACGCAATTCCGGTTATAATCCGGCATGGCATAAAGGTTGACATAACCAACGCGACAGGAGAAACGCCGCTTTTCATGGCTGTAAGAACAGACAGCCCTGCTACAATAAGAACGCTTCTGGAAAACAGGGCAAATCTCAATATCCGCGACAAACAGGGAAATTCCCTTCTTCACACGGCTGTAAGATGGAACTCAAAAGATTCTGCGCAGATGCTTATAACTTCAGGAATAGATATTAACGCTCATTCGCTTAACGGCAATACTGCCCTTCACGATTCGGTTATTCTCGGAATGACAGATATCGAGGTTATGCTGATAAAGGAAAAAGCAAACCTGGAAGTCCGCGATTTTGACGGCAATACTCCTTTTATGGAAGCTGTAAAGGCGGGGCTTATTCCTTCTATTGAAAGACTTGCGGCTAACGGAGCGGATCCTTCAACAAGGAACAATTCAGGCGACACTGCCCTTCATACCGCCGTCGCGGCGCAAAGATACGATCTTGTGGCCATTCTTCTCAGGATGGGAGCTTCAATTCATGCGCGTAACACAAGAAACATGACTCCTTTTAAACTCTCATTCGGAATATCGCCCCGTATGGTTACTTCCCTTTTAACAAGGGAAAGAATCAATGTGCCTGACGACATGGGAAACACCGCTCTTCACCTTGCGCTGCAGGAAAGGGCGCCAATTGATGTTATCAGGGCAATAATCAACCAGGGCGCAAGGATTAACGCTGTTGACAACAACGGGCAGACGCCGTTAAGAATCGCGGTGGATATGGAACAGTATGATATCGTAAAATTGCTCGCAGATTTGGGATCTGATCCGTTTCTGACTGCGGTAGATAACAAATCACCGGCTGATATTGCATTTGTAAAGGGCAATGACTGCATCAGAGCGCTGTTTTCGGGAAGGGCAATCAACGCAAAAGATTCATCCGCGAATACAATCCTGCACCTTGCCGCAAGGTTTGGAACGCCCGCTGTTATTACAACGCTTCTTGAACTGGGCGCAAACAGGACGCTGACAAATGTCGTTTCGGAAACCCCCAGGGATATCGCTGTCAGGTGGGACAGGAAAGAAAACGCCGATCTGCTGAAGTAAGGGGCTGTCCGAGAAATTGGTTACTTCACGGACAGACTTTGTTTTTTCTCTTATTTCTGCGAAATAATACGAAAAAACAGTAATTAATGAAGGTGTCCGAAGAAGTTTTCCAACTTTTCGGACACCGCCTTCGTATTTTAATATTTTGAAATGTGCGCCTTGATGTATATTTTCATATAACCTTTTCATCAGGCGCACATTTCCCTGTTTAAATAATATTTTTCAGCACAATAGTCTTGGTCAGCGTCACCTCGTCGAATGTTGACATAACGCCTTCTGTTCCTATTCCTGAATATTTATAACCGCCGAAGGGCATTTCAAAACTGCGGAAGAAACTCGCTCCGTTAATGACAACGCCGCCGCACTCCAGTTGAGACGCTGTCTGCCAGGCCGTTTTAATGTCAGCCGTAAAAATACAGCCGCAAAGACCGAACTTTGATGAATTGGCGATTTCCACCGCTTCTTCCAGCGTTTCAAATCCGATGACAGGCACCACAGGTCCGAAAATTTCCATGTCTGTCGCGACATCCGCGGTTTTGGGAACATCGGCAATCACTGTAGGCTCGTAGAACGCTCCGTTCCTCTTGCCGCCGTAAATGATCTTTCCCCCCTGTGATACTGTCAGCTCGACCTGCCGCTGTACCTCTATGGCGGCCTTTTCGCTGATAAGGCATCCAAGCTGCGTTGAATTATCCGAAGGATCGCCAAGTTTAATCTTCTTTATCCGCTCTACCAGTTTTTGCGCGAAGGCTTCTTTCAGGCTGTTATGGATCAAAAAACGTTTTGACGCGCAGCATACCTGGCCTGTGTTGTACATCCTCCCCCAGATTGTCTCTTCTACGGCAAGGTCTACGTCTCCGTCTTTCCACACGATGAATGCGTCATTGCCGCCAAGTTCAAGCGCGACATGCGCAAGGTGGTTAGCCGCGTTTTTATAAGTCTCCAGTCCCACTTCTGTAGAACCGGTGAAGGTAATCGCGTGAACATCCGGGTTTTGGCAGAGCCAATTTCCAACCTGCGAACCTCTGCCTGTCAGTATCTGTATAGCTCCGTCTGTAACTCCGGCTTTTACCAAAAGTTCAGTAAGCAGGCAGAGCGTCAGCGGATTGTCTGTAGAAGGTTTCACGATTGCGGCGTTTCCGGCCAATAGCGCGGGCGCGACTTTCTGGTCAAACAGATCGCAGGGGAAGTTAAACGGAATAACGCATGCAACTACGCCTACAGGTTCTCTGACTGTCAGCAGAACATTGCGTTCCTGATTCTTCTCCTGCCCGCCGGGAATTACCTCTCCGTAAAGATGCTTTGCCTTTTCGATAAATCCTTTAAAAGCGATTGGTATATTGGCGATCTCTCCGCGCGCTTCGCTGATGGGTTTGCCTGTTTCGTCAGATAACATACGCGCAAGCATTTCCTTGTTCTCGTCCACAAAAGCGACAAATTTTAAAAGTATATCGCCTTTTTCATGAAGCGGAACTTTGGCCCAGATTTTTTGCGCCTGTTTTGCTTTAACAACCGCCAGAGCGACATCATCTTCTGTAGCCGCTGGAACTGTGTCTATCACTTTACCGTTGGCAGGATTGATAATTTCAATAACGGCGTGATTGGAAGCGTCAACCGCCCTTCCGTCAATAATCATTTTCATATAACGTCCTTTTATTGAGCAAAGCCCGTGTAGGATAACATCAGGCCGCCTGTTGTATTGCTGCCGTCATCCTCATAACCATATTCGCCGAATGTGAATTCCATAATGAAAGGAATGTCACCCGCCGCTTTCTTAACTCCCTGGACAAGTTCACCGATTCTCTCTCCTATACCGGCCCTGCGTCCTCCGCAATGAACCAGATGATAAGCCGCAGGTAATGCCTTCATTTTTTCTTTCAGTTCATCAAGAGTTTTCGCGCCCGATGAAATAAGCTCGTCCACGGAACCTTCCATGCGGATAACAGCGGTTTTTTCGGTAAGATTCGCGCCGACCGCCATTGAATAATCGTCATTGCCGTTCATGGGATGCCGTATCGCTGTCAGATCGCCAAGCCTGTCTTTAATTCCTAAAGGCGAAAGAATGGTATGAACAAGGAGATTCATTCCCTTCAGTGAATCGGGATCGACTTTTGCCCACTGCGCGTATTTCTTAACCGCAGGAACTCCGTCTATCTCTACCAGAGTGCGGTTATTTGCCACTTTTGTAATGATACCGACATCGCCGGTTTCCCGGTACGCGCCGGTAAAAAGATTGGTGACAGGTTTATCCGCGTAAAAGAACGCTAGCGTTATCCCATCCGCGAAAACCTCCTGATTGGCGAAGAGTTTCCACTCCCCGGCAATTGAATTATCAGCCGCGCTCCCGCCAAAATATGGAACTCTGCCGATTACATCGCTTATGCCCTTTAGGTAAAATTCTTCTTCTCCGGGAGAAGCCGCCATATAAAAATATGCCGGAGCGCAGTTCTTACCGGCGTTTTTCATGGCTTCTTTGGCGGCAATCTTTCCTGTCGTTCTGGCATCGCCGCTTTTGGGTTTGCCTGACACGCCGACCGTTAAATCGTTGCCGCCAAGAGTCATGATTCCGACAAAACCATTATCTCCTGTTATAAACCCTTCCGGGGTAATTACGCCGGTAAATGATGTATTCCCCAGAACAGGAACACCCGGCATTTCTTCCGCCACGCCTTTCAGCATTTCACCTAAATTATACGCGACACTGGCGTAGGCAAACGCTACTTTAACATCAGAAAGCCCGTTTTTGGCTTTCCCGGCAGCTTCTTTCCCCGCTGCTTTCGAATCCGCACAAACGCTTGAACCGGTATTACCCTTCATAAAATACCTCCTGGAAATATTGGGCAGATTTGCTATATGCCCTGAAATTTAAGGATAACACGGCTTTTTACACGCGTAAATTGAAATTGTAAAAAATCTTTATATGATGGTTATATAAACGGCTATATAATAAAATAATAAAACAAAATTGGCGTTTCGGTGTATAGGTTATAAAATATATCCCTGTAAATTTAAAAAAGATGATATTATATGTATATCAGGTAATAATTTTACGGAAAAAGGCAGATTTTTATGGGCGAAACATTCAAAAAGGAAAATGAAGAAAAGAATTCCCCAAAATTAACAAAAGAAGAATATATAAAAGCGCTGGAAGAAAAAACCGCTCAGATAGCGCAGGCAAAAAAGAGCGGGAATCTTTCAATAACAGAAACCGCTGTTCTTTATCATGATCGCGGCAGTTTATATATGTCAATCGAAGACCTGGATAACGCGATTAACGATTATCAAACCGCAGTTACACTGACCGAGAATGAACCTGATGATGATACGCGCAATTATTTCCGCAATGCGCTTCGCCGCGGTTGTGAAGAAAAGCAAAGAACGCAAACCATTGATGAACGAATGGCTCCTTACGCGGAATTGATAAAAGAAATCAAAAGCAGACAGATGCAGCCTGTATACCAAATTACAAAATATGAATTAAGGGAGGAATATGTTGAGCTTGCGGCGGCTTTGGCGTTCTTTGAAGAATACGAATTGCTTAAACGTTATATAAAAGAAGGAGCAGGCAGTATTAATAATACTTTTAATTTTAACATTTTAAATTATAACGTGCGTCCGCAATTCGCGTATTGGGAACCTGCGCCACTTTATTTTATTACAGGAAAGAAAGCATGGAATAAAATGAAAGACCCAAAAAAAATGCTTGAGTATCTTGTAAAAAAAGGAGCAAATATTGATGAAAAAGCCGGAGACGGCTCTACGCCCCTTTTAAATCTAACTTTTTTTGACAGCTCGCCTGAAATTCTCGACACGCTTCTGGAATTAGGCGCTAATCCCGATAAAACAAGCATTGACAATGACATCATCTGGACGCCGCTTACGCACTGCCTGATGATGAAATACGAAGAAGAAGACGCGAACCTCCCTTTTGATGACGAAGCGATAAAAAAAGCGTCGCTGCTTTTGGAATACGGCGCCGATCCTAATTTGGCGAGTCCTGATTTTTCAGATTTTCCGCCGCTTGTAATGGCTTTAAGGTTCGGCTTTCACACACAAGACGGGCCTTCAAGAGGAAAAATCGCCTGCGGCATTTATGATTTTATCGAACTGCTGATAAAAAGAGGCGCGAATATTAATTTTAAAGATTCAAACGGAAACACGCCGTTGTCGATAGCGCAAAAAAATAATTTGTCCGCCGCTGTGAAACTGCTGCTCAAAAACGGCGCGTTAACGCCGCAGCAGATGGATGAGCAGGAGGAAAACTCAACTGAAAAAACGGCAAAGAATTATTTTAACGAAGCGTCCGGCGCGTTAAAAATGAAAGATTACGATAAAGCGGTTACCCTGTTTTTCAAAGCGGCAAATACAGATTTTGGCAATAAAGAATATCACAAAGCGTTCGCGAATGCGCTTTTAAAACGCGGATTAAAACCGCTTCAGGAAAAAGACAAAATAAAAGCCGAAGAACTCTATCAAAAGGCGGTAAAGGCCCGCAGCCTGTACAGCCAGGAAATGTGGCTGCAGGCAGCTCTGCTTGGGCATCTTGAATCGGCATATGAGCTTCGCAACCGTTTTGTAATCGCCGTAATGACATCGCCTGAGGGAAAAGCCCTTTCCGATCTTCTTGTAAAGGCGGATCATCCGCAGACTCTCTGCAAAGCAGCATACAATTATTCATGCGGCATGGGCGGTTACCCCAGAAATAAAAATAAAGCAATGAAGCTTTTTCAAAGAGCTGCGGATTTGGGATATAAACCGGCCGCAGATACCATTGAGCAAATAAAACGAAGTGAAAAAGAAGAAAAGGAGCGGATTATCGCGGAAAGGGAGTTTGCCAAAAATAACCCGCCGCTTAAAGGAAAAAAAAGGGAAAAACTTGAAGAAGAATGAAAAGAAAATCTTTTATCCCTTTCCCGCAAAGCTACTTTTATTAAAGCGGAAAAATGTAAAACGCCTCTTCCCATGAAGCAAATGCTCTGTTCCCATATTGGGGGCGTTCCGTATTTTGAAAAAGGAGGCGACTGGCCCTGCAATGAAAACGGAGATCAGATGCAGTTTGTTTTTCAGGTTTTTCAGGATTCCGCCAATTCACTGGCGCTGCCGAAGGATGTAAAACTTTTGCAATTGTTCTTTGACTGGGAAAAAGAGGAAGGGAAAATAATACTTTATAATGAACTTAATACACAAAACGCTGTATTAATTGATTATCCCCATGCTGATGATGAAGACAGCGATAGTGAAGAAGATGATTATGAATATCCTGAAAATAATCTTGAATATATGTCTCTGTCTTTTGAAACCGCGGATATGATTCAATTTGCATATGACATAAATAAATACTCTGAGCAAACCGCAGTCCTTGCGTATACAATCCACCCTCACAAGGGAGAGCGGGTAATTGAACAGTTATGCAAAACCCTGGGTTTTAAAGAGCCAACCGAAGAATCATACCTTGGCGGGTTCTTTTGCAATTTGTCAAACAGCTGGTCGCCTGATATGCCTGATAAAGACAGCTCGCCTTTATTCCAGATATACCTTGAAAGCGACAATAGCGGCCCATTTAACTGGAAAAGATGGGATGACGCAATGATATACGCAACATACAACAATATAACGAAAAAGACCTTTTCGATACTGGATATCAATTATGATTAACGCAGAAGATTTAGTACTAAGATAATAAAAAAGAGGACTGCCCTGTTCCCTGAAACGCGGGATGCCTGGGATGTTCTTGCTCTGGCGAATGCCGCGCTCGGAGATTACAAAACAGCTTCCGCTTCGCTGATAGAAGCTGAAGAAAAAATGGTTTGGGAATTTGAATATGACGAGCCTGGCTGTTATTCAATCTTAATGGCGCACAGAAAATCCTCAAATTCCTTTTTCGCCGCGTCAATTGAAAGCGTATTACAGTGGATTTCTTCTTCCAGAGCGTCAATGTCCGCGTCTTCTTTTGCAAGCCGCTGAAGGTAATCCTTCCCTTCCTGACTCTGGTTTCCGACAGCTTCAAGATTTTTACGCGTCCTTTCCTGTTTCTCTATCAATTTTTTACGCTGTTTTTTCAGGTCTTCAAGCGCTGTTTCCGCTTTTATAATTTTTTCATTTAAGCTGCAGGCGTTTTGCATAACAGTAATGATATTTTCCTGCTTAATGTCATTGCTGGATAAATATTTGGACAGTCTATCGTAACTGAAACTGATTATTTCTATTTCTTCGTGTATTTTTTTTTCTTCTGTTACGGCAAATTTTATGAATTCCGCGGTAGGCGGAACATTTTCCGCAAAACGGTAAAGATTAAAGGTTTTTTCCGCCGCATCCGCAGGACTGACAAGCGTTGACTTCGCGGTAACAGGATGTTCAATAATTAAATTCTTCTGTTCTTTGCCCGCGTTACGGAAGGTATAAACAGTCTCGTAGGTAATTTTCTTGTTCTGCGTCAGTATGCCGTTATCTATTTTAACTATGGACACATTATTTGTTATATTGATAAAAAAAGTGCCTGTTACGGAAAGTTCCTCGCCGTAATAAATCCGGTGTTTCTCATTTTCCGGTATAAATTTAACAAGAGCGTCACCTGCGTAGGTTTTTCCGTCATATACGGTTATCGGGCCAGCGGGAAGTTTCATACCTGTATCATTTGTCAGCTCTACGCAAATGGCGGGATTATAAACGTTGCCTGCCAATTTTCCCTCTTTTGAAAATATAAGCGATTTTTGCGCTTTTACCTCACCTTTTATCATCGGAAGCATGGCGCTTTGCCGGCGCGCAAGGCTGACGGGTTTTTTAATTGTAAATTCAAATTGATCGCCCGCAGGATGCGTACACGCTGTATCTATCGGTATGCTTTCAGGCTCCTCCGCGGCTTCTTCGGCTTTGCTTTTTCCGCCGGTTAAAAGCTTGTCCAGTTCTTCCTGACCCAGTGATATGTTTTTAATATTCGTGTTTCTCTCAGCGGAATCAGGGGTTTTGGCGTTCGCGATTCCTTTCATTAAAAGAGGATTTTTGGGACCACAGGAATTTTGAATTTTATAAAGATCACCGGTAAAGGAAACCGGTTTTCCGGCAGCAAGCGAAAGAATAATATTGTCCCAGTCAATATCGCTGTTGTTATCAACTATTGCCCAGCCAAGCAGGAAAGACTTACCCTGGAAAATATTCAAACGATAAGACACTTTCCATGCCGAGGCGGGAATAACATAACTGAATGACACTTTCCTTTTTTTGTTACCTGCAAGTTTAATTGTAAGGCACCTTGTTTTATCATCGTGGGAATTTAACGCCAGATCAAGGGCGTGGTCAAGGTCTTCCTTTATTTTTGGATTAATAAAAGTAAAATGACTGATATTATCAATACATATTGTTTTAATGCCGTTATTTGTGCTGAGAGAAAGAAAGTCTTTATGTATATCGGCGCTGCCTGAGTTTTCTGTGCGCCTTTCGGTGAAAATTATTCTGCCTCTAATTGAATCGGGAACAAATACTTCTATCTCCTCTCCCTTAAGGCTCTGCAGCATGCTTTGAATGCTTGAACCATCCAAATTGATGGACAGCCGCGTTACACTTCCTTTTTGAGTATCTTCAGAAGGATAACAAATTGTGGGAATACCGGCAGGATCGTTCATTACAAGGGATTTTAACGCGTCGTTCACCGCGCTGATATGAAAAGGAAGGATTATCTCCTCTGTCCCTGCAATTGCGCCATTATGTTCAAAAAAGCCTACCCCTGACGAAAAAAGCGTAAGCCTGGAAACAGGTAAATCTGACATAAAAAATCTCCTTTTGACAGATACGTGCCCCCGCCCGTTACACTTTTATCAGAATAAACCCCAATTTTATCATATGTCAAGAAAAAAATGAAAAAATTTGGCAAAAATCAGAAAAAATCGGGAAAATAACGCTGTTTTATCGATAAACACTGTTTAAACAGGTTCAAAATCCTGTGCTCCGTGTTTACATAATGGGCAAATAAAGTCATCAGGCAGGCTGTCGCCCTCATGAAAATATCCGCATATTTTACAAACAAAACCTTTTTTACTTTCTTTTGACGGCTGCGCTTTGGGTTTAATGTTGTCAAAATAATACTGATATGTCATGCTGCGTTCATCTGATAAAATAACCGACTGCGTAACATCTGCGGTAAAAATGGTATGTGTGCCGTAATCATATGAAGCTGATACTTTTGCCGAAATTACGCAGTTTGCGTTCTCTTTAATATAACCAATTCCGTTACCGGCGCGGTCGATATGACCGTTCTGCGCAAATTTATCAGTATCCCTTCCGCTGCAAAAACCGAACTGCTTAAATATGCTGAATGGCGCACTTTCGGATAAAATTGACAGATTAAATTCCCCTGTTTTTAAAATCATATCGCAGGTCAAGTTAGCCTTGTTAACGGTTACAGATATACGAAGCGGAGAGGCGGTTATCTGAATAGCAGTATTAATGATGCAGCCATTATCCTTGCCTCCTTCTTTAGCCGTTAAAACAAACAAGCCATAGGAAATTTTAAACATCGCGTTTGGATCGACAAGAGAAACAGCGCTCTGTTTGCCAGGCGCAGGTTCAATGGAAGCGTTATTTTCTTTAGAGGGAAAATCAGCGGCTATTGCCTTCGCTATCTCTTCTATTTCAGGCAGCTGCCCTTCTTTCAGGCTGGATTTTAAACTTAAAGTCTGCTTCAGGATTTTTATTTTATTGCATGCCCGCAGTTTTTCACGAATTAAATCTCCGCTTGCGGCGGCCCATGAACCGTTTTCAATAACGGCAACAGTCCTGTTCTGAATGTTATGCGCAACAAGATCATTTATAAGGTCATCCATTGAAATAAAAATGCCGGCGTTATATGTTGTTGAGGCAAAAACAAGGTGGCTCCACCTGAACGCGGCCGCAATAATTTCAGACGCGGGCGTAACCGAAACGTCAAACATTGCGGTTTTTATATTCATCTCCCGAAGACGGCAGGCAAGTATTTCAGACGCGTTTTCCGTATTTCCGTACACCGAGGCGTAGGCTATCATCACGCCCTTTTCTTCCGGCTGGTAACTGCTCCAAAGCGTATATTTTGATAAAATACCTGAAAAATTTTTTCTCCATAAAAAACCGTGAAGCGGGCAAATCATTTCTATGTCAAGCTGCGACGCTTTCTCCAACAGTGATTGAACCTGATCGCCGTACTTTCCGGCAATATTTGTATAATAACGCCGGTATTCGTCAAGATAATCTTTTTCAAAATCAATCTCATCGGCGAAAAGCGCGCCATTTAACGCTCCAAAAGTTCCAAAGGCATCCGCGGAGAACAGGATTTTATCTTTTGAATCATAGGTTACCATAACCTCAGGCCAATGAACCATCGGCGCCATAATAAAATTGAGGGTATGTCTGCCAGTTTTCAGCGTGTCATTTTCCTTTACAATAACGGTATCATTATTATAATCAAAGTTTAAATTAAAAAATTGTTTTATGAATGTCAGTGTTTTTTCATTGCAGACTATTTTTACGCCGGGATATTTTGCAATAATTTCTCCAAGCGCGGCGCAGTGATCAGGCTCCATATGCTGCACAACAATATAATCAAGCTTTCTGCCGTCAAGCGCGAATGCGACATTTTCCATAAAACGCTGCTGTACTGCCCTGTCCGCCGTATCAAACAAAACAGTTTTTTCATCTGTCAGAAGAAATGAGTTATATGACACTCCGCCTGAAACGGAATAAACGCCTTCAAACATGGCTAAACGTCTGTCGTTTGCCCCTACCCAATACAGGTCGTTTTTTATTTTTTTAATGCAATGCATAATGATCCTCCGCTTAATTAAATTTAAACCTTGAACAATAAAGTTGTCAATGTATTTGTTATAAAAAGAAAAGCGTATTGGACTTGTTCGGCAACTGCGAACCTTTGGTTCGGGTTAGTTGTCTCACAAGTCTTGATTAAAAGCGATTTGTTTATATTGACATTCCGCCAATAAACAAGATAAATTTATTAAAAGACAGACTGGCTCATCTGGATAGAGCGTCAGCCTCCGGAGCTGAAGGTGGTGGGTTCGAGTCCCGCGTCTGTCAGTTATTCTTCTGTATCGAAAACAGTTGTTCCCAATTGTAAACCTGACAGATCACGGCTGTTTCTGTATTTTTCAAGCGCCTGTTTTTCTTTGGAGAGTTCTTTGAATGAATAAATAATCTCTTCGTTTTCAGTTTTTTCTATTTCCGGACCGGAAATTGCGCCAATATCTTTGATTATCCTGTCGCCTGCGTCAGACAGATTTTTGGGACGGCATTCTTCAATTTTTGGGATGAGATTGTTTATTTTAACAGCAAGAGGCGACGCCCATATTCTGCTGAAGCCAAACTGTTTTAAATTGGAAAGTTTTGTTTCTTCATTTTCTTTCTTTTCCGTACAGGCGCGAACCGCCGGTATTAACCAGAAAAGAACCGAGAATAATACAGGAATTACCCCTAAAACTACCCTGATAATTGAAACGGGATCGGGCGTTATAATTCCCAGTAAAACGTGGGTAAAAGCGTACAGATATGACGCCGCCTGATACTGGAGTTCAGTTATCAGATGTCCCGCCGTATATGAGTTAAATAAAAAATAAGTGCCGAAAATCAGGTTTACAGCGTTAATTAAAATAAACGCTACGTTCATTTTTTTCGTGTTAACAGAAAACCTTTTAAGACGTTTTATGGGCGGCAAAAGCTCATTTGATTTTTTGGAATCGCTTTTTAACAGTAAATCGCTGAAGCAGTAAACAATGGTTCCTTCTTCCGTGACTTCCGGGCTCCCGCTGAATTTACTGCAGAATGATAAAATAGTTTCTTCGGCTTCCAGGCTGTTCTCTCCGGTGAAAGCCATATATTCGGCAAGAGAGATTACACCCCTGTTCTCCTGAATGTAGGTGATTAATGCCTTGTTCTTCTGCTCTTCCCATGTTTTATTCGGATCTCCTTCTCCGAATATAAATGAAAAAACAGCCTTGTGCATTGGGCGTTTTTCACGTTTTTCTCTTTTTACGCAGCGGTAATCGTAATTATTCGGACGCGTTATTTCTGTAAAAAACCAGACGCGGAACAGAAGATCGAATAAACCGAAGCTAAACGAGCCGGAACTGCCGCTACCGCCCTTGTCTGAAGATCTTGCCGCGATAGATAACAGTACGCTTGCAATCGCAAGAAGAAGAAAAAAGATGAAATATCCAATCAGCATTACCATTGTCCATACTTTAAAAAGAAATACCAGTATTTTCCTGATAACGGCAGCGCTTTTTTTAAATACCCTGCCAAATACCGCTTTAAACCCACGATAACGGCTTTTAAAACCCGAAGGAAACGTATATAGAATTTCTCCCGATTGAGTTACCTGTAAATGCGCCTGATACTCATCCGCGGCTTTTGGCAGCAGTTCGCGGACAGTTGAAAGCGGTAAAGCGGTGGCTGAGCAAACATCCGCGGTTGTAACCGCGCTTTTCCGCTTCTTAAGAGAAAGGACAATTTTTTCGTACGCTTCGCTTGCTTTCGGCATTATTTTATCGTACCAGAAATACAGGTATGCATTCCCCTATTTGCGCCTCTGTTTTTATGCAATTCTGTTCCAAAGATTTTCAAGTTTAATTTCCAGTCCGGATAAAATATTAACGGGAATTACTTCACTGTCAGAGTAAAGAGCGCTTATGTAATGTCCGTTTTCATAAATATGAACCTGAACCATTTTTTTATCGGGATCAATAACCCAGTACTCGCGCACTCCCGCTTTAAGGTAATACTGAAATTTTAAAAATAATTCGCTGTGGGTATTGGTTGGGGATACGATTTCTATTACAAGATCGGGAGGGCCGTTTACGGAGTCCTTGTCAAGTTTACTATTGTCGCATACTACAAGAAGATCCGGCTGTACTACCGTATTATCGGATTTGTCTTTTTTGGGGAATAGACGTACATCCAAAGGAGCGGCGAAAACTTTGCACGGTTTTCCCGCAAGCCAATTGCCAAAATTTAATGATAAACCCATAAGAAGCGCCTGATGCGCTACAGAAGGAGAAGCCATTTGATAGGCTTCTCCGTTAATTAACTGGTATCTTTGAGGGCCTTCCCACTTCAGATAATCTGCATAGGTATAGCGGCCGTTTTCATCAATTTCATCAGTTTTTAATGCATCTGACATATAGTCTCCATAAAACTCTAATAGAGTTGTTCGATAACTACAGTTATTGAACAACTTCCTTATAAAAATGGCATTTTCGCAGTCTTCAGACGAGAAAATGCCGGATTTGTGAGACAACTAACCGAGTTGTCGAACAAGTCCAATATAGTTTTTTACAGCTTACCCGCCAATAGGGGAATTCCCCTATTGGCTTGTAATGAAGCATACTGTTTTTACGGACTTGGCTGGTTTAATGTAACCGATGCAGGATTATCCCGTGGGTTAAACAAGTATGAGAAATTTACAGTACCGTTTTGATATTGACCGTTAGTAATCCTTACCCACCTGTGTTTACCGGGATACAATGTATAGTTATCTTTTGCAGCAGACCAGCCGCCGCGCTGATACGCAGTCTGTCTTGGACCGTATTGCCACGCGTTTGCGGCATCCTGCGCTGTAGTCATATTTACGCCTCTTCCAAGAACAACATCAAACCAGGTTCTTACGTTTATCTCCCATGTTACATACTTCCATTCTGAAGTAGTACACATTGGCGTTGAATATATCGTAACACTAATATTGGAACCTAAACCAATTCCATTAACGGCAGTAGCTGCAAAAGCATCTTCATTATCAGTATTATACAGTCTGAATGTTCTGTTCGTATTTGATATAACCCTTAAGAAATAATTAGTTGTTCCTACTCTTGCAGTTAAAACACTGTCAGAGGCTCCAATGGTTGTGCCTGTAGGAGCGGTATACTGGTTAGTATTTGCCGCAGGAGCTGCGGTTTGAGTAAAAGTAGTAGTTGCAGGCGCCGGGCTTTTCCATTCCATAAGCCTTACGCCCGCGCGCCTTGTTTCCGCGCTGAGCCTGGCGAAATCGTCATCCCATGTAAGCGGGAAACCGGGAACCGATGATGAACTTATCGCGTCTCCGCCCCTTATCCAGAGCTGGTCGCCCGATTTCGGGTTTTGACCGTAGGTACCGTTCAGTGACGGCATACCGTCTAATTGGTATGTTAAAACAGTGCGGAAAGCCATTTCTTCATACTGGTCGCTGTTAGTAGTACCAGATGAACCATTACGGCTTCTTGCGGAAACGCGCCATATATAACCTTGCTCATTTGTGGTGCCAATCGGTATAAGTGTTGCATTTCCTGTGCCGGTAAAGTTGTCGTAAACAGTACCGCCGGTTTCTGCGGCAAGAGTCGGCTGGGCAGGCATTGCACTAATATTATTATTATCTGTACCGTCATTGGCACTGGTATTGTTTACCCAATTGGATGCCGTTCCTGAGCTCATTGTCCATCCGCCAAGTCCGGTAACTCCTGTCGCGGTGTATTCAGTTCCTGCTCCAGTGTAACGGACAACTGAATTAGGTGTGCGGCAGTCAAGACGCGCTGTTGTAGTTAATACCCTGCTATAATTTGCGCCAAGATGAGGTTTTGAAAGGCTTCCATCGATGTTTCCGGTTATTCTGTCTTCATTGATTCTTTTGTCAATCCTGATAAAAGGCCTGTTAATCTCCACTGTTCCGCCGCTGTTTGGCGTTGTGCCGTTTGAATATTGCTGGGCTGAAGAAGGCCACCTGTAGCCTAAACTGTCCTGTACAATATTCGCGTCATATGTAATCTGATACGTCGCGCCCAATACCGCAAGCGCGTTTGATCCTTGAATACGAATCGTAAGGGTATCATTTCCTGTTCCGCTTACAGTTATTTCTTCCGAACTTACAGGTATTGTAACAGTTTCCGCCTGGTGGAAATCGAAGGCAAGCTGTTGTATATCGGTGCCTGTATTATTTGGAGTAACAACGGTTGTTTGATCATACCTTAATATCCATTTTGTGGATGTATCCGCCGTTCCGCTTGCGGAGCCGTTTGTCCCTCTTGTGTAGAAGGCATTAAAATTCCTTGCGGATTTATATTTCGCGCTTTGAGCGTCCGTTAAAACAGCAGGCAGCCTGTAAACGTTTGTTGTATTGTCAGCGGCAGTAGTCTTTTGTGTTATGGTAACATTTCCGCTTCCTTTGGAAACAGCTCTGTTAAATCTAAGCGAAATCGTTCCTGTCCATGCGTCCGCCGCTCTTAAATTTGCCGATGTCTGCGTTGAAGCCCATGTCGGAGCTGTTACTCCGCCTGCAAGAGCAAGAGCTCCCGTTGTAATAACAATATCTTTTATGGTTCCTAATCTGTTGGCAGTTTCAGGAAGAACAATCAAGGATGATACCTGTACTCCCTGCACATCCGTTGCAGTAATGTTTAAAGCCGTTACATCAAGGTCTGCGCAATTATCATTGCTTGCTATAGAGTAAGAAAATGTCATTCTGTCAGCCGGGCTTGCAACAGTACTTGTATCTGCACTATTTATAGGTATTCCGATTGTGCCCCCTCTGTTAACATTGAGTGTAATTTGTTTTGTATCGCTTGCAGTAAAAACAAGAGGTTTCCTGAAATGTACTGTAATATTAATATTTTTTGTAGCTGTAATATCAGAGTATGTTCCGTTTGGAGTTGTAGAATCAATTCTCGTAACAAGATTTCCGGGATCCCAGTTAAAAATAATATTTGATGATGCATTTGAAACATTTCCGGCACTGTCAATCTGTCTTGCTCTTACAGTATAAGAACCGCTGTTTGTAAGCTGTATTCTCTCAGGCTGTGCTTCATCAGGCTGCATTACCTCAGGCTGCGTTTTGGAAGTAACCCAGCTTACACCGCCGTTTGTTGTATATTCAATTCTGTCGTAATCCCTGTTTATTTTACCATTCGCGTTAATTTGGATATATACCGCGTTGTCATATAAATTCACAGGTACAGGATTTATTAATGTGCCGGAAATGCCTGTTCCCTTATAGATTTGAATCGAAGGCGATCCGGGTATTGTTGTATCAAGAGATACTCCTGAAACAGGATGCGTAAACGCGGCAAGGGCTGTTCCGGGAATATCCGTTATAGTACCGCCGTAACCTGTTATATTCAAATTCGCTACATTATCGCCTGATTGCACAGTGTATTTAAATGTAATAGTGTTGTTATTAAGCCTTACATCTTCGGCATTGCCGCTTGTTCTCCCGCCGGTATTAAGGTTTAAATACGGAAGATTTGCAGAAGCAGAATCTATTTTTACCGGCTTGTTAAAACTAACTGTAATAAAAATTTCTTTACCAGCGCCGTGCCAGCCTGTAGGGTTGGCGGTTACGCCTGATACAAGAGGCGCAGTTGTATCTATTGTAATTTCTTTTCCCGCGATCAGGGAACTAATATTGTCAGACGCAACCGGTAAAGGCGCAATAACTGTCTTCTCCGAGTCATTTAAACCGTTGTATGTATTCTGCAAAACAATTCTCATACTCTCTGTAACTTCAACGCCGTCTATCAACTGCTTGAACTGCCATCTGAAAGGATAATTATCCGTATTCCAGCCTGTATCTCCGTCTGATGCCCCTTCATCAACAGAGAGCCCGGTTACATTAAGGAATTTTTTATCAGGCAAATTCGTAGTATCATGGTCTGGTCCTACAGTATATATAAAGTACTGGCGGGAATTTTCCGTGTTCTGATTTGTATCGTCTTTTTTTCCATAATAAGCTCTTCCTCCTGTATTCAATAATAAAACAGGATCTTTCGCTGTGCCTTTATTTAACGTAACAGGTTTGCTGAATTCAAGGAATAATTCAATTATGTCGCCTGCTTTATAAGCCTTATCCTGATCGGAGCTTGAAATGCGAAGGAACCTGAGCGCGTCGCTTTCAATAAGCCATGAAGCGCCGAATTCAGCGGGGTTTCCTCCTATATCTTCTATTACCGCGTTAACAACAAGAGTATCTTTTATGGCTGTTGTCAAAAGAGGCCCGCTGCCGCCAAATGTGCCTGTAATCTCAAATGTACCTTGTGTATGATTGCCTGCTGCAGGCAGTATATCGTCCGTGCCGGTACTTAACAGGTTTCCGTTAACGCTTATTTTTATACTCGGATACAGATATGTCTGAACATTTAAATATTGGGTTGAATCTTCTTTCCAACTGCCTGTTATAACTATTTGATCATTATCTACGAATTTGGGAATTAACGAATATTCTCCCGGTATACATTCAGCCAGATTGGAAGCGCCTCTCTTAATGGTAACATTGTTGATTATAATTTCAGGCGGAAGCGTATCACCCTGCGGAGCGTAAGTAATTATTGTAGTTTTATCGTTCGGGTTTTCCGCTCTAAGCAGGAATATCTGGCTCTTTAAAGGCTGCATGCCAACGTCAATATTTAACTCAACAGGCAGGATTATTTTCTGTGAATAATTATAAACCTGTCTGTTTGTATCTTCATCTTCGCCCAGATGCGTTAAGGCAAGATTCCACAATCTGTTTGGTTTAGCTTCGTCATACGGAAAATTTTCTCCGTATAGAGAGGCATTTTTGATTTCTCCGGCGGAAGATCCTGATTGAAGATTTTTCGCCTGTTCCCATCCGGCGTAATCCGGATCGCGGAAATACTGAAGCTGGCTCATCGCGGCAAAATTCCTTGATTCAGGGTTAATCCAAACCATTGTCAGCGAAGTAATTTCCGTAGCGTCGCTCAAACTGCCGCTGATGGTAATTGATTTATCACTGTTATCAATGTGCATGAACAGTTGTTCTGTAGCTACAGGACTCGGCTGAACTGTAAAATCAGGATATGTGATATCCTGCACCATAAAGAGGCTCTGCCATTCATCGCCGGGATTTTCATTGCTGTCATAGGCGGCAGCTTTAACTACATAATACCCCGTTCTGTTCGGAGGTCTGAATTCCCACGGAAAAATCGTGGACAGGATGTTTCCAAAACGCGGATCATTTCGTCTAACGACCTGTGTTTTACCGGCGTTTGTGAATTCCACCGATGATTCAAAATTTTCCATATACCCAAGCGGTATTGGATCTGAAATTCTGTTCTGGAAATCCGGTTCTTTTTCATTGTAATTATGCAGTGAAAAAATAACCTTGCTTATTCCCTGCGCATGGAAAGCCGTGGCTTTTATATTTCTGCCCGGATAAATCATAAACGAATTTTCTTTCAGTTCGTTTTCAGACATATCAGCGTATTCTTCCGGTTTTTCCATGCCGCTTGAATAAATAATCCAGGCTTTATCTGCTTTGGGCCAGTAAATAAAATATCCGAGTGTTTTTTCCTGATTTGGATTACCCGCCGCATCATAACAGCTCGCGGTTATTTTTATTGTTGTTTTTCCGCCTTCTTCATTATCAATAATGGGATTTTCCAATATCCCGCCTTCATCATAAATTCCCGCAGGGCTTGTCAGAGCCGGAACATTTACAGTTCCGCTAGGCCTAAGATTATCCGCCGGAACCGGAATTACAGGGGGGGGAGGCAGGTTTCTGTTATAACGGTAAATATAATTATCTGGCAGCGGAGTTTCAGGGTAACCGTCAATAATTACGTCGTATCTGTAAAACCTTATATCAATTGACCAAACGTCATGGTTATCGTCAATCTGCCATTGAAGCTGGAATCCCTGCGTAAGGAATTTTCCTATATTCGCGGGTTCAAATCTGGCATCGCTGTTATCAGGATACGCGTGAAGCTCCTGCAGTGTATTATTATTTGTAAATATTCCCTGTTCGCTGTCATAATATGAATATCTGCTGTGAATATAGGGATTTGTAATTTCAACTCTCGGCGGATCCCTGTCTATTATAAGAACCAGGGATTTAATTGAATTGGCATCTGAATTGCCGCCATTATCCCATGCCTGAATTAAAAAAAGATATTCGCCGTCAGCCGGCTCACCGCCATTTACGCGCATATCAACAGGTATCATCCAGTTCGCGGATCTGTTATTTCCGTTCCATTGCGCGTTCTGTATCCTGGACCAGCTGCCGCCGCCGTCTTCTGATACTTCCCATATATTATTTAAAAAACGCCACTGCTTCGCGAAGTCTGTATTATTTGCTGATGTTGTAAGAAGAATTTTTTGAATAGGGCTTTCATCCAATACAGTCCCCGTTATTTCAAATTCAACAGGAACGGCTTTACGCGAAGAAGGAGATGTAAATTCAATCTCAGGTCCGTCTATATCCAGCATTGAACCCAATCCGATTGGATTATTACAGGAGAAAAAAGAAACCGCCAAAACTACGTATAATAAAATGTATTTTAGATTTTTCATAATTTCCTCCTTCCTTACTGCCAGCCAAGACAATAGGTTAAGTCTCCGTAACCCATCGTCATCCAGTCACGGGAATCTCCCTGAGTGCCGAATGAAGTGTCAGTACCAATTCCCCTGCCATGTATTTGAATATAGATTTGGCTGACTATCTCTGTGGATACCCAATACCATTGCCTGTCTGTGTTGCCGGTTCCAACACGATACATTACCTTCATATACCTTGAATCTGTTCCTGTAGCGTTATCCTTTAAGGGGAAGCCCGCTATTGTAGGAAGTCCGCTCTGCCTTGTACTTCCGTTTACCTTCGGGGGATAATTCGTTGTAGGATTGGTAGCTCCCGTCACAATTGATTGATTCATCATCAAAACAGTTCTGTAAACGCCTTCATAGCCTCTTTGCGAAGTATATGTTGGATTAGTATTATTATAATCGTGTGTTCCGTTTGCGTTTACTGTTCTATGATCTATTCTTGTATTTGCCACTATATAATTTTTACTAGCCTGTAAGGCATTAGCAGTACCGAATGGAATATCAGCTGTAACTCTGCCTGTCGTAGTTGTACTGCTTAAATTGGCATCAGAAAAAGCCAAGTCGGTAACAGTTGCGTCTTTATTATATGACCTTAAACCAAAATAACCATTGTTTACCGCTCTGGTGGTTTGAACGCCTGCATCCATTACTGTATAAGTTACAGCTGTAGTACCTGTATTGTTTCTGAATATCAGATTTGGACGTACCCATGCACCGACATTATTTCCGGCGTCTGCCTTGGGACCTTCCCATTTAATGGTTGTTCCTGATGTAATACCTGTCAATGCTGTTGTATTTATATCTCCTGTCCATGCACCAAGAGCGCTTCCTCTTGTAAAATTATTTCCGGTAGACGATGATCCCAACAGCGTACTATAAAAAATTCTTGAATTAGGCGTTTCGGATACAATTCTGTAAGCTACGGTCTCAAATGAAACAATTGTACCGGCATAACCGTCAGCGTTATATGTCGGATTTGCTTGAGCGCCTGAACTGACCGCGGTTCTCGCGTCATAACTCTTTCTTTCTACACGGATTACAGGTTTTTGCACCCCGCCCGACCAGAACCAGTACGTCCCTCTTGCAACTGCTGCAGCCGGAGTTCCCGCTTCATCCGCGAATGTCCCCGCGTCATAGTGCAGCGTCCACTGCAACCCGGGAAGCAGAGGCTCAGGAAGCTTTATCGTTACCGTATTTTCGCTCACTATTATATCTGATTGAGTAACCGCAATTTCCTGCCAGCGGAATTTCGCGTTATTCAATACCGTGCGGATATTCGTTACAACAGTGTTCTCCGAAGCAGTTGTATTATTCGCTCCAAAAATGTCCTCTATGCTGTAACGCAGCACCCATTTTGTAGATATATCGGGAACCATATAAGCGGTTCCTTCCGGACCCGGCGCGTTTACACCCGGATTTGAATTATTGTAATTACCTGTAAATCCCGCGCCGCGTTTTAGGCCGTGCGTTGTTTTTAAATACGGTCCCGCGCTTAAACCTGTAGTAGCGACTAACGCTGGATCGCTCATTGAAGCGCTTCCAATTAATGTGTTTTTGTCATTTGCATTAACATTGTTAAAAATATCACTGAAACCGGCTACCCATGTTTTCGCGACTACGCCTCTTGCCGAATCCGATGGATCGGCGGCGGATGATGAATAGGTATATTCAAAATTTTCTGTGTCAACTGCTATTTGCCCGTCCGCTTTAATGCCTACATAATATCCTTCGTTTTCAAAAACAGCAGGGATCGCGTAGTTGCCGTGCGGTCTTATTGTGATTGTGCCGTTTCCTTTTTGAACAGGTTTGCTAAAAGTCAATCTTATTGTTCTGTTATCTTTTGAAATAGAACCGGATGCTATATCTGTTACAGTTACGGTGTCAGGATCTGCAGTATATAATGTAATATTACCAGTCCTGCCCTGCGCGTTTTGCGGCTGTCTGCTTCTTATTTGAGGAGAAATGGTACTTACCTTAATTCCTGATATGTTATAGTTAATCGCGGCGTTTCCGTTATAAGCTACGGTACCGCCTGCCGCATTTGACCATGTCAGCGTAACAGATGAAGGACCATGATTGCCAAATTTATCATTCAAACCGCTTAAATTAACCGATGTTATTTTTAAACCGTCAAGCATATCATAAGTGTTACTATTAAGCGGAGTCCATGTAAAAGTAACAGTACTTCCCGAAGACGAAGCTGCTGTGAGTGTTCTTTGATATGATACTTCAGGACTTGTAAGTGCAGTTCCCGGTGTATTTGCCGTTCTGTTAATATCCGCCAATGTTATAGTCACAGCAGATTGTGCAGCTATTGTTACCGTGTCGTCAAAGTCAAAGGTAAAATCCAGTCTGGGCTGAGCGCTTGTGTAGGTAGCGTTTGGCTGAACTGCAGTAATGCCGATAAGACGCGGGAAAACAGCGTTAACCTCTATTGATTTGGCGGTTACAGCACCTTCATTTCCGGCTCTGTCTATGTAACGCGTCCAAAGATTCCACTGACCGTTTGATATATATAGAGCATTCGCCCCTGCGGATGCAGTCCATCCGCTGTGGACGACAGGAAATGTTTCCCATGTAAAGCCGCCGTTCAGGGAATACTGCCTGATATCACACCACGGTTCACTGCCTGAAGGCGGATTATTAATTGTTAATACAGGAGTTGCATTAAAAAAAGCTTTGGATGACGATCCTACCTGCTCACCGCCCAATAATGTAACAGGCGCTGCTGGTTTTAATTTATCTATACGAACTGTATCAACAGGAATATAAGCAGCCGGATAATTTGAATCCTGTAAAAGGGTGTCTGCCGAATCTACGGTAGAAGCAAGATAATTTCCTACACTGTCTCCTATCGCGCCTTGTTGTGTATCAATTCCAATGGAATTTCTGTTAATTTCACCATCTGCGATTGTACTAACTGTATGACTGAATAACATTGTGTCAGCGCTGATATTTCTCTGGTAGTCGGCGTAATAGTCGCTGCCCTGTATTTTGAATCGTATCCTTGGGTTAGGGTTTCCGGCGCCGCTTGTGTTATACGTAAAGATTGGCGCGCTTGCTTTAAGGGTAAAATCAATTGTTTCGCCTGATTTAAAATAATACGCGCCGTCTGAATGCTGCGTCTTTCCGTCTATTACAAGAACGTCATTAATTACTGGTCGTATTCCCTGAAGCGTTATTGTCTTTTTATCCTGCAGCGAATTCTCTTTTGTCGTCCATTCCCATGGATCATTCCCGGGCGTTAAAGCTTTATCATTGCGATCCGAGTCAACTATTTCAATACCGGCAGGAAGTTTGATAGGACGGTTTGTCCCGTTTACAGGATCACCGTTCAGAGAATTGTCATTATACATTGTCTGCAAATCACCCGTATAACCTTCCCTGACAGGGAATTTAAACTCAAGAAACAATGTGTTCTGTCCGGCTTCAGTTTCTGTTTCCAGCGATTCAACTACATAAGCGCCATTTTTTTGATAACGTATATTTAACTGCGGTTTATTGGAACTTCCGTTTATATTTCTCCAATAAACAAGATTTGAAAAATACGCTCTTAAAATAATTTCCTCGCCTATGCCGTAAGAGCCGTCCTGCTGAGTTGTGCTTATCTCGCTTAAAACAGCGGCGTTTGTAACCGCTACCGTACGCTGAATCCTCGCTTCATTGCCCAGCGTATCCTCGGCGGTAAAAATAAAAATTCTCTGTCCGATTTCCGGCAGTCTTTCATAATAGCTAAGCGATCTTGCGTTGCGGTCATAATGCCCGATATTTGGCTCGTCATTGGAGGCGTATGTTACATCCTGCATTCTGATATTTTGAATCGCAAGCTCTCCGCTTCTCTCCGCTGTAACCCAAAACATTAAAGTTGTATCGCGCGGAAATGCCTGCAGCGGTTCCGCCCTGTTAAGATCAGGGTTTAATGCAGGCGGATTGCCTGTAAGCGCGTAAGTCCGCATTAGGTTGTATCCTGTTTCCTGCATTGCATAGAGATCAGTCTTATATTTTGCGCGTACTTCGTCGTCAATATTATCTTTGCCTTCCATGTATTCATCATTGTAAATATTAGGCGGCATTTGGTTTTCATTCGGCTGCACTCTTCCTGTCATGTTGTATACGCCCAGATCCGGCGGAGTCTTGTTGCTTAAAAGACGCAACTGCCTGAAAACTTCGTGCCCCATATTATCTTTGGCGTAGAAAATAAAGAGTTTTGTTTCATTCTCCAGTTTATCGTTATATATAAAATGAGGTTCAGTTATACCTGGTTTTGCCGCCGGATTTTCCAATTCCAATGGCGGATTTCGCGGGTTTTCACGGTAATCCGCCAAATAAATTGATTCGGCTCTTGTACCGCCGAGAATATCAAATTCTTTTCTGAACGCCTGTTTTATATATGGGATTCCCCCGACACTATTGTCGCTTGCGCCTGTTTCAAGCATATCCGATAAATCCCAATCTTTAACGCCGTCAGGAAACGGTACACTCCCGTAGTTGCTAAGCGCATTTTGAACTGCAGTAATATAACTGTCAGGATGCCCGTTTCCCATGCCGTACGGTATCCATGCCATGCGGAACTTTTCAACTTCATTTGTCTGCGTCCTGTTTTCACGAAGGGTATAACCGTTAATGGTAAAATAACGGCCGTCTGTAAGACGCGGGAAAGTATTTTCTTCGGGGCTGTCGCCTGTGCGGGCATTTGGAATTGGTTCATTAACAGAACTGCCTGAATGTTTACCGGGCTCATAACCTGAACCCGGACGGGTATCTACAGTATCAAATACTATAAGCGGAATGTTTTCGTCGATTACTTCTATGCGCCATGCTCTTTTATTCCATCTGTTCCTGTTTGTATCTTCAGGTCCCTGCCCGCTATGAGGCTCCAATTTTGAATCGCCGGCCAGCGTGAAAAGCACAAATTCTCCGTAATCGTTGTCCCTGTCGCCTGTCGGAACATAGTATACTTTTTCATTTGGATTTGTATTGCCGAGAAGTTCATCTATATTAACTTTTAAGTCACTGTCGGCGATATTTTCTATGGAATGTCTTTTGGAAAATTTCCAGTTATAAATTGTCGTTCCGTTGTCAAGTTGTTCTTTAAGCCATATTAATTTATCATTATCAGAGTCTCCAGAGGTAAAAGGCATTATTAAACCATTATCGTTCAGCCACGCGTCTTTGGGATTCCCTGAACTGGTCGCGTTCCATTGATCTAATGTAAACATGTCCGCATACGCCCAATCAAGAGAATCATCATCAAAAAATTCTACAGGAAGAGTTGAACCGCGCGTAAAAATTGTGCCGACAATTGGATCAAGTATGCCTTTTGGAATATCGCTTTCCTGCCATAGACAAAAATATCCCATGTCTTCTACAAGCTCATTCTCGCTTCTGTCATTCGCTATTATATCAACACGGTAGTAATAGCGTTCATTGCTTTCATAATAACCGGCGGTATAGCCGGGCCACAGCCTTTCTCCTGCCGCGAGAATATCATCTTCTTTAACAAGCCATCGGGGGGAAAATGTCGATGAACCCGCTTCCATGTCCAGCAGCATAAGTTCCGTATTAGGTTCGCGGGTGTCATAAATTGCCAGGTTTATTTCATTAATTCTTGTCTCTTCTTCCATTACTCTTGCGCAGATTGTAAACCACCCGTTTTGATACCTGTCCGCGTTAGCGCTTCTTTCGCGTCTTGGATCTTCCGTTTCAAGTATTCTAAGATCGCCTATAGGCTCAAGAAGAACGGTTCTCATTGAAGTACGCTCTATATAAATATCCTGGATAAAAGGCGGTCTTATATCAATAATCAAAGAAACAGCCGCGATGGATGTATCTCCTGAGTTCCCCGCTCTGTCATACGCTAAAATCTCAACAGGAATTTTTTCTCCGTTCTGCTCTTCGGTGAAATCAAGAAATATTTCCCATCTGTCGCCGGTTATTACAGCGCGGAAAATTTCTTCCGTATTTCCCGCTTCGCGCATAATAACGTAGTCAACCCCGGTTCCCTCTATATTATTTACAACATCAGTAACGGTTCCTGTAAGCGTACTGCCAAGCCGAACATAATACGGGTTTGTAACCGGGTCCAAAGTCAGTATAGGAGGAACAAAATCAACCTGTTCTCCGAAACCAAACGGCGTATTACACGCGGTAAAGAAAAAAAGAGCCGATAAAACAAGAATAACTCCAGCCGAAAATGTTTTCTTTCCTTTTAAAAAATACGTCATAATTTTCTCCTGATATTAATCAGAACACATATAACCTTACCCCTAAAATGACATGCGGTACAAAGGTCGGAATATCCACATTTTCATTCGAGGGAACATCAGTCGGCACAAACCAAATCTGCCCTTCTGTGAACATACTGAATGTACGCAGAAACTTTCTCTTTGGAATTGTCACCTTGGGGAATTCAAGCTGCGCCAAAATGGCGCTCATCCATGTTCTTTTGCCGCTTTGCGTATAGCCTTCCAGAGCAAGATCAAACAGCGAGAAATTTGCGCCTACGGCGAATGCGGCCGAAAGCCATTCCCAGTCGGGCCCGAAAACTGAGCCGAAAGGAAGAGTATAAATGCTCGCGAGCAGTTTTAACCCAAGCACATGCCCGCCGTAGCGAACCTGCCCGTGTCCGCCCAGGGATTCATAAAAATGCTGATTCATCAGCCCGTATTGAGCCTGTATCTTTACATTGTCATCAAAGAAACTCAAACCCATGCCTACGTCAAAGTACGTTACGCCTCCGCCGAACGGAATTACAGGCGCTTCATTGGTTATCTGCCTGATAAAAGGCGGGATTACTCCCTCTATGTACAAGCCCTGCAAAAATCCCGGCACTTCATAAGAGGATTTGTCTCCCTTGCGCAGATGGTATGTAATATTGACAAGCTCAACATCGTCAGTCGCGGAGGCTGAATACGCGATTTTTTCATTGTAGCGGCCGCCCGGCTGCGGCGAAATAAGCCGTATCTCCGGACTTGTTTTGTCAACCTGCACAATCATTCGCGTAACGGCCATTTCGCCGTTTTTCATTTTTGTCCTTACAAGAATGTAGTGCATCCCTTCCGTCATTTCCCCTGTCTCCAGCCGATAGCGGTAGTCAATATCTTTTGCCGCGCTGCCGCCAGCCCTGACAAAGGTTTTTCCGTTATCAAAACTGATTTCCGTATAATCGGGCGTTTTATCCTTTATTTCGCTTTTCTTCGCCCTGTCTGCGTCTCTGGAAGAAAGAAGTTCCCTGTCCTCTTCGGTTATTTCATAGCCGGAGCGACCGGAAAGGTAAGGTCTGTCAAAAGCGAACGCGCCGATGTTGAAGCTGTCAATTGTCACCCAGGGGCCGTCCGCCCTGTAAACCAATTTTTGCTCACGGGAGCGGGTTGTTTCATTCCCGCCGAAATTACTGTGAGCCGATACGGTGTTGGTTCCGTTTTTAACAAGATCAGAATCCAGCGAGAAGCAGAAGTACCCGGAATCGTCAACATCGTTTACCTTAACGTCAATATTATTGACCCTTAAAGTGACGGTTTTCGCTTTGTCAGTGCCGCCCGCGTAACCGTACAGATTGAATTTCCCCTGAACATTCTCGTTATCCAGCGGGTAAAGAATTTCAATATAGTTTTTCATGCTTTCGCGGGCGAGAGCGATATTCCTTGAAATGTGCGTAATGTTTCCGGCGTTATCCAACGCGACAATCTCTATATTGTAAAGGCCGTCGCTTTGATCTCCAAAATCCAGCGTTTCATTTATTACTTCCGCCGGTTCCAGAGTGCGCGATTTTATGTTCTCATTTACTTCCTTTCCCTCGAGACTGCGCAGTTCAATAACGATATTTTTCAGATTTGGATCCATTGTCTGACCCATTATCTTTACGCTGCCTGTCGAAACCGAACCGTCTCCCGGACTGTTGATAACGACTTCAGGAGGCGTATTATCAATATTGATCATGCCCGAATATGTAGCGGGAATTCCGTATTTATCAGTTACGCGGATAAATACCACATGAGGACCGTCTTTAAGTATCTTTGTGTTGAACTTATACGCCCATTTGAACTCTTCGCTGACATTTTCCATTACCAGTTCAAGCTCGGGCGCGTCCGCCGTAATATCGCTAAAACCGCTGTTGACCTCTTCTACTTTTATTCCCGGCGCTCCTGACACGACTGTGACTTTACGCGCAAGGTTATACGTATTTCCGTTATCAAGAGATATTTTTACATCTTCTATGTTGTTTTTGTCAGACGCGACTCCTGTTATTTCAATTACATCCCGCAGTATCGTATCGTAAAGAGGGTATGTAACAGACGCCGCGGGTTCAGATAATGACACCCTGAAGTTTCTTGTTACAGGCTTGCTTTTTACGCCGTAAATATCTTCAGCGACAACTGACACAGTATGCAGGTTATCACTTAATGCTGAAAGCGAAACCGGTATTGAAAACCCGTTTTTCGCTTCTATTATTTTTTCCTGACCGTCGTCCATTTTCCAGTAAATTTGTTTTATTTCGTCATCGTCAAACATAACGCCGGAAACGATAAAATCGTTTGTAAGAACTTCATCATCCAGAGGAAGAATAATGTGGACTTCCGGTATGTCTTTTTCCCTGTTTATTTTAAATGGCCAGACTGTATGCCTGCTGATATTTCCCGCCTCATCTTCGAAAATAAAGACCATTCTTTCATCAAGAGGCCTTTCGGTTGAATGCATCTCCACATCAAGGAACATCAATGAATAGTCATTTTCCCATTCGGAACTGTTAAAGACGATTTTATCGATTTCCTCTGATACTTCCCTTTCATTTTTCGCGTCTGCGGTATTCGCGGCAGCCTGCGAAGCGGCAGCAGTGACTGGCGTTGTAGGCGTCTGCGAAGCGGCAGTCTGCGCAAAATCTGACGGAACATCGGTATCAGTATAAAAAGCGGCCCTGTGGTACTTTACCGATTTTAATTTACCCGCTTCCTTTACCGAAAAACCCATCCTGATCGCTCCGTTCACT
>JAIRQN010000057.1 GCA_031256445.1 Treponema sp. | reverse complement strand
AAATCTTTAAGTCCAAGAAAGCTAATGCCTAAAAAATGCTGGGAAATAACATCACCCTTTTCTGCTTTATCTTGAGCTTGTAATATTGCATATCTAACTTCTTGTTCAGTCATAAAAATCTCCTTATTAAAATTTTATTTTAACAACAGATAAATTACCTGTTGTGACTTCTTTCCACTTCAAAACCTCCTGACAGGACGGGCTATTAGCATATTTTGCTTGCCTACAAACGCATCATCACCGGCTATCGTACCTGTCCTGAGCCATTCGCCATTTCTGAACCTCATGGCTCTTGCTCCCCAACCCCAGCCTTCCTCTGAACTCCAGTAAATTTCATTGCTAAAATCGCCCAAGTCTTTCATTTTCAGATTGTTATACATCCAGTTTAATTCTTCCCGTGTGGGCAGACGCCAGCCTTTAACTCCATTGATAACAAGCAACCCTGTCATTTCAACACAGGTATCCCAGCTTGCTTTTATCTCATTTTCAGCCGGAGCCGCTTCCAAATACCGCCATCCGTTGCTGTAACTGGTCTTGTCAAAAAATATTATTCCTCCGCCGGGTCCGTTATCGCCAATTTTGTATATAACAGGCGCAGGAGCAGGAGTTACCGGTACTGCGGCAGCATTGGAAGGTTGAACTGCCGCGGAGGATGTACTCTTCTGCGTACCGGCTGAAACAGCTTCTCCCACGCCGTAACCGGTTGCCTTGCTCTTTACAAGAGCGTTTATTGTTGTACCTTCCGGAATGTTTTTATTAAATTGTCCGTCAATAGCTGCGGTTTGTACGTTTAAAGCGCGAATTCGAAGACGGTATAAATCGCCTATTTTGGAAACCGCGCCGGAAATGATAATCTGCGCGCCTGCCATTCTGCCCAATGCCTGTGCTGTATTGTCGTCGACTTCGCCGGACATTTGGAAACGCTGTTCAGCGCGGATGGCGTTTAACTGCTGGCGATCAACCATTGAAAGAACGCGGTCATTCACCGTGTTGGCGATAAGCTCATCAATAATGTACTCGGATAACGCGGGATATTCGGACTGTATATTAAGAATTACCAGTTTATTCCCTCTTGGAAGCTGCCGGTTAAGATAATCCGATACTTCCCGGATAGCGGCATCCAATTTATCCGCTGATTCTTCCGGAAACGGAAGTGAAATCTTTACCGGAGCAGGATTTGGAGCCGGAGCGTTTTTGCATGAAAATAATAAAACGCTCAGCAAAATAATAATTATTCGTACCAGGAGATTTCCCATTTAACCCTTCATTTAAAAATAATCTGAAAAATCAAAAAACTTACCTTTAAAGTTATATTTAAGAGCAATATATACCTTATAATAGGATTTGTTAATACTTTTTAACATTAAAGGTTAGAAATTTATGGAAAAATTACGACCTATTCAAATTAAGGATTGAGGCGTGATAATGAGGTATTATTTAATTATTCTTGAACGCAGATATAATTGAAATGTTCAAACGATGTCGATAATGCCACTGTCGAATATTTCATCTTTAGGTGTCCATCCTTTCATTAGAAGCACTTTTCCGTTATATTTATCAAAATTGATTCTTCTAATAATCATCCAGACCAGTTTCCAGAAATTTTTCCAATAGTTCCCTTTTCAGTTCATCATGATCTTCTTCTCCATTATATTCCAAAAATGTAAAAGCTTTGCCCAATAATTTTTATTATAGTTTTTTTTAAGTCTCCCATATAAAACACACCTCAATCAATTTCTAAATCAAATGCTAAAGCATATTCTCTCCATAATTTATCAGTTTTAATTATTTTTTTATACATATTAATATATTTATCTTTTAATTCTTTATTGCCAAATTCATTATATATTTTTGCCAAATAATAATGGCTAATTGCGTGATTGGGATCCAATTCAGATACTCTTTTAAAAAATATTTCCGCTTTTTCAAAATTACCATGAAGATAATCATAATTTTTAATAAAATTATACTTTAAATTAAGGTAATAAGAATATTTATTAATTTTTACAGGCTCAATGTATGGGGCTGTAATATATCCATTAAAAAATGACTTTTTATCAAAAATATTAGTATTATTAATATAGCCAGACTTAATGCATTCATCATATAATCTGGTTCCCTTTAGCGGAGTAGCGACAAAAAATGTCACACCGTTGAATCCGGTATCTTCGATAAATTCCTCTGTCAGCTTACGATCTTCAGGAGTTTCACCAGGCATGCCGCAAATAAAATTGCCAGTTGTTACAATATCATATTTTCTTAAAAGATCAACAACAGGTTTAACCTGTTTAAGATCAAGCGGTTTTTTAATAATTTCTTTTAACATGCGTTCTGAGCCTGATTCTACAGGTAAGCTGACTTGAGTGACATTTGTTTGTTTAAACCAATATGCTATTTCTTCGTCCATTAAGGATATATTTATACCTCCTTCCGGAGATGCGCTTTTTCCAATTTCAGCAATATATTTAAGAATGGTAATAGCTCTATTTTTATCCAGCAAAAATTGATCATCTCTGAATGAAATCATATCAATATCTATATATTTTATTATATTATTTATATCAGAAATTATTCTATCTGCGGAAAATGATCTGACTTTCTTGCCTGATCTATATGACGCGGAACAAAAATTACAGCTATAAGGACAACCTCTTGTAGTAACCATTGGGAACATTTTTATAGTATTGCCATTTTTGCGTGATATGGTTTCCAAAACATAATCTTTTATATTAATCAAATGATAAAAAGGCGGTATTTCATTAATATTATCCAGGAGATCATAAGCAGGTTTTTTGCCATTTTTCACCGTTCCTGGCGTAAGCCATGATTTATGAGTTTCAGCCATATAAAATAAATTATCCGCGTTTAATAATGCAGAAACAGGTAATTCACCCTCGCTAAAGCAAATTGCATCAATATTTTCTGTATAGTTAAAAAATTCATCATAAGTATCGGAAATACCTATTCCGCCCGCTATTGTAAATATTTCTTTTTTATTTTCTTTTATTACTTTAGATAACCTGAATATTTCAGGACAGAAATGATTAAACATCACCGAGAAGGCAACAATATCAGGCTTAAATTCATTTACACGCTCCATTAATTTATTTTCTATACTTTCATCATTTATGTAAATTTCCAATATTGAAAAATCAATATTATAATTATATACATGTTTTTTACAATAAGAAATAATGCCTAATACGCCAAAAGGCAATGCTCTTATAAAAAAATTTTCCGCTGTTTTGAATGGAGAAGGATCTAAACAAACAATTACAAATAATATTTTTCTTGTCGGCTTCATTGTTACATATTATATCAGCTTAAAATCCCGTAATCTTTCATCATTTAAGAAAAATTCGTTATTTAAAACACTATCAATACCATGAAGCGCGTTTCCAATTGGAATTTCTTCGCCTTTTATTGTTAATTTCCCGTATCTTTTAATTCTGCGCAAAGCAAAAATTGCGCAAGCTACAGCTTGAATTTTCGCTAAAATACAATGATTTCTGTCTCTTTTTATTGGATTACCGGTAGTTACGTAATTATAACCATAACATGTTGGACAAACTAACCTAATTTCACAGTCTTTACAAAAGGGATCCTGTAAACAATCATCACTATGAAGCATTTCCATGTTTGATATTTTCGGTATATTTTTATTAAAGTTCATATCCATGAAAAAATGACATGGATATTCTTTCCCGTTTGTATCGAAACATTTCATTTGTTTGCCTGCACCACAGAATCTTTCTTGTTTTATACTGCTATCTTTAATAAACCATTCGATATTCATTGATAATATTGATGAGGGTTTGATATCAGGATTATCAAGATAGAATTCCATAAGTATTTCCAATTGTTCAGAAAAAACCGTTATAATGGCGTTATTGTTCCAGTCTATACCGTAGGCAAGGTTATTATTAACATCGAAACCTTTATTATGTAAAAAAATCGTGCCTGCCGCAAGATCAGATAAGGTTAAGTCAGAAACAGTCATTTTAACGCCCTGTTCCGGCCATGTTTTGGCAAAAAATTCCAAATCAACATCTTTTGCGGAGTTAGAACGATTTTTATTTTGCATATCTTCTGTGCCGTCAAAACTAAGACCGCACCAGAAATGTTCTTTATGTTCTGAAAGCCATTTTTTAATTTCATCAGTTAATAATGTTCCGTTTGTTGTCACAAAGAAAACATATTTATTCTCAGGATTATATTTTTTCCAGAAATATTCCGCGGTTTCACGCATTAAATCAAATTTTAAAAAAGGTTCACCGCCATGAAATGATATTTCCATGGCAGTTGAACTTTCTTTTAACGCATTTTCAACGATATTTAAAATTAATTCTCTGGACATTTCCCTGGATTTCTTATTATGTTCATAACAATAGACACAATCAAGATTACATGTCTCAGTTATTGTAAGCATAATAGTTTTTCTGGAAGCGCTAATTGCCTCTATCGCCATTTAATTACTGCTGCTGTTTCGCCCTTTGCAATTTGCCCCGCAACCTGTAGCGCATACTGAATGACAGACTTGACAATTGGATGAATGTGCATTGAATTCTCTGGCAGACGGAGAATTTGCTTTTAATTCCTGTCTAAAAAATTCCAACTCACTACTCCCTAGATTAAAAAGTTTCATAATTATCCTTAGCTTTTAAAGCCAGCCGTGGCTATTACTTTTTATCCTGTCCAACGGACAGTATAAAAACGCAGATAACTGCGATTTTCTTTGAAAGAAAAACTTTAAATATTCTTTTATGCTTTTGCCATATTTAAAAGTTTACGAGCGTCTCCATCATCAGGATTCAATTCCAATATCCGCTCGCAATCCTCAATAACATGAGCTTTATCACCTTTCTGCTCATACGCAATAGCGCGTTTCCAATAGGCATCAGCAAGAAATCGGTTTAGTTTGACTTCATCCAGATTTGCTTTCTTAAAGTCCTCGATAGCCTGATTGCAATTCTCTATTTTTCCTATTGCAAGATTTGCGCTTCCGCGGTTTTTATACGCTAAAGGATAGTTCGGCTCGTTATTAATGGCTTCACTAAAGGCTTTGACAGCTTCGTAATGCTCTCTCCTGGACTCATGCAGTAAGCCGCTTATGTAATAAGCCATAGCGAGGATGTTTTTTGCCGAAGCGTGGCTGCATTTTGGTTCTTTGGAATACTCCGCAATTATTTTGTGCACATCTGTTATTTCTTCCAGCTTGACTCCATATAAATCCTCCATTACTTTTGCCCTGCTTTTAGCCTCATCTACACATGCTTCAGCCATCTTTTGATGAAATTCTCTAATTTTGACAGCATCTTTCTTCATCCCTTCAATCGCTTGTTGAAGTCCAGTGTTATTGGGCTGGAGTTTCAACGCCGTTTCAAAACTCTCCAATGCCTGGTCAATTTTCCCTTCCTGCCAAAATGTGCCGCCCTGACGGATATACTCATTAAATTCCATAAAAATCTCCTTTTAGATTAAAAAGTTAATGACAATAACTCGAAATCGTCCTATAAATTACTACTTTTACTAGAAATAAAAAATAAATACTATCTTAATAACCCTTATTAACTAATTTATCACGCATTTCTCTTACCCAATCATCATTTGGATCTAGAATTAACGAAGCATCAAAATCTAAACGAGCTTTCTTACCTTCACCTTGTTTTATGTACGCATAAGCTCTTGTGTTAAATATTCTAGCATCCTTCGCACCTAGCGAAATTGCAGAACTACATTCTGATATGGCTAAAGAATAGTCACCATTTTCAAAATAATTTCCTGCAAGATCATAACAATCATCAATTTCTTGTTCAGTCATGTATATATCTCCTTAAAATTTAATATAAAGCCGGTTGGTTAAAATTCTTATGAAACAGTTTAAATAAAACTTAAAGTCCACTCCTTATTATTACCACCGTTTGCCAATGTTCTGATCACGATCTTCTTCCAGACAACCAATGATTGACCATTTCACATAGGTTCAACTTTTATTATTCTTTTTATTCTTTCTGAACCAACTTTTGTTTTTGCCTTTTTTATTGCATCATCTTCATTACTTGCTTCTACCAATGTTCGATCGATTGTGCCATAATTTGTTTCGTAAACTACATACCAATCTGCCATAATACACTCCTTAAATAGTTAGCCCTCAATTGCTGAATTTTTTACGTTTAAAGCCCATCGGCTATAATTTTTCTCTGCCCAACGGACAGTATAAAAAACGCAGAAAAATGCGATTTTTAAGTGCAAAATAATCATCAAAAATTATTTTTAATTAAATTTATTTATACAATTTTTGCAGCCGCCGTTATCTTCTAAATAAAATTGTATTATTTGATTCATGAAAGAAGGACCTTCAGGTTTTTTATATCCTACACAATCCAACAAATCTTCAATTGTGTCACTGAGACTCCCATCATTCATATGATGACGAATTTTACGACAATTACTACATAATTCATCTTTTGATACTCTTCTAGCCATAATTTTATCTCCTTTTTTTGTTTAAAGCCCGTCGGCTATAATTTTAATAAATCTACTTCCCTCTGTAATTACTGCCACTTTCCCATGCTTCATAATTGCCGCAAGTTTTACATTTTGAATCAGATTTGCATTTCTGCTCACGAGTGCCTGATGACGGTGTAGTTTCCGACAGATAACATTTGTCAAATGAATCATCGTAAAACGTACACCAGCCCGGTACTGCGCACGGTTTGTTCATGTTTACCTCCTTATAAGTTTAAAGCCCATCGGCTGTAAGTTTGATGAAACAATTCACAAAAAAATATTAATAAATAATTTCTAAAGAACCTCAACTATTTAAAAATCTTTGCGCTTCCTCAAATCCTTGCGCTGCTGCTTTATGCATTAACTCATCTGCTTTGGAAAAATCCTTTAAAACACCTTGGCCTTTTCCATACATAACAGCTAGAATATACTGTGCCTGAGCATCTCCATTATCGGCGGCTTTAGTAAGCCAGTCGGCTGCTTTTGAATAGTTAATTGTTACACCATGTCCATTATAATACATGATACCCATAAGAGCCTGAGCTTTTGCATCTCCCATTTCAGCATTTTTTTGAAGGTATAATCTGTCTTCTTCTGTCATAAATCTCCTCCCTTTCGATTATTAATTAAAATAAATTTTAACCATTTGAATCAAAAACATCTCCGTCATCCCATTTTGAACCGACTTTTCTCATTACATGATATGTATTAATATCCTTGCCGTTGATAATACCGATTTTTTCCAAAATCTTTAATTTCACTACCGTTTACACGAATATTCATAATAAAATCATATCCCAATGAATTTCTTTACTTGTCTAGTTTTTTTCTTAACCCATTCAACTATCATCCAAATTACAACTACAAAAAAAATTGTCATAATTGGAACACTAGGATTTTTAGCCGCAATACCACCAATTATTGAGATAATAATAAATATAATTGCAATAATACGTATTACTTTTCCAAAAGTTAATCCACCGCTTTTATTATTAGTTGATTTTACTACATTAAGAGCTTCGCGGAAATCATTATCTTGTGGGTCAATTTTAATAGCTGTCTCAATATCAGAAATTGCCTTTATTTTTTCACCTATAAAATTATACGCTAAACCGCGATTAAAATAAAAAGCACCTACCTTTTCTGGTTCTATTTTAATTGCCTTAGAAAAATTTTCAATAGCTAAATTAAACTCGTTTTTATTTGTGTATGCTAAACCTAGTTTATAAAATGTATATGGATTATCTGGTTCAATCTTAAGCAATTCATTAAACTCAGTAATTGCACAATCATAATTCTTTTCTGATAAATAATTTTCTCCACGTTTAGAAAGTTCTTCTGCGTTCATAAAATTCTCCTTATAAAATTTTTAAAACGTTTTTATACAAACGTTACCGGCCTATTAATTTTACTTCCCCCTGTAATTACTGCCGCTTTCCCATGCTTCATAGTTACCGCAATTCTTACATTTCGAATCAGACTTGCATTTCTGATCACGAGTGCCTGATGACGGTGTTGTTTCTGACAGATAACATTTATCGATTGTGTGATCATAAAATTGACATGATCCCGGTACAGAGCGCGGTTTGTTCATGTTTCTCCTCCTTTTCGTTTAAAGCCTGACGGCTGTAAATTATTATCCATATTATTCATTTCAATTATTTTTATTTACCTGTGATTTAACCATTTGAAGAATTTCCCGGGTATTTTTATCATCAGGATTATACTTCAAAGCCGTTTCAAAATCGGAAATTGCGTGTTCTTTATCTCCTTTTCGATCAAAATCAATACCCCGTTTAATATAAGTATTAGAAAGGTGCACCTTAGATTGAGAATCATCAGGTTTATATTGAAGAATATTTTCAAAGTCTTTAATAGCCAGATCATAGTTTTCAATTTCCTTATATGCCAAGCCTCTTTTGTTAAAAGCAAAAATATAATCCGGTTGATTATTAATTGCTTCGTTAAAATCATTTATTGAGCTTTTATAATCCATTTTTGAAAAAAATAATAAACCGCGTATGTAATAAACCTTGGCAAGATATCCTTTTAAAGAAGTGTCATTAATATTTTGTTTTAAATTTTCTGTACAGTCACCTATTATTTTATCCACATCTCTTAATTCAATACCAATTACATCAGCCCTTTGTTTCGCTTCATTTGCCAGTAATTGACATTGTTGTTCTTTAAAAGAAATCATTTGTTTACAATTAGAATATAATTGTTTAATTTGTTCATTGTTTGGTTCAATTTTTAAAGCTGCTTCAAAATTTTCAATAGCTTGTTCGAGTTTTCCTTTCTGGAAAAAAATAACTGCTTGCTGAACATAATCATTAAATTCCATTCAATTCTCCTTTGTTAAAAGTTCAATGACTAATATTTCTTAAAAATAAATAAAATTCAATCATAAATTAAGTTACCGATGATACCAACTGTGTCCGCAGCTTTCACAGCGCCAATGATTGTTATTAAATGGACATTCAAGGTCTTGACTTCCGCAACTTGGGCAATTTAATGGGAAATCATACATACTATTTACTGTTCTTCCTATAGCATCTTCCAATGATTCACCCTTACGAACACCATTTCCTGCCGCAATCCATTCATCATATTCCATAAAAATCTCCTTTTTATTTTATTATCATTCCATATGGAATGAATAATTTTAACACTTTACGATTTAATAATAATTAAGTGCGATTTTAACATCCTGACCTTTTTAAGTCGATTTCATTTTAAGTATTTTTTCAACGTCTGCTTTAGATATACAGGCATTAAGATACATGGCTGATATTTTTGAATCTTCAAGTTCAAGTCTTTCTAAATCAAGTTTTATCATATCTTCATTAATATATTTTCTAACTAAATTTAATATTTTATTAGAAAGACTGAATTTATCATTACAATTACAAATGGGACCACGGGTCTGACCATATTTTTCATGTTTACCTATAAACCAAAGCTCATATTGAGTAAAAAGTGATCCAGCTTCACAGAAATACCCTGCTTGGGGGGATGTCCAATTTTCTCTTTGCGGAGTCGCTTTTTCAAGATTGCTCATTATTTCATTGGCAATTTGTTGTGGGTTACAATAAGGTAAAACTTCATTTTCAAGCTTCTTTTCTTCTTCTTGTAAATTTGAAACTAATTTGTCAAAATTCATTTTTTTTTCCTTTAAAAAATTTAATCAGGAATTCAACGAATCCCATTTGCAAAATGTGTAAATATCATTTAACAAGAATTAAGTAGAATCACAATAAAATTGACATGATCCCGGTACAGAGCGCGGTTTGTTCATATTTACCTCCTTCAACTTATTAATACCTAAAACGCCCGCACAGGACGCACTAAAAATGTTTCCTTTTTATTTCTATCACTTTGCTCTCCATTACTAAACCTCTGATACCAGCCGCCGCTGCCGTAATCTGATGAAGACCAGTACCAACCAGCAGAAAATTTTCCAAGATTCTTCTGCTTTAAATTCACATAAATAAAATTCAATTCATCTCTGCTGGGTAAAAACCAATCATTATATCCCCCTTGACTGTAATGCAGAGCAGCCAAAGCCGCAGAAATTGTTTCTCCTGATTCTCGTATAAGTTCTGAGTTCCGCTTTCCTATTCCAATCGCGGTACTGGTTCCGTCTACTCTTTTCTCTGTTGCGCTCCACGGAATACCGCTTCCTACATCGCTGGTTGCTGCTTCAAGGTAACGCCAGCCGTCCGCGTAATAACCTTTATCATAAAAAACATGACCGCCGGCTGGTCCTGTACTGCCAATTTCATATATTTTAGCCGCCGGAGCTGCCGTGGCTTGAGTTGTCTGCCCCGCTCTGTTAGAAGCTGTCGTCGTACCACCCTTACTTAGGAAATTTTCCAGAATAGTGTCGCTTCTGATATTCTGCGAGAATGACCACACTATTGTCGCGGTTTCGGTAGAAATGGCGCGAAAACGCACAATGTACTGGTTGCCTGCGGAACTGATTGATCCAAGAACAAGGTGCTGGGCTCCAAGCATGTGTCCGATTCTTTGCGCGAAATCATCGCTTACCTCTCCGCGAGAATTCAAAGAGAGTTCAGATCTGATCGTATTGAGCCGCCTTCTCTCTACAGCCCGTATTATGCCGAGTGTGACTAGCTTATGGTTCATCTCGTCAATAACATGATTCGCAAGTTCTTCCGAAGCTGTTTCAAACTCTATCATTACGACAGTGGAGCCTTTCGGCAATTTTCCGCTGAGTTCTCCCGCGGCGGCGTTTATGGAGGTATCCAGCGTTTGAGCGTAAATAATGCCTGCAAGAAAATGCAAAATGGCAACAAACATGGCTTTTTTCATCTCAATGCTCCTGAGCAATATGGATGTTTTTGGTAATGCAAATTTTAACAAACCTTAAAAGTAATTATTGGACAAATATTAAACCTATAAAATGGAATTGTCAACAGTTTTATTACATTAAAAGTGTGAAAATTCGCAATAAATTACTTAATATACGGTTCTTTTTTTCAGGTCAAAAGTATATTAAATTACATGGTGAATATAAAGGCGGTTTTGGGGGCTAATATTAAGCACTATAGAAAAAAACAGCGTTTATCCCAGGAGCAATTTTCGGAAAAATTAGGAATTTCTCCAAAACATCTAAGCACCATAGAAACCGGCGCAGCTTTTGTATCAGCGGAACTGCTGGAAAAATTCAGCAGAGAACTTCATGTTTCGGCATCCGCGCTTTTTTATTCGGCAAATGAAATTTCAAACGATGACAGTATGTTCGGCATGATCGATCAAATTATAGACAGGGAATGCGCAAAAACATCAAATTCAATTAAGCTGCAAATCAGGCATTTACATTCATTATAAATTATTCGGTATTTTAACAATGCTGCCTGTTTTCACTCCGGCGCGCGAAAACCAGCCCTGGGGTACTTCTAGCGCGTAACGGACGGAACGGCTTGAAGAAACAGAATTCAAATCGCCGGGGCGCATGTCTTTAATATCAATAATTATGCCGTCAGAAGTTATATATGCTATTGAAAGCGGGATAAGGGTATTCTTCATCCAGAAGGAAAGAACTTCGTCTCTGTCAAAAATAAAGAGCATCCCCTCCCCATCGGGCAGCTTTTTGCGGAACATAAGGCCGCGGCTGCGCTCTTCCTGCGTAACGGCGATTTCCGCTTTTACAACCGCGATAATCTGCCCGCCGCTTTCTATGGGAATTTCCCTGACAGGAAGTTTGCCAGACGAGCATGAAAAAAATATTAAACAAAAAAATATAACAAGTAAAACAGGTTTGTTTTGTTCGCGGTTAAAAATCATTCAGGAAATCCTGACGGAGTTTGACATGGCCGGATTCAACAACGCCGGATTCGCCTACAATATCATCAAAGATTTTTTTATCAATGTATTTAACCGTTAAAGGACGCTCAATTGCTATTCTGGTTTCTTCGGTCTCCCAGACAGCGGCTCCTGGATCCAACTGCGCCGGTTTGCCGTATTTTTCCGTAAACTGGGTAAATACCGAATAATGATCAATTACTTCCGTGTTCAGGGTAAACGCCATGATAAAAACCGCGCCGTCCCTTAACTGAAAAAAAGCGCGTTTTATAAACGAAGAGCCGGTAGTTTCAACAAGGCTCTGCTCTCTGGAAGGTAAAAATGAAACATCTCTGTCGCCCCGGAAATTAAAATATCCGTCTTTTATCAGGCTGGTTTTAAGATCGTCAAGGTTCATTCCAAGCGACAGTTCCCGGAACTGACGCGGAAGCCCGTCCGAAGATTCTTCGCTTTCATCCTGCGCGTAAATGTCAGCACAAGCAAAGAGCATAATGGCAAGAACAGCGCTTAAATATTTACAGTTCATCATTTTAATTATCGGATATTACGGCCCGTCTCTGGAATTAACTTGTCATGCCTTCCCTGCGGGATCTCTGAAGCTGCTGCATTTTATGGAAATAGGCTACTTGCCTGATTATTTCCTTAACATCCTTTACGAATATCTTGTCATTCAATATTTGCAGGCTGCGGTTTTCCAGTAATTTTCTGCCTACAATCATTCCGTCTCCCTGTTCCAGCCCCACCATGTTGCTCAGCTCTTTTACTCCAAAATCGAAAGAGAAATTCGTAACACTGTTTAAATCGAGTTTTTTCTTCTCCATGTGAGTCAGCAGAATATCGTACATCCGCCCAAGAGGATCCGTTAACTGGGTATTCGCAAGCTGTTTGTAAAGAAGCCAGATACGCTCCGATAACAGCGTGGTCAGCCTTGCGATCAGCTGCGGCTGGGATTTAATCATTTGCTGGAAATTGTCCCTGTTAACGGCCATAAGCTGGCAGTCTTCGTATGCTACGGCTCCTGCGGCTCTGGGTTTTGATTCCAAAAGCGCCATTTCCCCGAAAATATCGCCGGATTTTAAAACAGCCAGAAGAATTTCATTGGTATCGGTAACCTTGACTATCTTTACTGAACCTTTTTGGATAATAAACAGTTCATCTCCGGGCTCTCCTTCGCAAAAAACCACAGAATCTTTGGTAAAAGTCCGTAAATTTTCACCCGGAGCGTAGTCTTTCGGCGGATTCTTGACATAAGGGGCGATTTTTTTCATTCTTTCGGTCGCGATCTGCACATTTCCGCCCTGAGGGCAGTTCCTGATGTACTTATGATACGCGTAAAACGCCTGGTTAAACTGGTTTTGCTTGGCGTAGTATTCGGCTATCTTGAAAATATGGCCTGTATCCTTCTCGGATGTTTTTTTTAAGGTTAATTTTGTAAGAGCGTCGTCCATGTAGCGCATTCTCTTGGAAAATTGAAGTATTATCTTCATGGCCACAGGCGAGTTATTCTGGATAAGCTGGCTGAATTGATCTTTTTGAACGGAAATCAGGGTAACATCCGTGATTGCCTGCGCGGTTTCTATATGGCTGTGGCCGGACATTGTGGAAACTACGCCGAAAAAATCTCCGGGCCCCAGGGTATCGCCCTGCTCTTCGGCTACAATCTGCGCTTCTTTGGAGAGCCGCACTGTTCCCGATCGGATAATATAGAATCTGTCCGCGTTTTTTTTACCTTCGACAATGATATACGCGTCTTTTGAAAAATTGACAAAGGTTAATTGTAAAGGAGCGGCCATTTCCCCTCTTTAATCACAAAGCAACCTGCTTTGCGGAAAAAATGATAAATTCTGATAAACAGTATAAAAACTATATCGACATAATGTCAACATCTCTTAAATTACTGTTCACTATCGCTAATCAGCAGACGCCAATAAGCCGATAAAGTTAGTAATACCATGAATAAACGCATAAATTTTGAAGATACCATATTTATTCTGAATGTCAGAATCCGGATGATTAGGGATCTTCTTCAATTGGATACGGATACTGCCTTTTTTCTGCGCCAGACAATGGCGGATTTGGAATTTATTAACATTACTCTGGACATGCTCACTACAAAATTTCTTGCGAATTTTAAATTTCTTGATCGCGAAACCGAAGCGGATAATCTTTCAGACGCCGAATGGCAGTTTACGCAGCTTTTAAATGAAATATCCAATAATAACAGCCCTTTTGCACCGTCCCGATATCCGGAAATTGTAAACTGGATTGAAAAATTCAAGAAAGACAGCGGGAAACGTCAAAAAACAATTGAGGATTCCTATCAACCGGCAAGCTTAAGCGTTATTGAACCTGTTGTCAGCAACGCCGAACTTAACGGGCTTTTGGGAAGCGCATAAAAACCCAGACAATACCATTATGAGAATTACAGGCGGAATGCTGAAGGGAAGGCAAGTCTCTGTTCCCGCCGGAATTATAAGACCCAGCATGGATAAAATGCGCGAGTCAGTTTTCGCTGTTCTTGGGGACATTGGCGGGCTTTCATTTCTGGATATATTCACAGGTTCGGGAATAATAGCCCTGGAAGCAGCTTCGCGGGGAGCAGGGCATATTGAAGCCGTTGAACAGGATAAGTTAAAACGGAAGGTACTGCTGCAGAATGTGTCAATTGCTCCTGTCAGGATTAACTGCCGTTTTATGCCCGCTGAACTGTATATCAAACGGGCAAAGACATCATTTGACATTATTTTCCTTGATCCGCCTTTCCCGTATCAGTTCAAATGGGAGTTAGTTGCCAATATTTGCAGTTCCGCCCTTGTCATAAATAATAGCCGTATCCTTATTCACCGCCCGCGCCCGGATTACCTTAAAACAGAAATCCCGAATCTTGAAAAAACCGGCTCCCGCGAATACGGCCGCTCAGTAGTGGATTTTTTTAAGTATACATTTCATTGTGTTTGACATTTTCTTTTTACTTGTTTTTTTATAAAATATTGTAGATAATATACATATGGGAACAAATTTAATAATAAAGAAAAAAATATGGATATAAAAAAAATATTTGAAAAACATGAAAGCTCCAGTTCATTTATAAAAGTAACAACGCCGGCGCCTGTAGAGGGAAGCACAAAAGCGGCACTGAACCGCAAAGGCAACGAGCTATTCAATAAAGGAGACATAGAGGGCGCACGCAGAGTCTTCCTGACAACAAAATATTCAGACGGTATCTCAAGGGTTGGCGATTATTACAAATCCAAAGACAGAATTATCGACGCTTTGCAAATGTACCATCTGGCGCCGGATCGCTCAAAATCACAGCCGATAATCGAGCAGCTCGCGCTTGTTATGCAGGCAATGTTACATGACGATGAACAGGAAGCAGTCAATGAGTGACGTGAAAACCGAAGATACCCAGCCTGACGCGGAAACGCAGAAAATTCCGGAAATTTCAAAAATAGGATACCAGCTTTTAAAAGAGAACAGGATCAGCGACGCGATTGACTGTTTTTCCAAAATACTGATGCAGGACGAAAATAACAACTACGCGCTTGTCGGCATGGGAGACGCTACGCGCAAACAGGGCTTGAACCGCGAAGCGATAAAATTCTACCAGAGGTGCCTGGTTCATCACCCGGGAAATAATTACGCCCTTTTCGGCCTTGCAGATTGTTACAAAGCCATGAACCAGTATCAAAAAGCAATTGAAATCTGGGAGCAGTACCTGCTTCATGACGACAAAAATATTACGGTTCTTACAAGAATAGCGGACGCGTACAGGAAAGTCCGTGATTTTAACAATTCCAGGCTTGTTTACCTTAAAGTGCTGGAAATGGAAGATTCAAATCCGTACGCGATAATCGGCCTTGGCCATCTGCATTACGATTTTAAAGAATACAGGGAAGCTCTTAACTTCTGGGAAAGAATGCTCAAATCGGGCAAAGAAGCTCCTGATATCCGGGTGCTCACTTCGATAGGCAACTGTCACAGAAAATTGAAAACATTCAGCGAAGGCATTCAGTATTTTGAAGCGGCTCTGTTAAGGGAAAAAAACAATTTCTACGCCCTTTTCGGCCTTGCAGACTGCTACAGGGGCATGAACCTGCTGGAAAAATCGCTTGAATACTGGACGCTTATCCTGGAACAGGATCCGAGAAATAAAATGATACTGACGCGCACCGGAGACGCTTACCGTAATCTGAATAATTTTGAAAAAGCCAGAGAATACTATGAAAAAGCGCTGAATATTGAATTTGACACATACGCCGTAATGGGACTTGCGTTACTTGCAAAACTCCAGGGAAATTTTGATGAAGCCATAACATCATTCAGGCGTCTTATTCAGCAGGATATTAAAAATTACCGTCTTTACCTTGAACTTGCCGACTGCTACATTAAATCGGGCGACAGGCGCAGCGCTTTGGAAGTCCTGGAAGAATTTCAGAAATTGGGCGTTAAAAACAGCAAAATTTCCGAAATGCTTGACAGCCTGTCCTGAGGAACGAATTGACGGAAATAGAAACAGACGTACTGCCTCTTACAGGGTTATCCCTGCCTGAACTGGAAAAAATCCTGTGTGAAAAAACAGCTCTTCTTTCCGCGCCTCTTGAGCGTTTCCGCGCCAGGCAGATTTACAACTGGATATCGCGCGGCATTGCGGGCTTTGATCAGATGACGGATCTTCCCGCCGCGGCGCGCGCGCAGTTGAAAGAGCGTTTTTCCCTTTATTCCTGCTCTGTAGATTCCTGCAATGAAGACACAAACGCCTCAGGCAGGCGCGCCGCGAAAAAAATTGTCGTTACCCTGAAGGACTTTTTGCAGGCGGAAGCGGTGCTGCTTGACGACGGAAAAGACCGCAGAACAGCCTGCCTGTCAACCCAGGCCGGCTGCCCCTGCGGCTGCGTATACTGCAAAACCGGAAGCCTTGGATTTTCCCGTAACCTTACATGCGGTGAAATTGTGGAACAGTTTTTATTTTTGGGCGGAACGCAGAATATAGACAATATAGTTATAATGGGCATGGGAGAGCCTCTCTTAAACCTTCCCAATCTTCGCAAAGCCGTATCCATTTTTACCGATCCGCAGGGCGTCAATTTTTCCAGGCGCAGGATTACCGTTTCTACATGCGGCATTTGCGCCGGTTTATCCGACATCGCGCAAAACGACCCTTATATCAGGCTTGCCCTTTCGCTGACCACTGCGGATGAAGAGCTCAGACGCGCTCTTATGCCTGTCAGCGCCGCCAACCCATTGCAAAAGATTAAAGAAGCGCTTGTTTTATTTCAGAGTAACGGCGGTTCGCGCGTAACGCTGGAAATACCTCTGCTTGGCGGCGTTAACACAAGGGAGAAAGACGCGAAAGAAACCGCCGCCTTCGCGGAAGGTCTGCACACTGTCATAAATATAATCCCCTGGAACCCTGTCGCGGGTCTTCTGTTCAGGGGCAAGCCGCTGCGCGAACCGGAAAAAAAAGAGACTGAAAATTTTATAAAAGCGCTGGAATGTTACGGGCTGAAGGTTACCATGCGCCGGCGCAAAGGACAGCGGATAATGGGCGCGTGCGGGCAGCTCGGCTGCGTAAACCTACTGTCTGAAAAACCAGGTAAAAGTAACCTGGAACAAGCCGATTAAAAAGCCGAGTATTCCGCCGAAGATATCAATCCACAGAAACTGATCCGCCATAACATCAAGAATGATCCTCTCTACGCGCAGCATGTCCAGGGAGTCAATTCTGTCCGAAACAAGCGCCTTTACGTCGATTGAAGCGAGAATGTTCTCTATCTGACCGTCAGCGGCGGTCATCAGTTTATCAAAAATATAGTCGTCAAGTTTTTCCTTATCGACGCTTTTTATCTCAAGAAGTCCGGCGATATTTTTATCCTGACCGCCGATCATGCTGCTGAATGAAGAAGTGACCGCGCCTGTCAGCAGTTTTTTTACCTTCTCCTCTTTTAAAAAATTTTCCGCGTTTAAAATCAAATCGCTGATAATGGCCGGCATTTTCTCTTCGAGAGTGGAATCGTACTGGCCGGCCGAAAGGAAAAAACGCTGGAATACATTCAACTGAAGAATTATGTTGCGCAGGAATCCCCTTCCTTTCGACTCCAGTTCGCGTTTTATTTCATCGCGGCCTAAAAATTGCAGAAGTCCTGTTAAAAAAGCCGGATATACTTTTTGTGCCGTCATAGAAATTTTATCCGTCAGGATATTTTCCCTGCCTTCAAATAATTCACCCGGCGTTTTTTCCAGAATTTTTTCGGTAAAGAGCGAAATCGATTTTCTTACTTTTTCGCGGACATCGCCGCGCGCAAGACGTTCCCGCAAAATCTCCGGCGTTAAAAGCTCGCGCTGCACCATGGAGCCGATACTCTGCGCGAGCTTGTGCCTCTGCCTTGGCAGAATGCCGGGCGTAAACGGCAGCCTTATTTTTAAAACGCGGATTTCCCCAAGCGGACGAAATAACATTCTTATCGCTATTACATTTGTAACAAATCCGATAAATGCGCCTGCAATCGGCGGCACAATAAAGATGAGTATATTATTCACCTTGACATGGACTCCGAAGCGGTCTTGGCGCGGTTTTCATTGTCAAAAATTTCCATTACATCCTCTTTCAGCCATCCGTCAGCTGTTCCTTCTGTAAGCACCCATGATACATAATTATTGCCTGTTTTTACTGTCTGCCTTTTTGTTATCCTCACCAGAGATCCGCGCCGCAGGTACCCCACAGAAGAACTGTCCGTTGAAGGTTCTGCTGTAACATGCGTAAAAGAGGCGGTTATAACTCCATACCCGATATAATTTCCTGACAGCGGAGACGTTAAAGGAGGAATTACGGGGCTTTCATCATTTTTTGCCGTACAGGCGTTCAGAACAGAAAGGCCGGCAAGCAGAAAAAAACATTTTAAGAAAAACATATTATTGCATTTTTTATCCGCAGATGTTCTTGATTGACCAAATGTATAATTAAAAGTTATTCTCATATCTATGAAAAATATAACCGTTTTACCGGTTTTAGTCATCATTGTCTGCGCAATTACCGCAAACAATTCGTTATATTGCCAGGAAAAAGAAAGCGCGTACAGTTTTTCATTGGATCACTGTTTTGGTTTTGTTCATGGACAGGTTCTGGAACTGGTTTATCCGGAAAATACAGCGGGCAGACTGTTAAGCGAACTGAGATGGGATATGAAACCGGTTTTTTATTTTGGCATGACCACCGGTTTGGGCCGCAGGGATTTAATGGGCGGCCCTGGTTTTTTTTCTGACCTGGCTTTTAAATACGGCATTCCGGGCGATTCAGGCATTATGGAAGATCGCGACTGGATGTCAGTTGAAAACGGCAATCTTACCCACTTTTCCAGCCATACAAATAAAACCCGCGAATTCCTTTGGATGGACGCCTCCGCCGGCGCTTCATTTCCCGTAAAAACATTTTTTTATGTTAAGCCTTTTATCATCGGTTCATGGATGCGTTTTTCGTTTACCGGAAGAAACGGCAGCGGAAAATACGCAAGAAAAAAAGATCCCTTTTCCGAAACATATTATTCAATTGACGATAATCCGTTACTGAACTCCTATGAGGGCATGGAAGTAATAAGATACACACAGGACTGGCTGTTGATCGCGGCGGGAATTAAAGCGGGCACAAAAGCCCTTCTTCCCTTTTCCTTTGATTTATCATTTAAAATAAGCCCTTTTACCTATTGCGCCGCTGTTGACAATCATCTTACAACCAATTATACATTTATGGATTATACGGGATGGGGTCTTTATCTGGAACCGGAAAGCGGTTTGTCTTTAACTGCCGGGCGTTTTGAATTTTCAATGAATTTTTTATACCGTTACATCGGGCAAACAAGGGGACTGACTTATATGAAATACGGCGGCAGCAGCTACAGCATTGCCGGAGGCGAAGCCGGAGCGGGACTTTCTTTGCTGGACGCGCGATTCTTAATCAGGATGAAATTTTAAAATACGTTTTACAGAAACAGAGTCCTTGGAAACAGAAAATGTATAAGGGTGATTACAAGCAGGCAAAGCCCCACTGTTTTTTTAAAACGAAGAAGGGTTTCGCCTAACTTGTCCAGCGTACCCATTGATTCTGACGCGAATGAAGTATTATCTTTACGGTAAATACCGAATATCAGCAATAAACCTCCAATTATGCCGCCGCATGCCGGTATAAGATCGCCCAGGATAAGGATTTTTTCCAGAGTGGGAGAAAGCAGTTTTAATAACCCGGTAACCGCGCACAGAATTCCCAGCACAAGATGAAAAGTGGGGTTATTCATGGATAACCGCGTTTTATCTTCTGAATCGTAATCATTACCGACGAATAAAATATAGCCGCACAAGCCATTACATAAGACGGATAAAAAATACAACTGTAACATATTTAATAGATAACATTAAAAGTTCCCTTAGTCAATGGTTTATTCTGGTTTAATTTTCATTTTAAGTGTATTTTTTTCAGTTTGCAGTACAATTAACAATTCAGGAACATCCGCGTCAGGTTTGGATTGCCAGGGTACCACAAAACGGTACTCTTCCGCCGTTTCAGCGCTGAAAAAAATACGGTGATAAAATACGGACGCCTCTTCATCCTGCGACTTAATTGCAGGCGATACGGCGATATCAACAGCGCCGCTGTAACCTGAAGTAAATCCTTTCTGAACATTTTTCTTTAACACAATGATCGCGGTTTCTTCAAATCTGGTCGCGCGGATTTCAATTTTATTTCCTTCAAACTTGTGCGAGTCGTCAAAAAAACCTGTTCTGTTAAAAAAAAATATTATCGCGCATAAAAGAATAATTGACGCGAACATAATTTTTCTGGGCCTGTCCGCGACAAGCGGACGAAACAGATCAAATTTGAAAGTCCCTGTATCAGTATAAAGATTCTTTACTTCCTGCGGAGCTTTTGCCAGCCGCCTTTCGCGGCTGTAATGAAAATTCAATCCCTCTTCCGGAACCTTCATATCATCAGGTTTGCTCAGCTCATAGTTCGCGTTAGGCCTTTGCTTTTCTTCCAACTGCCGTTCCTCCCAAATCCCTGTTCACCGTTTATTCCGCTTTTTCGATTAACTTGTCTGTCTGCCACCAGACAAATTTTATTCTATAATTATCGGCAAGCATGGCGCACAAGATTCCCTCATTTGATAAAAAGAAATCATTGTACTGCAGTTCCTCATTTGTAAAGGCTATATTTCCCCTGCGCTGTTCGCGCGAATGAGTATCAATAAAAAGAATTGCGTATCCTGTCTCCACGGGAAAATAAAAGAGCGCCTTGCCTGTGCGCATAACTCCAAGCAATGAATAAAACACCTTGACGCTTGCGGCGCGTCCGCTTGCGGCTAGTTCGTAAAGCGGAATTTCCACGAAAGATGAGTAAACTCCGTCTTCTACGTTCAGCGTCCATATTACAGAATTGACAGGCTCAGAACCGGTTCTGGTGTTGGTAGACTCATCGTAGGTATAATGACTGTAATCCACTTTCAGATAAATCTGCCTTGCGTCCGGAGCCGCCGCGATACTGTCAATAACAGCCAGAGCTTCGGGCCAGTCCGGAATAGCGGGTATCGCGCCGGTGCTGATTTTTACCAGGTAAAGAAGCATCCCGGATGAATTGTACCAGTAAACATCCCATCCGTCCGGAATCCGGCATATTACGGCAAGTTCGTCTCTTACCGAAGTGGAGAGCCCGACAATCCTGGGAAAGGGGCTTCCTCCAATTCCTTCACGGCCAATGTAATCAATGAAACGGCCGTCCTGGTCAAAATGAAGAATAATTCCGTCCAGAAGCGCCCTGTTGTCGGAATCGTGGCGGTGCATCTGGGGCGGCAGTTTATCTTCTGCAAAAATATGTTTACGGGCGTCAACAGCAATCCAGCCTGGCTGTGAAAGCGGATAGGTATAAGCCCAGCGTGTCGCCTGCTCGCCGCCGGAGATATTCGCCTTTAAGCTGATTGGCAGCGGGTTTGTTTCTTCGTTATAAATCATAAACAACAGATTGCCGTATGAATTGTAACGGACAATTTTTCCGCTGTTCCCGTCTGATATATAAAAAAGCCCATCCCTCATTGTAAAACCGGTTCTTTTTATTCCCCTGTCTCCCTCAACCTGATAAAGGGCGATTTGGTCATCCATTGGACCGATATCAAGGGTAAAAAGATCTTCCCTGTCCACAGAATCGATTTTGCTGTTCTTGCACCCGGCTGCCGGCAAACAGAATGCGATCAGGACAGTTAGTGCCAAAAATATCAGTTTTTTCATTATAAACTGTGTCTATCATAGAGTTTATATATGGGATTATCAAGCCTTTAATCGCGCCCACTAGTCATCAGGGGATTATCAATTTATACTGCAAATTATGGATAAAATAATTCTAAAAGCAGACGAACTGGACGGGTATCTAAGCCCGTCCGACAGGGAAAACCTGGCAAAACTTGACGATCTTTTCGCCAAAACACTCGGTATTTTCCCGCAATTTCAGCTAAAAAATCCGGACGCAGAAAACAAACTAATCAGTTCGTACAATGAAATGGGCGCTCTTATGCAGGAAATCTGCCGGAAAACGCCGCAAATACATGTATATTCTTTTTTAATGCCGCAGGAAAGCCATCCTGAAGCATCAAGGGTAATCGCGAAGCTAAGGGATATAGGAACGGAAAATCATGAATTTGTATATTACATCCAGCGCGCCTATGAAATGCTTTTTAAACTTGCCTGGGGAGGCCTTCCTGGAACTGAAAAAAATTATTTTATTGTAAAAACGCCCGTTACAAGGCCAGAGCAGAATTACGCGGTTCATAAAATTACAAACATTGACAATAAAATCGAAAACACTGTTATGTGCGTACTGCTGCGCGGTTCTCTTCTTCCTTCCATGATCATGAGCAAGGAAATAGAGGAATATTCGTCGCATGATTACGTGACTCCCTTCGCGCTCTTTAAAATCAAACGCAATGAAAATAAAAAAGAAAATGATATGGAGTACATTCTTGATCTTGACAGATCATTTTTCAGGCCGGAACTGCTTGACGGCAAGGATTTGATTTTCGCGGACCCAATGAACGCGACAGGCGGCAGCCTTGTTACCGTAATCAAGCACCTTGTAAAATCCGGAATAAAACCGCGTTCAATAAAATTCTTTAACGTGATAAGCGCGTTAAAAGGCTCGCTCAGGGTTGTCAGGGCTCTTGAAAACTGCGATGTATACACCCTCTGGCTTGATCCTGTTCTAAATGACGATGCCTATATCATGCCGGGGCTTGGGGACGCCGGAGACCGTATCAACGGAATCGACAGCGAAGCAAACCCGCGCAATATAATTCAGCTTATAGCCGATTACGGCTCGGGAATTGCGAATCTATACCGTAAGCAGTTACGCGAACTGGAAAATACTGTTTTGGCAAATTATTGATTAAATGAACAGAAAATTCTTTTTCAGTCTTTTTTCAATTTTAATTCTTTGCTGTATCTCCGCTTTTATAGCCTCGTGCGCCGGCAACGCGGCTTCCGCCCAGGAATATTTTTCAATCGGCATGGCGTATTATGAGCTTGGCAAATTCGACGAAGCTGAAAAATGGCTGAACCGCGCAAAGTCCGCTGACAGGACATTGGCCGCGTCCCAGTACAATCTTGGACGCATTGCATTTGAAACGCAGAAATACGGCGAAGCCGCCAAACACTTTGAGGATATATTAAAAAAAGACCCGGACAATGTGCTTGCGCTTAAAGCCGCCGCCTACACAAGAATAAAAACGGGCGATATTGAGATCGCCGACAGGCATTACAAAAGACTTCTGGAACTGGTGCCGGAGAGCGCCGATGACGGATACAATCACGCCCTTGTGTTATACGCAATGGAGCGGTACGGCGAATCGGAAAAGGTGCTGGAAAAATACCGGATCGCGCTGCAGGAAAACAGCGATGTTCTTTTGCTCTACGCCCGCAGTCAGAAAGCGCAGGGTAAAGCCGAAGCGATTGACAATTACGATCAATGGCTGAAAACCAATACCGGCCTTAATGTGCGGTACGAATACGCCCAGATACTGGAAAGCCAGGAGCTTTACGCGAGAGCTCTGGAAGAATACCGCCTTATCATTTCGGAACTGAGGGGAAACCAGGATGAGCCGAAACGCGGCGACATCCGCTTTGCTCTGGCGCGCCTTTTACTGATAGCCGACAGCGACAGCGCAGAAGGCATTACTGAAATGGAAGCCGCCGTAAAAGATGGTTTTGAAGACATCGAAGCGGTAGAAGAAATCATGAACAGCGATAAAACAGACGCGGCGCGCAGGGAAAGCCTGAGGAACATCATTAACAGTATGCAGCGCGCCGCGGAAGAAAAATCCAAAGCGCAGGAACCTGCCGCCGAAGAAAATATTGAAACGGAACAGGAAGAACCAACTGAAACGCCGAGTGAAGATCCAAAATCCGATTCAAAGACAGATATTGAATGAAAGAACCGCGGTTTTAACGCTTCGCAAAAAAGGCTTTTTATGTATATAATACGGTATCATTCATGATTGTTTCGATGATACAGATTATTTTTGAAATTCCCGACGTTCTTAACATTAAAGAAAAGCGGCGCATTGTAAAATCCGTTCTGGATAAAATGCGCTGCCGTTTTCATTTAAGCGCCGCGGAAGTAGACCTGCAGGATTCGCTTACATTCGCCCAGATCGGCGGCGCTCATGTTTCAAATTCAAAAATATTCGGCGAAACGGTAATGCGCAAAGTGTTCAACATGATCGAGAATGAAACGCCTGTCCGCATTCAGGATATGAAAATTTACTCAGAGGAGTTCTGATGATTAAAAACCGCTTTTTATTTTTGCTTCCCTTGTTTTTATTGGGATTTAATTCATGCGCTGGCATTTCGGCGGACATTCAAATACGAAAAGACGGCTCCGGAAAAATTGTTCTGGAATACCGTTTTTCGCGGATGGCGGAAGCAATCGGAAAGCTTGATGGAAATGAAAAATGGCATATCATTCCGGCGGGCCGCGCGGACATGGAACGGACAGTTGCCCGTATAGATGGCATGAAACTGGTTTCATTTTCAACAAAAGAAAATAAAAACGATATTATAAACAAGGTAAAGCTCGAATTCAGCAATACGCAGGCTCTGGTAAAATTTTTGGATCCTTCCGGTAAACGCGCATATTTCAGCCGCGAAGGCAGTTCCAACAAACTTGCCATTATTTTTAATGAGAGCGTACCCGCGGAAACAGACCCGCAATTGCTGGATCTTGTGCGCTCGGTATCAGAGCCTTACAGATGCGGCGTTAGTTTCAGCGCCTGGAAAAACAGCGAGATGAGCGTGACAAACGGCGCGGGCGGTATAATATCCGCGCCAAAAGAAGCGCGGGTTGTGACAACAGGAAAAAAAGTGTCCTTTTCTGCAGGCACGGCGGACCTTCTTGAAAAAAAAGACGGGCTGGGCCTGATTTTCACCTGGTAAAACTGTTCTCTGTTTACTACTCTCTCGCTGTTTCGTAAATAATCTGCAAGGTACGCTCCACACAGCGATCCCATGAGAATGTTTTAACGCGCTCAAGGCCAAGATTGCGGCACTCTTTATAAATACCGCTATCCGTACTGATTGTAATCATTCTGTCCGCCATGTCTTCTGCATCGTAGGGATCAAAATACAAAGCGGCGTGTTCGGCTGTTTCAGGAAGCGAAGCGGCGCGGGCGCATAATGCCGGTACGCCGGAAGCCATCGCTTCCACAACTCCCATTCCAAAGCCTTCATAAATTGACGGAAAAACCGCAAAATCAGCGCCCGCGTAGAGTTCGGGTAAACTTTTTACCGGGAAATGACCTGTAAAGAAAATATCGCTCCGCCATTTGGACGCGGCGGCGGCCTTGTGTACCTTTGCAGCTTTATTTGTATCACCGCCTGCCAAAACAAGCCGGTGCGGAAATTTTGTCTTCTCTTTAAAAATACCGAATGCCTTTATCAGGCGGATATGGTTTTTTACCGGGTGATCAATGCGCGAAACGGACAGCACATAGGGCCGCCTGAAACTGAACGGCTGAATTAACAGTACGCTTTCTTCGTTTCTCTGACGCGGGTAAAACGCGGAATGATCGATTCCGTTGGGCACTACTTCTATACGGTTTTCTTTTACGCGGGCAAGATCAATAAGTTCATGTTTTACCCATTCGCTCACAGCGATAATTCTGTCAAGTTTCCTGAGTGAATTGGGAAGAATAATCCGCTTTAGCGCGCCAAGGTACTCTCTGGTTTTGCGCGTACTCCAGTAAGCGGACATATCATGAACAACGCCGATTGCGGGACACGCAGATCTGTTTGGAAGCCGCCTGTGGGCAGCCGGAAAAAAGCAGGCGTTATACTTGCGCAGTGAAGCGAAATCAGGGTATTTAAATAAATGCCACAATGAATTAACCGCCCGCCCGTTCACTGAACATTGGGGAATGAACTCAAAGTTCGGCGCTACCTCGCTGTAAGCAAACCGGTCGTACTCCCATCCAAAAAGCTCAAAAAGAGCCTCTTGGGAAGGCGGTATACGTTTTAAAAACTGGGTTAAATACATACCTACCCCGGATTTGCCGCCGTCGCAGGTAAAAGTATCTATCCCTATTTTCATAAAATTCCTTAACTGGGAAACTACCTTAAAAATAAAAAACATTCAATATGTCTTCTATAAAACCTCCGCTGTTTTTCAATTCCTTGAAAATATTTTCATTTGAAACCATATATATAGCGTAATCAGCTTGACAGGTACGCTATATATATGGTACTATGGTTTTCAGTTGAATACGCTATATATGGTGTACCATATATAGGGGTAGTACGGATGGTTACGCTATATGCGATGTCCACATTGCGGAACAATTGAAGACAGGGTTGTTGAATCACGGTCTCTTGCAAACGGAGACGTGGTGCGCCGCCGCAGGGAATGCGTAAGTTGTAATTACCGGTTCACCAGTTACGAGCGAATTGATGAAGGCCTGTTCATGGTTGTCAAAAGGGACGGAAGAAGGGAACCTTTTGACGCGCATAAATTGGAACGGGGCGTTTCGCGGGCTTTGGAGAAACGTCCGTTCTCGCAATTGCAGATTGAAAACCTTGTGAATGAAATTGAAGATGAAACGGCGATTATAAGCAAAGGCAGCCGGGAAATTTCAAGTTCGGTAATCGGGGATCTGCTGCTGAAAAGACTGAGCGTTTTGGACAAGGTTGCTTACATACGGTTTGCTTCTGTGTACAAGCATTTTATGGATTTGGATGAGTTTATTAAGGAGATAAACAAGGTAGGACAGGAAACAGAGTGAAAAGTTTTTCTGTTTGACATATATCCGGTTAACTTGAGGATTTCTTGCCGGTTTTGGGGTGGGGCCCTTGGCTTTGTGCGCCAAAAAGGGAAAACCGGCAGCTTACCCTTCAGCGGTATTTCGTTTTTGAAGGGGTACTGGCTTTAGGCCGCGTGGGATTCCGCGCGGCCGTTTTTTTACTCTTGTCATCCAATCGCCGGTAAGATTAAGATTAATTATGACAGCAGCTGAAAAACAAAAGCTCTCATGTTTTCTCGATCTTGCAGGCGATTATTTTTCCTGCGGCTATAAGATTACGCAAAGGGATTACCGGTTTGAAGATGACCAGAGTGCGCTGCAGGCAGCGCCGGAAATAACGGAAAATGACAGCGGGGACAGCCTGGAAAAAATAGCGCGGGAAATCGGCGTATGCGCGAATTGCTATCTGGCGGCAAACAGAACAAACACTGTGCCGGGAGAGGGGGTAACGGAACCGCTTGTCATGGTAATCGGCGAAGGGCCCGGAGCCGATGAAGACGCGCAGGGCCGCCCTTTTGTCGGCAAGGCAGGGCAGCTTCTGGACAAGATGCTCGCTTCAATCTCTCTTTCGCGTAACAGCAATTGTTTTATAGCGAACATGGTAAAATGCAGACCGCCCGGCAACCGCAATCCGTACCCTGAAGAGACGGCAGCCTGCGTGCATTTTTTGCACCGGCAGATTAAACTGTTAAAGCCAAAATTTATTTTATGCGCCGGCAACGTCTCCGCGCAGGCGATGCTCAACACTACAGAAAGGGTCGGGAAACTGCACGGCACATTTACAGACATAGAAACCGGCGGTTTAACCATTCCGCTTTTTGTAACTTATCATCCTTCCGCTCTCCTTCACAGCGCGGAATACAAGCGCCCTGCCTGGGAAGATTTAAAGCGCCTTCGCGCCAGGCTTGACGGCCAATCCTGAAGGCAAAGGTCAAAAATTGGCTGTCTTCTTTGATATTGTTTTTGACATCCCGATAAAATTTCCCGTAGATCAGAGTTACACATACAGCATGGACGATAAAGGCGAAGCCGCGTTCGGCAAAAGGGTTATGACCGCTTTCGGAAAAAGAGACTGCATGGGTTATATAATCGCGCAGCGCGAAAGTCCGCCGCAGGATGTAAAACCGGATTCAATAAAAAAAATCAGAAGGGTCGTTGACGCGCAGCGCGTATTCGACGCAAATGATGTACAAATCGCGCGATGGATGGCGGGTTATTATCTGTGCGGAACAGGCCAGGCTCTTGCCGCCATGATCCCGTCCGGAAGAAGAATGATTGTCCCGGAACTGAATGACGGTGATGAGGGCGCACAAAGCGCTCTTTCCATTTCAGACGAACAGGCCGCGGCATTAAAAGAAATCACTTCAAGCCCTGGATCGCCTCAATCCTCTGAATCAAAACAGCGGCGGATGTTTTATTTATACGGCGTTACAGGTTCAGGCAAAACCGAAGTTTTCCTGCGGGCGGCGCAGTATATGCTTAACGCGGGTAAATCGGTAATTTATCTGGTGCCGGAAATTTCGTTAACCCATCAGACCGCGCAGGTTATCAACAGCCGTTTCGGCTCTCAGGCCGCAACGTTACATTCGGGAATGAGTCCCTCAACGCGGCTTGCCGAATGGGTGCGTATCCGCAAAGGAGAGGCGCCGATTGTTATCGGTCCGCGCAGCGCGGTATTCGCGCCTGTTCCAAATCTTGGGCTTATTATCATTGATGAGGAACACGACGGCTCCTATAAATCCGGCAGCACTCCGCGCTACCACGCGCGCCAGATCGCGCTTCGGCGCTGTTCGCAGGAAAACGCGCTGTTGGTCATGGGTTCGGCCACTCCTTCCGCGGAAGCATGGAAACTCATGAACGAAGGCGGAATAAAAAGACTCGATCTTTCGCGGCGGATTTCAGGCGGCGGAATACCGGAAATAAAACCTGTCAGTCTGGCCGGTACAGACAGTTGTCTTTCAAAGGAATTAAAAGATGAAATCCGTTTGACAGCGCAGATGGGCAGACAGACAATTCTTTTTATGAACCGAAGGGGATTTGCCCATTTTTACCATTGCCCGTCCTGCGGATGGGAACAAACCTGCCGGCGTTGTTCAGTTTCCCTGACATGGCACAAAAGCCGCGGCCGCTGCATTTGCCACTACTGCGGCTACAGCGAAGGCCCTTCATCCGCCTGTCCGAACTGCGGCTCGGTGGAAGCCGGTTACCGAGGCTTCGGAACCGAAATGATCGAAGAAGAAGTCCGCCGCAGTTTTCCGGATCTGCGTCTCAGGCGCGCGGACGCGGACACAGCGGGAAAAAATGGAGGTCTTGAAGAGACGCTTGCCCTCTTTAAAACGGGAATGATTGACATCCTTCTTGGAACGCAAATGGTGGCGAAAGGGCTCAACTTTCCGGGCGTGCGCCTTGTCGGCGTCATCTTCGCGGATACAGGGCTGCACCTGCCGGATTTTCGCGCGGCGGAAAGAACATTTTCGCTCATTGTCCAGGTCGCGGGGCGCGCCGGGCGTTACTTCCCGGACGGCAAGGTAATTGTCCAGACCCTTCGAATGGACGATCCCGCTATTACCCGCTCATGCGCTCTTGATGTCGAGGGTTTTTACGGCGCGGAATTAACGCACCGCAGAACGCTGAATTTTCCGCCTTTCTCAAGAATCATCCGCTTTACAATCCGCGCAAGGGAAGAAAACCGCGCACAGGCCGCCATAAACAGGCTCGCTTCCCTCGCGCAGCCTCTGATTTCCAAAGACGCGGATATGCTGGGTCCCGCGCAGTGCCCTATCGGCGTCATCAATAACAATTACAGATATCAGGTGATTCTGCGAAGCGCGTCAATGGGCGTCATTCATTATGCCGCGCGGGAACTTCTTTCCCTGTATGAGAACGGCAAAGACGCAAAGGCGTATCTTGAAGTGGATGTAGATCCCGTGAGCATGTTATGAGTATGAATGTTCTGCTGCATTGCTGCTGCGCGCCCTGCTCCGTCTCCTGCGTGAAAAACCTCCGCGCTGAAAATATTAACTTTTCTCTCTTCTGGTATAATCCGAATATTCACCCCTTTACCGAATACAGGGCGCGCCGGGACTGCCTTGCTGAATTTGCAGCTAACGAAAAACTTGAACTTGAAACGGCTGATGAGTACGGTCTTCGTTCGTTTATAAGCGCTGTTTATCCGCGGAAGAATGAACGCTGTCTAACCTGCTACAGGCTGCGTCTTGAAAAAACCGCTTCTTTCGCGGCGGAAAAAGGATTTTCCGCTTTTTCAACAAGCCTGCTGACAAGCCCGTATCAGGATCATGAGGCGCTAAGAAGCATAGGCGGGCAAATGTCGGCAAAATATCAGATTGAATTTTTATACAGGGACTTCCGCCCGCTGTTCAGGGACGGCCAGTCCGCCGCCCGCGAAAAAAATCTTTATATGCAAAAATACTGCGGCTGCGTTTTCAGCGAAGAGGAGCGTTACCTGAAAAACCAAAAACCTCCTGATGGCAGCCATCCTGTTCCCCATAATTTTCTGGAGCGTCTTCAATTGCTCACAGGCGGCACAGGACTGGAAAAAATAAGTCAAAAACGCGTTCTCGTCTTCGGCGCGGGCGGCGTGGGGAGCTGGGCCGCGGAGGCGCTTGTCCGCAGCGGAATTGGAAAAATCGGTATTATCGACAACGACAGTATTTGCGCTTCCAACATAAACAGGCAGATAGAAGCGACAAGTTTTACTGTTGGGCAGCCAAAAGCGTCGGCGCTGAAAAAACGGCTTCTGGAAATAAATCCATTATGTGAAATTACGGCATGGGACGCGCTTTTTTGCCGCGAAAACGCGCATTTATTCGGCATTGAAAGCGCGGATTATGTGATAGACGCGATAGACTCCCTTAATCATAAACTTGATTTAATTGAAACTGTCTGCAAAGCCGGAGTTACCCTTTTTTCAAGTATGGGCATGGCGCTGAAAATGAATCCGTCATTAATTAAAACCGCTCCAATATGGAAAACATCCGTCTGCCCTCTGGCGCGGCTCGTACGCCAGGGTTTAAAAAAACGCGGTTTTACAGGCACATTTACAGCCGTTTATTCAGGCGAAGAACCTATCCGTGGGAATCTGCACCAAGACTGCGCGCCGCCTCCCATGCAGGACGCGCCGCAAGACAGGAAAGCTGCTAACGGAAGCATAGTCACGGTTACCGCAAGCGCGGGGTTTTTACTTGCGAGCCTTGTTCTAAGGGACGCTATTGGTGACGGGTTAAGAGAGAAAGGCAATGAGCAGATTTTTTAAAAAGACCGAGCCTGATGAGATTGTCAAAAAGCTTGTTGTGAAAACTGTCATGGAGCGTTCACTGATATGCGACGGAGACAGAATTCTTATCGCCGTATCAGGAGGCAAGGATTCATCTGTCCTCGCGTGGGCGCTTTCAGCGGTAAGGCCTGCGCTGAAGATCAGCTACGATCTTTCGGCATTGCACATAAGCACAGATTTTTGCGCCTGCTGTAAAAAGTCAGTCCTCTGCGGCCGTCTGGCTGAATGGGAAATTCCATTTAACGATCTTTTTGTGCCTGTTACAGGCAGGCTTAAAGAAGGCAGGAAGATGAACTGTTACTGGTGCTCTACGCAAAGGCGGACAGAGCTTTTAAAATACGCCGTTGAAAACGGGTTTAATAAGATCGCACTTGGCCACCATCTGGATGATATTATCGAGACTTTTTTTATGAATCTCTGCTCATGCGGAACTATATCCGCAATGCCAATTCTTCTTAAATACCGGAAATACCCGGTAAGCCTTATCCGCCCACTTGCCCTGCTTGAGGAAAAACAGATTATCGCCTGCGCCGCGCGGCAAAACATTTTAAAAGCCGCCTGTACCTGCCCATACGGTCAAAATTCCAAACGCGGCGATTTTCGCCGGCGAATCGCGGACTTTACAGGCGCGTCTCCCGATTCCGGGGAAATCAAGCGGCGAATACTGAATGCCCTGGGTGAAGGCAGAATTGATTACCTGACTGAAAAATGAATGTTATATAAATCCCGGATTGTTTGTAAATTTTAATCCATTCCCCAATGCTGAAATAATCAGTATTGTAAAATAGTACTTGATACAAAAGGTTCGTGTCGTTTAGTGCGGTTCGTGGTTAAATTTTTCCTTTTTTTATAACAGCCGATAAAATAAACAAAAACCGTGCGTTTACTCACAAATTTACCAAATTTTTAGGCAAAAAAACATTATTTCCATCAAAACATTCACAAAATGAAAATATAAACACAAAATTAATGTAAAAGGGGGGAAAAGGGAACTATCTGGTTCCCAAATCCAGGGCGTAGGTTACAAGTACGGATTTTTCCAGAGAAAGAAAAAGTAAATCTTTTACAACTGCAGAGTCTTTAAAGCAGTTCGTTCATTATCAATAGCCCCTGCTCTATCTCACTGTCGCTTATAATATAAGGCGGAAGAAGACGCAGCGTATTTGCGCCGGCGCAGAGCATTAAAAGTCCCGGCTGTTTGTTGGCTCTCGCGATTGCCGCCTCAAGCAGCGGCCGGGCTTCTCCTTCAATATCAATGCCAATCATCAGCCCTTTCGCGCGGATTTGTTTTACTTTTGGATTTTCCTTAAGAGCGCAGCAGAGCAGCTCTCCTTTGCGGGAAATTTCAGACAGAAACGCGGGATCATTTACGGTTTTTAACACAACAAGCCCTGCCGCCGCGGCAACCGGATTTCCTCCGAATGTGCTGCCATGATCCCCTTTAATAAAAATATCGCAGGTTTTTTCACCGGCAAGAACAGCTCCGGCCGGAATGCCGCCGGCCAATCCCTTGGCAAGCGTGACAATATCGGCTTTTATCTGATTGCCCGCTTCATCCTTGTATTGTTCAAGGCCGAGGAATGTCCCAGTTCTGCCCAGGCCGCATTGTATTTCATCAAAAATCAGAAGGATATCCCTCTGTGCGCATAACCTTGCCGCCTCCCGGATAAATTCCTGCGTTTGCGGGACAATTCCGCTTTCACCCTGCACCGCTTCAATTAAAAGTCCCGCTACAGTTTTTTCATCAAGCGCTTTTTCCAGCTCTTCAACGCTGCCTCCCTGAATATGCATAAAGCCGGGAGTAAAGGGGCCGAAGTCCCTGTGGAATTTTTCCTGTCCTGTAGCCGAAAGAGTTGTAATTGTCCTTCCGTGAAAACTGCCTTTCAGGGTTACGATTGTATGCCTTCCCGTTCCGTATTTTAAAAGCGAATATTTGCGCGCGAGTTTACAGGCGCCTTCGTTTGCTTCGGCTCCGGAATTGGCAAGAAAAACTTTTTTCATTCCGGCGGGCGCGCAGGCTTCCGCCAGTTTTTCCGCGAAAGCGCAGCTTACATCGCTTTGATAATAATTGCACACATGAAAATATTTCGCCGCCTGTTCGCTGACCGCGCGGACCAGCGGCGGATAACTATGCCCAAGAACATTAACCGCGATTCCGGAACCGAAATCCAGGTATTTTTTTCCGTTAATGTCGAAGAGATATACCCCCTCTCCCCGCGTAAATGTAACAGGCAGCCTGTTATATGTATCCATAAAAACATTGCTCATAATTCCCCTCTAATTGCCAATTCTTTTGTCCAGTTCCGCCGCTTCCTGCTCGTTCCCCATCGCCGCGAAGATCGCTCTGGCGCGCGAATAAGCCTCTGCCGCTTCTTTGGCGTTTCCGGCTTTGCGATGAACATCTCCCATGGCGCGCCAGCTTGCGGCAAGCCCCCATGAGTTTTCTATGCGGCGGTCAATCGCAACCGCGTTTTCCAGCGCGGCAAGAGCGTCCTTTGTGTTACCTGACAATGAACGGACAGACGCTATCAGGTACCAGTCGTAAGAAGCATTTTCAAGATACCTTTCTTTTTCATGAATGGCAAGACTGCGTTTTACGGCTTCTTCCGCGTCTTTATATGATCGAAGTTCGCGCAGGGCAAGACCTCTTACCTGCCAGGAAAAAGCGATATAAAGGGTTGAGGTTTTAATATTGCCGGCTTCACGGTTAACCTCGTCAAGCACAGACTGCGCCTGGGCCCTGCCTGATACAAGCCGCCCTCTTGCCGAAAATATTCTGCAAATGGACACGAGTTCGCTGTTACCCGATTTTAACGCTTCATTAACGGCGGCCTCCCATTCGGCAAACGCCTCTTCTTCCCTGCCCACCGTTAAAAGCACATTGCCCAAGGAAAGGCTTATCCTGATTAAAAGAGAAGAATCATCGCAAAGAATCGCCTTGCGTTTGCATTCATTCAATATCCTGAGCGCGGTTTCGTAATTGCCCCTGCCGGCTTCTTTATTGGCTATTTCCAGTTCCGATTCCGTCTGGGAACGCAGAATTTCAATATCTCCAGGATTTTTGGACGCTGTAGAACAGGACGCGCAGAACCATAAACCCGCCGCGGTAAAAACAATCAACAACAATGCCGTTTTTTTCATAAAGACTCCATTCGTCAGAATTCCAGATTCCTGGGATTAGCTCCGGCAGGCCCTGTTTCCTTGCGCACAGGCACTCCTCCCTTAAGCAGCGGATTATTGGTAAGGGAGACAAGCACATCCTGAGCCGTTCTTAATGCCGCGTTTATATCCAGAAGAAGGCCCGGAATCTGCGCCGGAAGAACATCGGATGTTTTTTCCAGATTGACAAGAATACCTGTAACCGATTCAAGAAGCGTTAACAGATCTTTGTATACAAGGCCTTCTCCGTCAAGAATTGACATAACCGTTCCCGACGGCTGGGAAAGCTGATCCGTTAATGTTCCGACATCCGCGAGAATCGGATTAAGCTGCTTATTCAGATCGTCAATCAATGCCTGTACCTGCGCAAGCAGGGATTGTACTTCACCTAACACCGGATCGACCCGTAAAGAAAGAGGATCTACGATATTTTTAACTCCGCCGATAACGTCATTCACATTAATAAGTATCTGGCCGATTGCAAGATCATCAGCCGATTTTTCCTTGGAAGAGGCCATTTCCTGCGATCCTGCAAGAGCGACATTTATTGTGTCAAGCAGCATATTTACCTGATTAACGATATTTCCTATGCTGTCGCCTGTTTCCGGTTTATCCACCAGCCTGTTTTCAATGAAGAATTTCGCCTGCTGCGAATTTATTTCCGGAATAACTTCGCCTTCCGGAATCTCGCTTTTCCCCCTGCCGGGATGCAGCAGGAACGAATTTCCAAGGCCGATGGGGCTTACAACAACCTCAACAAGGGTGCCTTCCTTAATCCTGTGGCGGTGCTCTTCGAAAATTATAAAATTTACTTCTACAGTGTCATTTTCCGTAAGCATTATTTTTTTTACGCGGCCCATGCTGAATCCCTTGTACTGCACAGACATATTGGGGCTTAATCCCGCCGCGGATGTAAAATAGGTTTTATATTGAATATCGCGCGCGAACCAGCGCTGGCTTCTGCCAAGCATAAAAACAACAAAAACAAGTATCGCCAGCGCAAGAATAATAAGAACCCCTACAATTTGATCCGCGAAACGTATGGAAAATTTCATAATGCCAACCCCGTTTTCAAATAATTACTCAATTCAGTATCATTCATTATATTTTCTTTTGTATCATGTATGACTATTTGACCGTCAATAATTATCATTATATAATCGGCCAAAATCTTTATTATGCGCATATCATGGCATACAAACAGCACTGTAACGCCGTCCTTTTGCATTTTCTTCACAATGCCTATAAGCCTGTCGGCGGCGTTTTCATCCAGCGATTCTACCCACTCATCCAGGTAAAGAAGCGTTGGACTGCACAATAATGCCCGCGCAAAACCGATAAGTTTTTGCTCCCCCATTGAAAGGCGGGACGGCCTGATATTCAGCTCCTTTTTATAGCCGACAAGCTCAGTTAAAGATTTTATCTTTTGAGCGCGGTCCTTTTTCTTCATTTCAGGAAAATGTATCTTTAAGGGAAGCTCCAGTATCTGATCCAAATTCTGGTTGGCCCAAAGCGCCGAATCCTGAAAAACAAACGCGCTATCGCACCGGAATTGAAGATTTTCATTTCTGTTCATTAAAGCTACATTATTGCCCCTATATAATACCTCTCCTTCGGTAGGGACTAAAAGCCCTCCGGCAAGTTTCAGTACGGTGCTTTTTCCGCTGCCGGAAGGTCCGACAAGAGCGGTTGTTTTTCCCGTATTGAATGAAGCGGACACGCTCTGTATCACGTTCCTGTCCTGGGCGGAGAAACTAACATTTTTCAATTCAATTATGTTTATCATTATACCATCACAATGTAATACAACGCCGATAACAGCACATTAACAACTATACAGAGGGCAAAAGCGCTGCTGACCGCCCTGAGACCGGCGACCGGAACCTCTGTACTGGCCCTTTCAACAGAAAAACCTTCAATAACCGCGCCGATGGAAATGATCGCGCCAAAAGAAACGCTTTTTATCAGGGAAAGCATCACGTCCCGGAGATTCAAATGCTGAAGAAGATTGCCAAAATAGTAATCCATTGGCATTGAACTGAAAAATTGGGCAACCATATATGAACCGGCAAGTCCGAAAACGGAAAAATATATGTTTAAAAGGACAAGAGAAGCGGTGACTCCAAGGAATCTTGGAACCGCAAGGTGTTCAATCGGGTCAACTCCGACTGAAATATAGGCTTCCACCTCATGGGAAATGACCATTCCGGCGATTTCAGTGGCAATAGCCGTTGCCGAACGGGCAATAACTATAAAAGCAGTCAGAAGAGGCCCCAGTTCCCTTAAAATAATGGTGATTAGGATGGAATAAATCAATTGTTCCTGGGAAAATTGAACTAACATGGGGGTGCCGATGATATTTACAGCCGCGCCGATTGCCAAAGCGAGCAGAGTTGATATTCCCAGCGCGTGAACAAAGGTAAAAAGTATCTGCATTACCAGAATTTTGAATGAAGCCTGGGAATGTTTGATAAAATACCCGACTCCTTTCAGCGTTTTTGCGAAAAAACCAAGGTTATAAAGAACTGCCTTTATTTTTGCGAGCGGATTCCACATTAATTAAATTATATACAATTCACGGTAAATTTGGTATAGTTTATGTTCGTATAACTTATTGGGAGAATTATATTGAACAATATTTTATTAACGGTTTTTTGCTCTTTTGCGGCAACAGCCGCGGGGGCGTTTTCCTTCCTGTTTTGGCGTTACCGTACAGCAATTATCCCCCTGCGCAATGAAAACGCCGCGCTGCAAAGAAGGCAGCTCCATTATGAACTTCTGACCGCGCTTACGCAGAATATAGGCACTAATTATGAAACGGGCGTTTTAATACGCAATGCCCTTATGATGATCGCATTATCCATGCAGGCAGGACACGCCTCTCTTGCGCGGTTTAACAGGGAAGACAACACACTGATTATCGAGCATGAATGGAGCGATCCCAAACTAAAACCGTTCCCGCGCGCCAAAATAAATTTTTCAAAGGAAAGCATTCTGTATGAAACTTTTATGATAAAAGGCGACGTATACCTTATCTGCAATAAACTGGATTTACAATCAAAACTTATAAAAGAGCTCGCCCTTGACGGTTTAAGATCATGCATTTTTGTGCCAATCATTATCGCGGGAAACATTTGGGGAATAATGACAATCGGGCGTCACAGTGACGAAACGGAATGGAAAAAAAAAGACGCCAGAGGAATGATACTGACAGCGGGAGCAATGGTAAGCCTTCTTGTAAAAGCGGAAGCGGAAAAAGCGCTGATCGAGGCAAAAGAGCAGGCGCAGTCTTCTGACAGGGCTAAAACAAATTTTGTTTCCAGAATGAGCCACGAAATGCGCACTCCAATGAACGCAATAATCGGAATGGCGACAATCGCCAAGAATTCCGACGATCAGTCGCGGGTAAAATACTGCCTTTCCAGGATTAGCGAAGCCTCGCTTCACCTGCTTGGAATTATCAATGATATTCTGGACATGGGAAAAATTGAAGCCGGAAAATTCGAACTGTCGCCTGTAGAATTTGAATTGTTAAAAATGCTCAAGCATGTGAAAAGCATGATTGAATTCAGAATAAATGAAAAATGCCAGGAGTTCGTTTTTAATCCGGCTCCCAATCTGCCGTTCTGCGTAATCGCCGATGAACAAAGGCTTATCCAGGTGCTGATTAATATCCTTTCCAACGCGGTAAAATTCACTCCGGAAAACGGAATAATCAATTTTGATGTGCAGGTAACGGACACGCCGCCGATTATTCGTTTCCGGATTAAAGATACCGGAATTGGCATAAAAGAAGATCAGAAAAATCACCTCTTCAGCCCGTTCAATCAGGCGGACTCAAGCATAACGCGCCGTTTCGGGGGCACGGGACTCGGCCTCGCCATTTCAAAGAATATTATAGAGCAGATGGGAGGCAGCATTTCGCTTGAGTCCGAATACGGCAAAGGCGCAGTTTTTACGATTGATCTTCCGCTGGAAGAGGGAAAACGGTTAAAAGAAGAAATAAACGCAAAAAAGAAAGTGGACTTTAACGATCTTGACAATATTTTTTACGGCAAGGTTATTCTTGTAGCGGAAGATATCGAAATCAACAGGGAAATTATTCAATTGTTACTGGAAGATACCTGCATTGCGATTGATTACGCAAAAGACGGGCTGGACGCTGTGCGGATGTTCCGCGCTGATTATCAAAAATACGATTTAATACTTTCGGATATTCACATGCCCGAAATGGACGGTTTCCAGGCAACAAAAAAAATACGCGAATTTGAAGCGGAACTTTACGCGTCTTCCGCGCAGCGCAGACAGGTGCCGATAATTGCAATGACAGCCAATGTGTTCAGGGAAGACATAGAAAAATGCATTGCTGCAGGCATGAATGACCATATCGGAAAACCAGTTGAAATATCGGAACTGATCAGGAAACTTCAGAAACATTTATTCACAGCCGGTAAATCCGCGTCCTATTGACATTTTTCACGCCCTTTGATATAAGAAATATACTAAAGTGACAAGTCGGGGTCATTAGCTCAGTTGGTTAGAGCAGGAGACTCATAATCTCTTGGTCCGAGGTTCAAGTCCTTGATGGCCCAATGCCGGATTCATTCTTATTAGACCGCATGGAAACCGGTGATTTCCCTGAAGACGCGGTTGTTGATATCTCAAACGGCGGAAAAATCATTATTATAAGCGATCTCCACATGGGAACTGGCCCAAGAGACGATCTTAACCATAACGGAGCCATGGTAACCTGCCTGCTGGAAGAGTATTATTTTAAAAACGGCTGGATTCTTGTGCTTAACGGCGACATTGAAGAACTTTATAAGTACTCATTGGATCAAATTCACGAAAAATGGCCCGGCATTTACCGGGTTTTTAACCTTTTCGCGGAGGAAAAGCGGCTCTATAAAATTGCCGGCAATCATGATGAGCTGCTTCTTTCCAAAAAATATTATCCGTACCCTCTGTTCAATATAATAAAAATAGAAACAGGCATTGTAAAAGCTTTTGTATATCATGGGCATCAATGGTCGTCAATTTACATGAGGTTTAACAAATTCTTCCGTTTTATGGTCAGGTATTTTTTAGGGCCGGCCGGCATCAGGAACATAGCCGATTCGCGCAGTCCGCACAAAAGATTTCATATAGAAAAAAAAGCATACGCTTTTTCCATTAAAAACCATTGCCTGTCAATTATTGGCCATACGCACAGGCCTTTATTTGAATCTTTGGGCCGCTTTGACTACATCAAGTTTGAGGTTGAAAGACTGTGCCGCGGCTACCCTACATCGTCAGGTGATGACCGCAGGCGCATTGAAGAAGAGGTCACTGCCCTTCGCAGTGAACTTGGTAAACTGAAAAAAAAAGAACGCCGCGATGTTCTGCGCCAGAGCCTTTACGGAGACGAGCTGCCTGTCCCCTGCCTTTTCAATTCAGGCAGCGCCCTGGGCAAAAAAGGAATAACAGCCATTGAAATGACCGGCGAAGAAATCGCGCTTGTATACTGGTTCACGGAAGGCAAAAGCAAAAAATTTATTAAACGCGGCGATTACTGTATTGAATCCCTTCCTGAAACTCCTTACCGCCGCGCGGTTTTAAATCATAATAAATTAGACTACATATCCGCGAAGATTAAGTTGTTGGGAAATAATCAGGGACACTAGCCATAATGCGCGGGGTTCTCTGTGCCGCGAAGGACGCGAAGGACGCCGCTTGCAAGCGCGAGCATTTCATCTTCGCCGGGGAATACATGAACCGGCGCGAGTTTATCCACGCGCTGCTTTATGGCGCCTGTAAAGCGGTTTGAATAGGCAAGACCGCCTGTAAGAATAATTGCGTCTATAACGCCTTCAAGGACAGCGGCCATAGCGCCTATCTCCTTTGACACCTGATAGGCCATGGAGTCCAGAACAAGGGCGGCAAATTCATCTCCGTCATTGATCATTTTAAGCGCGTCAATTACCTCGCTTGTGCCAAGGTAAGCTTTCATTCCGCCGTTTTTATTTACTTTTTCCATCATCTCTTCGCGGGTGTACTCGCCGGAAAAACACATATTGATAACAGGAACCAGCGGAACCGCGCCTGTGCGCTCCGGGGTAAAAGGTCCCTCTCCGGCAAGAGCGTCATTAACGTCAATTACCCTGCCGTATCTGTGCGCTCCTACAGTAATGCCGCCGCCAAGATGCGCTACAATGAATCTTGCGTTTTCATAAGGCTTGTCCATCCGCGCGGCAAGACGCTTCGCTATCGCTTTCTGGTTTAATGCGTGGAAAACGCTGGAACGCTCAATGCCGGGAATGCCGGTCAGTTTCGCGTTACGATCCATTTCGTCTACAACAATCGGATCCACAACATAGGCTTTTACCGGCCGCTCCCTGCGCTCAAGAGCGGCGGCGATTTCCGACGCTATTATTGCACCTAACGCCGAAGCGTGAACCGCGGCTGTCGCGCTGTGAAGGTCCTCCAGCATTTTTTCGTTTATTGCGTAAACGCCGCTTTCCAGCGGTTTTAAAAGACCGCCTCTGCCGGCAATCGCGTCAATCGACCCGATTTCAGCGCCGCATTCTTCAAGGCTTTTCATGATGCAGTCCCTTCGCAGACCCTTTTGATTCAATATTGAACCGCAGCCCGCCAGAACAGAGGCGTCATGCCGGATGGTTTTTGAAAATATGCATAATTCGTCATCATACAGGCCGAATTTTGTGGAAGTTGAACCAGGATTAATTGCCAGAATTCTGAAGGTATTTTCTTTTTTTGCCGGCGCTTTCAGGATTTCTTCGCTGGGAGCCGGGTTTATTATCCTCTGCTGCGGGCGCTGTCTTACTACTTTCTCCCCGTTCTGGATCATGGCGATACTCTTTACGCAATCAAGGTTAAGAATACGTTCCATTACCTGCGCGAGTTTTGTATGCGTTCCTTCGATATCAATTTCCATTAATGATGTTCCGCTGGAAGTACCGGCTTCGCTTTCATCTTGGCTGCCGTCATTTTCATCTACCGAAAGGCGTTTGATATTCCAGCCTTCATGGCGTATATGCCCGGCTACCCTGCCCAGGACGCCTAGCTTATTGAGAACAACTAATTCTACTCGTTCAATTTTCTTTTCCATACAAATAATCGTAATGCAAAGTAAATCAATTGTGAACAACCAGCGAAGCTACCGGCGGTACAACCAGCGAAGCTTCCCGCGGCTCACACAACTGTTCACTGCTTTCCCATAAATGCCGATATTCAATAATAGTATGAATGCTCTTTTAGTATTATATAGCGGAAATTTATCTGACGAAGCTTTTGAGCCGGTTTTTGAAGGGAAGAACAGTGTTTTTTTGGCAATTGAACGGGCAAAAATGTTCCCTGGGGTAAAAAAAACAGTTCTTTTTACCTGCGCTGACATTGATTTAAACGGAATTACCGGAGTAGAGGTAGAAAAAGCTGACTCCGTCTTAAAATCCTGGACAAAACAGAGCCTGTTGGAAAGAATTTCCGTACATCAGGCAGGTTTTGACTGTGTCTATTTTGCCTTTGCCGACTGTCCATTCCTTGATCCCGCTCTTGCGGGCGCGCTGGTGCGGCGGCATCTTGAGAATAAAGCCGAATATTCCTACGCGGACGGCTGGCCTTACGGACTCGCGCCGGAAATGCTCGCGCCCGGAACCGCCGGCATTTTGGCAAAGATTGTAAAGGACGACGGACCTGTCGAAAGGGACATACTATTTTCAGTTATTCAAAAAGATATTAACGCGTTTGATATTGAAGCCGAAATTTCGTCTGTCGATCTCCGCTGCCACAGGCTCAGCCTGTGCGCCGATTCAAAACGCAACCTGCTGCTGCTGTCAAATTTTATCGGCGCCGCCGGAGGGAAAATTCCCGGCGCCGGCGAGACTGAGCGGCTAATTCAAATGCATCCTGAAATCCTGCGAACTCTGCCATGCTTTTTCCCAATTCAGGTGTCAGGCGGCTGTCCGCAAAATTGCAGTTTATGTCCATATACGTCAGTAACGGAGCCAACAGCCCGAAAGGACTTTATGGACAGCGGCAAATTTGAATCGCTTCTTGATAAAATTTCCGCTTTCTGCGGCGACGCTGTCATCGATCTTTCCCTGTGGGGCGAACCAAGCCTTCATCCCGAAAAATTAAAACTAATAGAGGCGGTTCTTTCCCGGAGCGAACTGTCTTTGATTATTGAAACATCGGGTATCGGCTGGAAAACCGTAGAGCTGGAAAAGATTGCCGGAATGTCCGCCGATTTTTCGCTTAACAAAAGGAAAAACCGGCTTACGCCCCTTTCATGGATTGTTTCACTGGACACAACCGATCCTTCAAGGTACGCGCAGATGCGGGGACAGGGATTTGCCGAGGCGAATGACTGCGCCAAAAAGCTGCTTTCACTTTTTCCAAAAAACTGCTATGTTCAGGCGGTGCGGACAGCAGGCTCGGAAGAAGATACTGAAAAATTCTACCGCTTCTGGAAAGACGCGGCCGGCGGCGAATCGAATATTATTATTCAAAAATATGATGATTTCTGCGGCGCTCTGGAGAAAAGACAGGCTTCCGATATATCGCCTTTAACAAGACAGCCCTGCTGGCATATAATGCGTGATATGGTGATTCTGCTGGACGGAACAGCGCCTGTTTGCAGAGAAGATTTATCAATTTTAAAAGGAGAAAAAAACAATATCCTGGGAAATGTTTTTACCGGTTCTCTTGAAAGCATCTGGCAAAACGGAGAACCGCGCTATCTGGAACAATGCAAAAAAAATTATTCCGGAACAGATGACATGGGATTATGCGCAAACTGTGATGAATACTATACCTACAATTTTTAATGAAAAAATAACTCCTTATACGGCAGTCGGAGGAAAAGAACGCGCCGCCTCTACCGGTATTTCGGCAATTGTCCTTACAAGCTCCGGTCTTCATAGAAGATCATTTTTTCAGGAACTTGAAAAAACAGGTTTTGACAATGTCATATCCATCGAGTCAGCATTGCCGCATTATGACATTGAGGATCTCTCGGAAAGGTACCCTTTTGTGCGCTTTGTTCTGCCTAAAAAGGAACTTAGCATCGGCGAACAGATCAATCTTGGCGCGTCAGAAATTGACAGTCCGCTTTTTTTGTTCTTCGCTGCGATCTGAAGATCATCGCTGGCGGAACGGCAAGCAGAATGGCGGAAAGACTGATAGTCAGTCAGGAAGAAGCCTCTTTTGTGCAGGAAATAAATGATATTGAAAGCAAGCCGGGATTCCAAAGGCTCTGTACTGTTCCCTTAATAATGAATTCCCACTACGAAGCATTACCGACAATTGTGGCTCCAATGACGCACCGGAGAAAAATGCGCACTGTTTTAATGGACCCGAATATAGAAGGCGCGTTAAGCCTGTATCCCTATGACGGAATTGGAATTTATGACCGAAAGCGTTTTATGGATATGGGAGGGTTTGACGCTACGCTGAAAAATATTCATTGGCAATTTATGGATTTTGGTTTTCGCTCACATCTTTGGGGAGAGGAGATTTCCCTCAGTCTTCATTTAAAATTGTTATGCGAAGGAGAAATACCCGCAGAAAATTATACAATAGAAAAAAGTTACCGGCGTTTTTATCTTAAGAATCTAGCCCCTGTGTTCCGCGGCGATCATGCTCATTTGCCCCTTTACAGATTTCCGTCTTTTCTCGCCAAATCCGGAGAAGATATCCTTTCTTCCTGGAATGAATTTTCCGAAGGCAGAAATTGGGTGAAAAAAAACAGGTTCAGATGGAAACACAGCGCCCATGATATAACAAACAAGTGGGGCGTATCAAAGGTAAACGCTCCTGACTCTCAGACGCCTTTACAAACTCACAACAGCGGGAACGAACAGGAGAACAGTCCTTGACAGGAATTGTGCTCCAGTCACGGCTTGATTCTGCAAGGCTTTCCGGCAAGGCCCTCCTTCTTCTTGGCGGAAAACCGCTTGCCTTACGCGTTATGGAAGCGTTAAACCAAATTCCCTGCGATCTGCGCGTTCTTGCCTGTCCGGAAGACTCTTTTTCCTCTTTCGCGCCGCTTGCCGCCGAAGCAGGCTTTAAGATAATATGCGGCCCAAAAGACGATGTATTGGAGCGTTACTGCATTGCGATCCGGCGCTTTTCAATTACCCGTCTTATCAGGGCGACAGGAGACAACCCGTTTGTTTTTACCGACGCCGCCTGCGCAATCAACGCCGAGGCGATGGCGCTTAACGCCGATTATTCGGGTTACAGCGGACTGCCCTACGGCGCGGGAGTTGAATCGGTAAACGCTTCCTCTCTTTTACGCGCCGCATCCGAAACTCCTTCAGATTTTGACCGTGAGCATGTCTGCCCCTATCTGTACGCTCATCCGCAAACATTCAGGCTTCACCGTCCTTATGCTCCCCTTCGCTGGCAAGGCTCTGAAATCCGCCTGACTGTTGACACACAGGAAGATTTTGACAGAGCTGATGTATTATACGCCGCGCTTAAAGACGAGCCGCGCCGTTATCACGGAGCTGTAATAATTAACATGTATAAAAAAATATTTCCACCAGAGGAAAAAAGTGCTGATAGTCCCCTGCTGTGACAGCGGTAAAGGCGGCGGGCATTTAACGCGCTGTATGCGTTTAACAGCTGAATTACGCGGTTTGAACAGGGAAGCATGGCTTTATTTACCAACTGAAAAATACGGCAGGAATAATTTACTTCAACTTATGAATTTCAATCAACAATGGGTAATAACATCTGATCAATTGTCCATGAACCACGAATTCATTATTTTGGACAGGTTTCAAACGCCTCGGCAGGAACTTTTGCATTGGAAAAAAATCGCGCCTGTTATCGGCATTGACGAAGGCGGCCCCTGCCGGGATGATTTTGATTTTTTAATAGATATGCTTGTCCCGGAAAATTTTATTGAACCTTCTGCAAATATTTATTCGCCTAAATTATTGGTAAAAGACATCACACGCAAGCGCAGAAGCGCAGAGTACACGGAAGAAAAAAAAGAAAAGAGTTGTTCGATAACTTCAGTTATTGAACAACTACCGCTTAAAAGAACTTGTGAGACAACTAACTCGAACCGAAGGTTCGCTGTTGTCGAACAAGTCCAAAATACAAATAAATCAAAGTTAAAAATTTTAATTGCATTCGGGCATGAGGATTCGGCAGGGCTTGGAGTAAAAATAACGAGAGAACTCCTTAAAAATAAGCATAATGGAATTGAAATTACACTGTTAAGGGGCGGATTAAACAATTCTCATATCTCCTCTTCGCCAAATTTAAAAATTATAGACATGATTCCAAATCTGTCTGATCATTTATCTGAATACGATCTTGTAATCACACATTACGGTTTAACAGCTTATGAAGCGGTTTTCGCGGAAACTCCTGTTCTGCTTGCGCACCCCACGCCGTATCATAGGAAACTTGCAAAATCCGCCGGTTTTATCACCTTCAATAAATACATGATACACAGGCACGGAGTCACACAAAAAATAATAAATAAATGCAAAGAAAGTACATTAAAATTAAAATTCACAGATGATTTAAATCTTGCAGAATTGGTTAACGGATTTACGCCGCAGGTTAACAGAAAATGCCCGGTTTGCGGCAATGAAAAAAAATGTAAAAGTATCGCCCGTTTCAGCAACCGCACCTATCGCCGCTGTTCCAAATGCGGAATAATTTTCATGGACAGAATCTGCCCGCCTCCTGTTGAATACGAAAAAGAGTATTTTTTTGAACAATACAAAAAACAATACGGAAAAACATATCTGGAAGATTTCGAAAATATTAAAAACGCGGGAAAATGCCGTTTAAAATTTATTACAAAATATTTACACGGAGGCACGGAGGTGCGAAAAAGGAATAAGACAGGCGAGCTTCCGTCTTTATTGGACATTGGCTGCGCGTACGGGCCGTTTCTCGACGCCGCCCGCGAAGAAGGCTTCTCTCCTTTCGGAATTGATCCCGCCAGGGACGCGGTTGACTATGTAAAAGAAAAATTGAATATCCCGGCAATTCAGGGTTTCTTCCCAATTTCTCACTCCTTGCTTCACATTACTCACTTTGATGTTATCACTCTTTGGTACGTAATTGAACACTTCCGCGACTGCATCGCTGTGTTAGCTGAAATCCGTAAATTGTTAAATCCCGGCGGTATCCTTGCCTTCTCTACCCCGTCATTTTCCGGTATCAGCGGACGTTCATCTCTGCGCAAATTTTTATCTGCAAGCCCCGCCGATCACTATACCGTATGGTCGCCTTCAATGTGCAAAAAAGCTCTCTCTTTGGCGGGTTTTAAGGTTAAAAAAACAGCGACAAACGGCCACCACCCAGAGCGTTTCCCGTTATTCGGAAAATTCGCAAAAAACAGAAAAAGCCCGGTGTATTGGGTTTTATTGGCAATCAGCAGACTTTTTGGGTTAGGTGATACGTTTGAGGTGTACGCAAGTTTAGTTTAAGCGATTTTCTCCAAAGGAACTATCTTTTTTAATTCAGCGCTGATTTTTTGCTTAATAAAGGTAGTTTCAATGTGTTCCTGTAAACGTAAAGAATAACCTTCCGAAAGACCAAAAAGACATGTCAGACGTAAATCCGTATCCGCAGTAATACCGCGTCTTATACGGCTTTATCCGCGCGTTTTCCAGTATGTTGTGTATGTGGGCGAGGCTTATTTGTCATATAGAGCGTTATCCGCCCTGCCTTTTTTATTTTTCTCTATACACAGATAACGCTTTTTCTATTGATTCCGACTTTGTCTGCAATTACATCAATAGGTACGCCGTCTGCTTTTAATAAAAGTATTCTTGCTCTTTGTACTATTTGCGCCTGTATTGTTCTGGAACGAGTCAGCGTTTACATATAATTTTTGCCGTTTTCAGATAACTCTAAAATTATTGCCTTTGCTGCCATAATAAATTCCCTCCCAAGGATTTTACTATAACATATTTTTTTATATTAGTCCAGATATATTTTAGATGTTATACCAGTGATAGAGCCGATAAACTGTTCACTACGAAGGTAGTCGCTTTATCAGCGAGGTTGTATCGAAATGCGAATAAATGTATCAGTACGGAATTTGGCAGTCTGTTATCATTACGCCAGCCGTGGGTGAACTACGAAAAATTAAGGCGGAACGGATTACGAAAAGCAAGATGTAAGACGGAAATATAACGGCAATTTAGAGTGTTTTTTTATATAATTTTTTCTAAAATTTCTATAAGTTTTTTTTCTTCATTACTTTCATTTGTCCTGAAACGTACATATGGAAGACCATATCCGAGTAAAATTTTATTCTTCAATTCATCACGTTCAGCTTGTCGTGTTTTTTCTTTATGGAATTTAACTCCGTCAACTTCAATAACAAGTCTCGGTGTTTTCCCAATTTTGTCAAAGATGAGAAAATCAACATGTGTTAAAATATTTTTTGCGTATTGTATTTCTTTTTCATTAAGCACTTTCATATCTCGAATTATCATCATTAGCGGAACATGTACCGCTACATCATATTTTACAAATTGTTCATTTTTAAGTACTTTAAGAATCAAATCATACATCAGATTTTCACTGGGGAACTCTGATATTATTAATCCATCTTGTTTTTGTTTCTTTAAAAAATCTTTCAGTTTATCACGGTATCCTGAATATAGATAATCAAAAACAGAGTAGATCGCGCTATTTTTTATTTCAAAATTATTATATTCGATATAGCGCAAAAGATCGCCGATGTTTTTATCTTGCATATCATCACCGCTATTTACGATCACAATAAGTTGATCAATTGCGCGTGAAATAGCGACATTCAAACGATTGGCATTATCAGTAAAATCAGAAATTTTATTATCTACGGTTGACAGGATAATAACATCGTTTTCACGTCCTTGAAACTTATCAACTGTGTCCGCCTGTATGCCGCTTCCGGCAAATGCGTCTTTAAGAGCTTTAGTTTGATTACGGTAAGGTGTTACAATACCAATAGAAATTGAACCATCAAATAATTTCTGTTGGGGAATAATCTCATTCTTTATTACATCAATTTGACGTTGATTGACATGATCCCGGGCATGATTTCCCTCTGAGGTTTTATATACCATAAGAGGTTCACGAGTTGATTTAAGTTCTGTTAAAATGATGAGATCTCCATTATAGAATTTCTGATTACAAAATCCTATTATTTTTGGGTGGCAGCGATAATGTTCACGTAATAATGTCCTCGGCGCTTTTGGAAATATCTCTGAGACAGCAAGCAACAAACTATGATTTTTATACCGGTAAAAATCCGGTAAATCAAATTCGGAAAAAATAATATCTGTTTTTTGCGCTGTATCAGAATCAACTACATTTGGAAGCTGTTTCAAATCACCTACAATAACCGCATTTCTCGCGCATGACAAAGCAAGCGCGCCAGTCGCAATATCAACCTGAGACGCTTCATCGATTATTACATAATCATACATCACTCTATTGGAAAGGCTGCTGCGAAGAGAATAAGTTGTACTCAGAATAACAGGATATTCATCTATAAAATTTTCCGAGTTTTTCCATAAATCTTTTAACTCAAATTGTTTTCTTTTACGGTTTTTATATTTATTAAAAAGATGCGAGCGAAATAACTGCGCTGACAATGCAGTATAAGTTTCCATTTTCTCAATAAAATTGAAAAGGTCAAGTTCTGATTGCAACCGCTTTTTGTTTTTATTTAATTCTTCAATACGCATAACATACCAGCGCTTTTGACAAATTGCGATCATCATATCAGGTTCTAAAGAATAGAACTTCCTGCTTTTAACTCCTAAATGCTTCCATCCATTAAAAAGGGTATTAAATAGCCTTTCCAAAAACATTGATAATTTATTGCGCTTAATGTGTTTATCGCATGTAAACCATAATTTAAGCAGGGAATTGGATGCAACAACCGGTTTTATGTAATATGATGGTAAATTTTCGTCATATTCGTAATACACAATAAAATGCCTATATTCTAATTCTATTGCGTCAAGCTCCTGTTTGATTTGAGATAATTCATTTCTTTTTTCCAGCATTGCGCTGATCGCTCTATATTGATACTGAAGAGATTGATTCATTGATTTTCTTGATTCAACAGATAATTCCCAATCAGACATATCTGGTAATTCTTTTTGTGATTTTATAAAATCCTTTTTATTATCAGAGTTACCAAGATACGCGGCGATAAAATCGACTTGATATTTCTTTAGCTTTTCCTGAACATTGGCTGTTGCTGAATTGTTGCTTGATACAACTGCAACGCTTTTGTCAAACATTACAGCATTTGCAATAATGTTTAAAATAGTTTGTGTCTTTCCTGTGCCTGGCGGACCTTCAATAATTGTAAGAGGAGTTTTAAATGCATTATCAATTGCAATTTTTTGACTTATATTAAAACCGAAAGGAAAAACAATTACAGCAGGATTTACCTTTTTCTCTTTATGCAGTTTCTCTGTCAGAAACGCAGAAAGAATATTTTCTTCATGTAAAAAGTCAATCTTTTCATAACGATTAGCCAAAATATTTTCACCTTTGGTATCCTTAAGTCCAACTATTTGCGCTATTCGCTTTAGATAAATAAAACGCTTCAAAGCTGTTTCATTTGTCAAAGCAGAGTAAATAATTTGTACATTTTTTTTATTATATGGAAATGTTTGTCCGTCTTGATAAGTTATAAGGATTTTTCCATCACTTTCATTCAATGTACTTATACTATTTGTTTTATCCTCACCTTTTACGATTATTATTTTATCTTTAAGCATACATTATACTCCCACCGTAAACCCCAATCCATTGTACCCTTTTAACCGTCTTCTGTACATCTTTGCCAATACCGGCACCTGTTCTTCGACATAATCATAAACTTGTATTTCATTTTTTCCATGATAAGTGCGATTCAGACGACCAGTATATTGTATCAAAATTCCTTTCCATGAAAATGGAAAAACCAGAAATAATGTGTCAAGATTTGGTAAATCAAAACCTTCTCCAAGATATTTACCTGTAGCAAGAATAACTATATTTTCTTCAGATAACTTGTTTTGAATTGATTCCATAATAGCTTTTATCTGCTTTTTCCCAAGTCCGCCTTTTAATATGAAAACAGCGGATATATTTTTTGATAATAAATCATGTAGTATATCCAAATGTTCAAGCCGTTCACTTAATACAAGGCAATTTCTACCTTCATTGTATGCCTCAAGAATATCACTGACAATTAATTCATTACGTTTTTCATTTGTATAAAGACTTCGGAATATTTCATTAATATCCAGAGGTTTTTCATTTGTTGCTTGAAACTCGTTAGGTAAGTAAAAACTTGTCAAACGAGGAAATACTTTTTTAATAAACACATCCTTCGTGCTATTTGTGTTAGAATATCGAACTTCGCCCATGTTCATCAAAACAATGGGATGCTGACCGTCTTTACGAATGACTGTAGCTGATAAACCTAAACGGTAATATGCAGGGCATTTCCTGATTATTCTCTCAAAAGAAGACGCTGATATATGGTGACATTCATCAACAATTATTTGACCATAATCAGTTATCCAATCTTCAACTTTATCTTTCTTAACAATGCTCTGCATAACCGCAATGTCAATAATTCCTGTGCGTTTTTTCTTTGTTCCGCTGTAACAGCCGATTTCTTTTTTAGGAATTCCAAGAAATTGATTTATTCGTTCTGCCCATTGGTCGGCAAGCAGTTTTCTATGAACCAAAATGAGAGTGTTTACTCTTCGTTCAGCAATTATTCTCAAAGCGACTACAGTTTTACCGAAAGCCGTAGACGCTGAAAGTATCCCTGTTTGTTTTGCCAGTAACTTTTGGGCAGCGTCTTTTTGTTCGTCCCGAAGTTCGCCTATAAAATTAACAACAATACTTTTACCTCTGTTTTGCTTATTTTGAAATTCAACTTTTATTTTGTAATGATCAAATATTTCAATCAAACTGTCTAAACATCCAACCGGTAAGCCTATATGTTCAGGAAAATATTCATAACAGTAAAGAATATGCGGTTTATTCCATGTCGGAAGCCTCATTCTTTGAGCGCGGTAAAACTCGGGATTCGCAAAAGACGCAAGCCGTAGAATACGGTTGCGAAGTATTGGAGGAAGTCCTGTGTGATTAACATAAAGTTGATCGGCAAGAACTATTTCTATTTTTTGAGGAAGGGATTCTGTAATTGTCGGTAGGGATGCGGATTTTCTTTCCCATGGTTTTGAATCATCCTCGTCTTCTACTGGATCGTAAATCACAGGTAATAATTCATTTTGTCGAATTGCGTTATTGATAATTTCATCCAGTTTAATTTCATCTAACGGTTTTATTGAAGAGAGAAAAGCCCATTGATCAGTGTAGGGAGACATATCTCTATCAGGAAAAATACTGTGATTCTTCTCTCTTGCGGATTTTTGCAAAGGCAGTGCAATCAAATTACCGAAACCGCCTTTCGGCAGTGTATCTTGATTTGGAAAAAAACGGTCAAATGAATCAAGACCTATTTCAGGTCGTCTGTCCAGTGTTTTAGTCATCAAGAATGATCCAAGTTTACGTGCTTTTGAGGCGGCTATTTTCTTTTCGAAGAAAATCCATATGTGAGCGCCGTTTCCTGAACGTGAACGCTCCAAAGCGGCAGGTATATTTTCTAGTTTGCAAGTATCGATAAATGCTTTAACATCTTCCTGCCATGTATCTTTATCAAAATCAACTGCCAAAAAACAACATGTCTCGTCTTGCAATAAGGGATAAACACCCATAACAAAAGGAGTTGGGTTTTTCCATTCAGTTTTTGACGGGATAAATCCTGCGAGATGGTTTCTGATTATCTCGTCGGTTATTGGCTCGAGTGACCTCTTTGGGCAATTATTGCAATTTACCTTTGGTTTTTCACATATTCCCTGTACCCATTCATTCCGGCATACAGGCTGGTAACCTGATTTTCCTGTCTTTTTACTTTCAAAGCTATCCTCTGTTTCGTGCGGCTTTTTGCCGCACAGTAAAATCGAAAATGAAACGAAGTTTCATTAGTTTTGCGTAAACATCTTCACGTCCTCTGAATAGCGAGCGGAAAAGGGCGATTTTTTCTTCGGGAGGCGATTGGTTATTAATCTGTTTTTCTGGCAATAATTTCTGTGTTACGTTCTGGACTATTTCTTTGTTGACTGATTGAAGTTCCTCAACTTGGCGTTTTTTGGCAGTCAATACCTTTTCCAACTCTGTTATTTCATTCTGCAGAGCTAATAAAGACACCTCGTCCATGTATTTATTCTATCTTGTAATCTGTTTTGTTGCTATGTTTGGATTGTTATAAAGAAATAAAGAAAATCGGCTTGTAAAAGGCTTTTAAAAAGCCAAAGGTTTGTGTGTGAAAAAACGGCAATTGACATTTGAAACGCTCTACAGGTTTCTATGAGCGAAATTCAGGGTGTTTTAATTACGCTCTGCGATGTAAAATTTTTCCTATTCTGTCGGTACGTTATGCGAAACTAAACAAATATGTTATCAATTGAGTCTCTTGCAAAACTCTCAAGAAACAAGAAATTGCAGATACTTGATAACCGCCAAGGAAAAAACGGAAGCCATAAGTACAAACGAAACTTTTGTATGCCCCTTAACGTAAAGTGA
>JAIRQN010000056.1 GCA_031256445.1 Treponema sp. | reverse complement strand
ATCACTTTACGTTAAGGGGCATACAAAAGTTTCGTTTGTACTTATGGCTTCCGTTTTTTCCTTGGCGGTTATCAAGTATCTGCAATTTCTTGTTTCTTGAGAGTTTTGCAAGAGGCTCTATAATATAACAAAATTATTAATAAATTAAAACTGAATCAGGGCGGGTATGCAACAAACACTTAAATTTAATTTATAAGTCTGTTATAATATATTTATGGAAACACAATGTACATTAAAGGTAAGAACTTATGAGTGTGACAGTTACAAACATGTTAACAATGCAAATTATCTGAATTACCTTGAATTCGCCCGATATGAGTTTTTAAAGGATGTTGGCTTCGATTATGAAAAAGCAGTCACTCTGGGATATGGAGTTTATATCGCCAAAATAGAAATTGAGTATAAAAAACCTGCTTTTACAGATGACACGCTGGTAATAAAATCGCGGCCGGTAAAAAAAGGCGCGGTCAGCGGAACAATTGAACAGAATATCTGGCGCGGAGAAGATTTACTGATCAGGGCGAAGGTTACATGGGCTTTTGTTAATTCAAAAGGAGCGCCTGTAAAAATTCCCGCAGAGTGGGATGTGCCGGGACTTTCACCAGAAAAGGAATAGTCTCAAATCACGCTTGTTTTTAACAGCCGCTCTTTTTCAAAACGGCTGATTGCAAGTTCAATTAAACGGGTGATAAGTTCCGTATAGCCAATGCCGCTTGCTTCCCATAATTTCGGATACATGCTGATTCTGGTAAAGCCGGGCATGGTGTTTATTTCGTTTACAATAAGTTCGCGTCTGCCGGATGCGCCACCGAGAAAAAAATCCACCCGCGCAAGCCCTTCGCAGCAGAGCGTTTTAAAAACCTTTATGGCAAGTTCCTGAACACGTCTGATAGTCTGCTCATCCAGTTTAGCGGGTATTTCCAGCGCCGCGCCTTTTTCGTCAAGGTACTTGGCTTCGTAAGAGTAAAAGTCGTGGGCAGGGATAATCTCTCCCGGTATGGAAGCCTTCGGCTCTTCGTTGCCAAGAACGGCGCACTCAATCTCACGGCCGGGAATAAATTCCTCGATGATGATTTTTGTATCATAAAGAAAAGCCTCTTTCAGCGCGGCGTAGTATTCCGCTTCATTACGAACCTTGCTGATCCCCACCGAAGATCCCATATTGGCGGGCTTTATAAAAAAAGGAGAATTACTTTCGTTAACGGGAGAGAGAGCGGCCTGGACTTCCCCGAATGGCAGCGGTTTTTCATGGCTTTTCAGGACAAGAAATTTCCCGATAGGGATACCCGCGTCCCGCAGGAGCCGCTTCATCGCATCCTTGTCCATGCCTACCGCAGAGCCAAGCACTGCGGGCCCTGCATAGGGAATGTCCGCCAGTTTTAAAAATCCCTGAATGGCGCCGTCTTCACCAAACGGACCGTGCAGGACAGGAAACACCGCGTCAAGGCCGATATTCCCGGCGCCTTCCGCGTGAAGCATGCCTGTGTTCTCAGTACGCAGAACAACAGGTTTACCGTCAGGATTCAGGCTGACAAGAGAAGGATTATCCGCGTTAAGCAGATATTTATCCGCGTCATTGATAAGCCAGCGGCCTTTTTTATCAATCCCAATCAGCACAGGTTCGAACTTTTCCCTGTCCATCGCCTCAAAAATATTTTTTGCAGATAACAGGGAAATTTCATGCTCCGCCGATTTGCCGCCGAAAAGTATGCCTATTCGTTTCATTTACGCTAACGTCCTGTGAGCCTTCGCCAGGGATTAACTCCATAACGAACCAAAAAGTACAACCAGCCTACTCCAAAACCGGCAAGGTGGGTAAGATGCGCCACATTGCTGTTACGGGCAGTAAGCGAAAGAATAAGCTCCAGCCCTGTAAAACCAAGTACCATAACAGGAGCGCGCAGCGGGAGAATTCCCCAAATATAAATTATAGAGTCGGGAAAAAACACGGCATAGGCAAGTTCAACGGCAAAAATCGCGCCGGATGCTCCCATAAGCGCAACAATATAATTACCGGTAAAGTAATAAACGATGAATGAAAAAACGCCTGCCAGGGTTCCTGTAATAAAATAATAAAGCAGAAACTCACGGCTGCCCATTTGCCTTTCTACATTCGTTCCGAAAATGAACAGGCCGAACATATTAAAGAGAATGTGGCTGAAACTGCCGTGCATAAACATATACGTAAAAAAAGTCCAGACCCAGCCGTGTGTAACGGCAGCGGGTATCATTGACATTCTTACGGTAAGAAATTTACGAAAATCCCCGCCCAAAAGCATCATTGCCGCAAAAATGAGAACGTTAATGCCTATTAACCAATACACAGCGCCGAAGTTGCGGTACTTAAAAGGCCGCCTGATAATATTCATACATATTCAGTAAACAATTTTTGCGTACTAATTACTACCACCCAAAACGCATTCCAATATTCAAACCCAGGCCCTGCGCGCTGAAACTGCCCGCGAAACTTGATGAACGAAGAGTTGCTTCCGCCGCAAGTTCAAAGGCTCTGATATTAAACCCCAAACCAAGCCGGTGTTTCCAGATGGATTCCTGATAATTTGTACCTAAACGAATCTTGATCAACTCCTTTAACAGTGTGGTATATGTGTCCAAACCAAAGTTAAAATGTCCTTTTTCATTGTTGATTTCTACCGAAAAGCCCGCACTGGGAATGAGAATCATGGTTAGTATACCAGTTTGTAATGGTTTTACTTTGGCATAAACCTCGAAACGCAAAGGACGGAAAATATTTAATTTTTCGCGGCCGTATTCACTGGAGAATTCAAGCTCCGGTAAAGAAATTTCCTCGCCGTTCATTAAATCAGTGCCGCTTACATTGAATTCCATATCTGACATTGATAGCAGCAGCCTGCTTTCCATCGCCGCCGGCACAATGGGAATGGAGTAAATGCCGCCGCCTACGTCAAGAAAGGACAGAAGCGCGAATTCGCCTTCCACTCCCAGATCAAAACCAAATCTAAGTTCATTTATATCGAACCCGTCTTCGGTTAAGGGACTGTAAATGCTGATTTCACCTGACGTTGACAGTGAAACGCTATCATTGGTATCAAGCTGATAACGTATTCCGGATCTGGGAATAAAAACAATCGGCGAGAATAACGAAGGCTTTACACCGATACGGAGCTTACCGTACTGCGCGGATGTTGAAATGCCTGCGTTCATGAAAATGCCTCCCGATGCGGTAATATCTCCCCTGCTGGAACGCATATTTTCATTAATATTACCTGCGGTAATAAGGGTAAACAGGGATTTTGGAAGATTAGTATTGATGTTACCCTCAGCTCCGGCAGAAAAACCAAATGACCATACGCCGGAAGCAATATCTATATTGGAAAATTTGATGAACAAATCGGTATCAACATTAAAATTAATGTTAACCCCGTCATCATTAATCCTGCTGTTTAATTCATTCAAGTCAATAATAATGTTGCTTGTCAGAATATCAGCTGTTCCCAAAAGGTTATTGTCAAACCCTACGCCTACATTAAAACCAAACTCAAATGCCTGACGCGCAAATGTAAATTCTTTCTCCGGCTCTTCTTTTAGGGCGTCTTCATCTTCTTCGTATTCTTTCGGATCAAAAAACGCGTCCTGCATTAAATCCTGCGCAGACAGGCGCGGCGCGCAGAAGGGCAGAAAAAATGATATACAAAAAAATAATATAATCAGTTTTTTCATGTTTATTCTCCTTGAAATGTTATTGTATAATTGATATCGGCTACAGCCTCTACCGCTATAAAGAAGTCAAACTCTGCCGGTTCTTCTTCGCTGGTGCGTTTTATTTTAAGAAGGGCGTAATTCTGACCAGTTTCTTTCCTAAGAAGAATTTCAAATCTTGGGCTGAAAGGATTACCAATTTCATCAATATCCAAATCCAGACGCGGCGGATTGTCGCTGAAATTCAAGAAACTGGTATATTCAACTACGCCATTAATTGAATTGGAAACCATAATTGACAGGTTATTGTCTTCAAAAATGGTGTTTCTTTTATTCTTTAATATAATTGATACTGTATCAATCTGATTAAAGAGATCATCTTCGTTTCCTGAACGGAAAAATAAATCGCCGCCGTCTCCGATGCTAAGATCGGGTAACACATCTCCCAGTTCCAGCTTTACATAATTACTGTTAATGGGCGACGTATTGGTGACCCTGAACTCAAGAGGAAGGCAGATAACCATATCGGCGTAAATTACCCTGTCCTCCATACTGTTATCAATTCTCATTGCAGGAATCAAGATACTGTAAGATATTGCGGATGGGGTAGCGGAGTTAAAAACTCCGGCTAAATTGATATAATCATTCGCGAGACTGTCCGGAGGTATCGATCCTGTGAAAGGATCTGTAAATACAGGTCTCTCCCTGTCTGAAAGTATATTACTTGCCGGGGTACCATCAATATTACTAATTAAATTCGTAGATCCGGATGTCAGTGTAATAGCGGCATTATCCCCTACGCCGCCGATATAAATGTAACCCCTTACCTGATTAAAACTAACGCCGCTGCCCAAAAAATCCCTTAATTCCAGGTCAAGCGGATATTCACCGTTTAACTCATTACCTGACGTATCTATATCCGCGTTATCCCATTCAAAAATCATTCCCGGTGTAATTGTTCCGGAACAAGGACCGGTAATTTTTACACTAATAGGAAGATTGTTATTACTATCCAAAGCCGTACTGAAAGGATTGAATTGCGTTACGCTTCCGATATATCTGATTTTTGTGCCGTCTCTTACCGGGGCGGTAGCATAACTAATTCCAAAACCGGGAATTTCAATCCTGATTTTTCCGAAAAAGATATTGTCCGGATCGTCCAATTCAAGACCGAACGCGGTACCTTCCAGCCTCTTGATCAATCTTGCCATACTGGAAAGATCCAGGGAAAACAAGGGCGCACCCGCTGTACTTGAAGGTCCGCTGGGGGTTAAAAAACAGCCATTTGGATACATGGTATTGAACAGACCCTGATCTACAGGAATATCAGAACTAATGGTATACGATTGCGGTTCATCACCGGCTGACAGCGCTTCATTTATTGACTCAGATAAATCCAGCCTCATTTCCATAATGGGATACTGAAGCAAATAGACCAGAGTATTTCCAAAAGCCGGATCCGTGTATTCATAAATCATTCCCACGCCGCTCATCGCTTCTTTAATCGAATCCATGCTGATTAAATTTTCAATCCGCTGATCCTGAGCCATAGCCTCAAAAGGGTTACCTAAAGGCAGATAGATTCCCGGAGTTCCCCTTACTGTCACGGATTGAGGAATTTCGCAGGATATAACTGCAATCAAACAAGCCATCGCCAAAAAAATAAGCCTTTTCATTATATTCTCCTTAAATTCAAAATATTTTTCAGTTTTAATCGAAAATCTGTCTACATATAATATATCATTAATGAAAACAAATAACCACCTCTCTACACAAAAAAGTCAGATATATCCTTATATAGTATGATAAACTGCCAATAATGAAATATATTAATTATTACGATTTCAGGATTTGCAATCTTGGAATTGTTGAAGAAGATGTCCCATCCAGCGGGAGTGGCGCATCCAGCGGGAGCGGCGTATCCAGCGGGTACGGCGCATCCAGTAGGAGCGGCGCAATTTGCTGTGTTTTTTTTAACAATGAAGCGCAAATAAACAACCCGGAAGATTTCCATGTCAGAGAAACCCCTCTGATTAAAAAAGCCGCGGCTCAGCTTGACGAATATTTCAACGGTAAACGAAAGGAATTTAACCTGCCTCTTGCCCTTCACGGCACTGATTTTCAGAATAGAGTGTGGGAAGCGCTGCAGAATATTCCATACGGCGAAACTGTCTCTTACAGCCAAATAGCCGCGGCAACAGGCAATTTAAGAGCGCGCCGCGCTGTCGGCATGGCAAATAACAGAAACCCAATACCAATCATCATCCCGTGCCACCGGGTTATCGGCAAGGACGGAAATCTTACAGGCTACGCGGGCGGTCTGGATTTAAAACAAAAATTGTTATTACTGGAGAAAGGCGCCTATCCGTGCTGAGCGGCAAGCGCAATCAGCGAAATAAATAAACATAACGCCAAAACTATGACGAACACGGTAAAGGCGGCAGAAAATCCAAAAATCAGAATCAGCCAGATACCAAACATATTTAAGATATACTGATACAGTGAAACAAGCGCGTTAAAAACAACGGGCATTACAGGAAGCAGCAGAACAAAAAGATAACGCGGCCTGGTTTTCGCGCGGTAACGCCAGCCAATTACAATTACCAAAATAGCCATCGGCAGGAAAAATACAGCGGAACCAAGACGGTTCAATATTTCAGCTTCAAAAATTTCGGTAATATATCCCGCTGAGCCAAGCTGTCCGGAAGCGGCATACAATTCATCAAGCTGAAGGTTGCCCAATCCGCGCCTGACCTGCGTCAAGAGCAGCAGAACATTAAAATCGATATCAAGAATTAATGTCTGCCCTTTTTCCCCGGTAATCCACTCGCTCTGCCAGCTTATATTTTTATCATCCCTGTCAAGGGCGTGCATTAAAACCAGAACCTGCGATTTCCCGCCGATAGTGACAGGCAGCAGTTTCACAAAGGGCGTGCGAACGTTCGCGGTTAAACGGGAGCCGTTATCAAACTCCATATATTCAAGGCTCCTTCCGTACGCGAAATCCTGTGCCGCAGAAAGGCTGGAAAACCGCATAACTACCCTGCCGTTACGCCCGGGAAAAGAAAAAAGCGCGCCCGTTAAAATTTCTCCCATGGACAATTCCATTTCGTCAATAAAAAAAGCGTACCCTTTTGTCTCCTGCTCGCTGACGGCAAAGAAATTTACCGCGTCCGGATCATCCGGGGATAAAGCCATTAACTCCTTGAAAATATAGTAAGCCTGTATCCATTCACCGGAATTCATTGCCTGATACCCCGATAATTTTAACTCATACAGCGAATATAAACGCTGTTCCCTTTTGTTTGGCGTTTGAGCCTGAATTTGATTCCATGCGTTACTCGCAAGTCTGGCGGCGCTGGCTTCTTCCGGGCTTCCTCTTACAGCAATCCTTCCGCCAAGGGAAGCGAGCCAGTGAGCGTCAAAATACCGTTTTTCCTCAAAGGCTGTATAGGCCATGTCAATTGCCTGCGCCGCGTTCAGCTCCGCGTTTTCCTCAGAGGTCATGGATGAATCAAGACTGCGCCAGTTTCTGGCCAGCGCCGTGCGCGAGTGGGATTTTTCCTCGTTTATTTCAGACTGGCTTTTGTCCAGATTAATCTCAATTTTGTTTTTCAGATCGTCTAACGCCGGATTATCGGGCCATATGCTGTCGCAGATATGGTAAAACTGAAGCGATTCATCCCATTCACCGGCATCGGCGTTTTGCTGCGCGCGTTCCCTCGCAAGATTATACAGTTCCCCCCTGAAGAGCAGGTTCTCTTCGCTGTTTTTAACCAGCGGAAGAGCGAGAAAAAAAATCCCGCAGTAAACAACAGCTGCGCAAATCGCTATTATAACTGAAGGTAAAAGGCGTTTAAAAAATATCGCGGAAAAACCGCTTTGATCGTCGTCAATAAAATTATCTGACGAAGAAACCATGCCGAACGGAATTATAAGCGCCGAAAAAGCCAAAGCGGGAAATAACCTGAAGAGTTCCAGAGCGCCGCAGATGAGCCGCCAGTCACGGTAAAAAAATAAAAGCGGCGGTTCGGAACCGGGAAAAACAAAACGAAACGCCATTATTAGCGCGCCGGATATAAGCACATATAACAGAAATATAACCTGCGGAGAACGCAATTTTGAAAAATTAATATCCATCATCATCCCGCCTTCTGGCAGCATAAACCAAAATCGCATAAATATGCACAAGCAGACTGAAGCCGATAAAAATAACGGGAACCGCGAGCGAAACGGGCAGTAAATTCTTCAGAAAAGAATCAAATATCCTTTGCGTATCCGAAGAATTTAAAAATGTTTCCGCCGCCAGGATTCCCCTGAAAGCGATAAAGCCCAGTATAAGATTGGCAAAAGGCCATACGCTTATTTTAAAAACAAAACCTGTTGAACTTAAAAGAAAAATTAGCGCTCCGGCGTAAATAAAAAAAGAAATATACCCCTCTTTAAGACTGCGCTGCAGCTTTTCGCCGCTGAGCCTGATGTCGTCCGCGATATCCGATAAAAAATGCGGAGTAACAAATTGAAAAGGAACGCGCGGCAGATTAAAAGCGGCATTCTCCGCCGATTCGGAAAAACGCAGCGGTTCATTGGGAGTAACAATTACCTGCGGTCCGTTAAGTTCAGCCATGCCGTTTAATAAAATAACAGCTCTTTCATTTCTGTTTTGAGTGTTGGAAAGGATCAAACCTTTTCCGCCAAGCGGCTTACTCATCGTTTTCGCGCCGGGCGCAGGTATCCAATTTTCCAGAGCGAATGAAATTCCAAAACTGAAAAAAGCCGAAAGGAGCATTATGCAAACAATTGTCATAAACGCGATATAACGTTTTGCCGCGGAATATGCCAAAGAGGCAAGTACAGATAAATAAAGCGCCAGCGTTAGAGCCCAATGAGCGGAAGCGATTAAAACTGAAATTACTGATTCACTTCTGGACGGCAGAAGCAGCGCCCATTCGACCCAAAGTGACAGAAACCGCATACCTGCCGCAGCCAGGAAAATAATGGCAAAACTAAGACTGAAGAAAAGCGACAGCTTGGCCAAATTTCTCACACTTAAAGATTAACACGGCAATCTTGCCAACGCAAGGGTTTTTCATACGCGCCGTTCGCGCGCTTGTCGGTGTTGAGTTTATCAGTAAAATACTTCATAATAAAAAAATGGATAGTCAAATAGCCGTCCTGGGAGCGGGAGCATGGGGAACGGCAATCGCGAAAGTAATTGCCGACAAGGGAAAAGATGTAATCATCTGGAGTTTCGAAGAGGAAACAAATGATGACATTAATAAAAATCACAGGAATTCCAGATATTTGCCGGACGCAGCGCTGCCGGATACATTAAAAGCGACAGTAAATATTGAGGAAGCTGCCGAAGGAAAACAATTTTTAATTTACGCCGCCCCGTCATTGTTTCTGCTGGATATGTTAAAAAAAACGCTCTCAGTAAATTCCATCCGCGAGGGGAATACAATTATCGCCGTTATTACAAAAGGTTTTCTTCCGACTCAAAACGGTCCGCGGTTAATTCTGGAAACGCTGGAAGATTATCTTCCGGGTTTTTACCGCCAGTCTCTTGTTTATATAGCGGGCCCAAGCCACGCGGAAGAAGTATCATGCGGGAAAATTACCGGGCTTATAGCGGCAAGTGAAAACGCGAAAAATTCCATCCGCTTCCGGGATCTGCTGAAAAACCAGCGGCTTTTTGTTTACTCTTCTTTTGATGTCCGGGGAGTACAGGTAGCCGCGGCTGCCAAGAATGTAATTGCAATCGCGTTTGGAATACTGGACGCGCTTAAAACTGTAACGGATACCGGAATGTTCGGAGACGGGACAGAATCCCTTTTGCTTGCCGCCGGATTAAACGAAATTCAAATTCTCGGCAAAGCGTTAGGTGCAACCCATCCTGAAACGTTTACATCCATTTCAGGAATCGGCGATTTGGACGTTACCTGCCGCTCGGTTTTCGGCAGGAACAGGCGGCTTGGCAAGGATATTGTCGAAAAAAACATCCTTGAGCCTTTCAGGGATATTGATAATCTTTTATCGCGCATCGGAGAGCTTAATTACCTGCCGGAAGGAGTCGCCGCCGCAAAGTATATTAAAGTTCTCGCGGAAAAACACAAGTTAAAAATGCCAATCTCGGTCGGCATGTACAGAATTTTAAACCGCGAGATAGAACCTTTGGAATTTCTACAGAGCTTTATTGACGGATTATAAGAATTATGTTTGAAAAATTGACAGATAAAATTACAGACGCGATGCGTTTTGTTACCGGGAAATCCTCAATCTCGGAAAAAAATATAGAAGACGCGGTAGAAGCGATAAAAATGGCTTTGCTGGAAGCGGATGTTAACCTGCGGGTTGTGCGCCGTTTTGTCAATTCCACAATTGAAGAAGCAAAGGGAGAAAAAGTTCTTCGCTCTGTCGATCCCGGACAGCAGTTCATTAAAATCGTTCATGATAAACTTGTTTCTTTCCTTGGAGACGCAGACCCGGCCAGCCGCGCCCTGAAACTGCGCGGACCTGATGTAATATCAACAGTGCTGATGCTTGGCCTGCAGGGTTCAGGAAAAACCACAAGCTCCGCGAAACTCGCCCTGCGCCTGAAAAAAGACGGACGCAAGCCGCTGCTTGTAGCCTGCGATCTTGTGCGTCCGGCGGCAATGGAACAGCTCGCTGTTCTGGGCGGGCAGATCGGCGTACCTGTTCACAGGGAAGACGGCGCGGCGGACAGCGTTAAAGTTTATCAAAACGCCCTTGCCTGGGCAAAACTGAATCTGATAGATACAGTGATCATTGACACAACAGGACGCCTGCAGATAGACGAACCCATGATGCAGGAACTGTCCCGCCTTAAAAACGCGGCAAACCCAGACGAAATGCTTCTTGTCGCGGACTCAATGACGGGGCAATCCGCCGCCGACATCGCAAAGACCTTTGATGAAAAAATCGGACTGACGGGAGTTGTGCTTACCAAGTTCGATTCTGATACGCGGGGAGGGGCGGCTCTCTCGCTTAAAACAATAACAGGAAAACCTTTAAAATTTACAGGCACGGGCGAAAAACCGGAAGACTTTGAACCTTTCCACCCCGACAGAATCGCCGGACGAATTTTAGGCATGGGCGACGTAGTAAGCCTGGTAGAAAAAGCGCAGGAAGTCATCGATCAGAAAGAAGCGCTGGAACTCCAGAGAAAAATGGAGAAGGAAAATTTTACTCTGGAAGACTGGCTTTCGCAGTTACGCGCTGTAAAAAAAATGGGATCGCTTCAATCAATGCTGGAGATGATTCCGGGAATGCAGGGACAAATCAACGAAGAGGATATTGATAAAGCCGATTTGAAACGGCAGGAAGCGATCTTAAGCTCCATGACGCGCAAAGAGCGCGCGAATCATTTAATTATCGGGCCGCCACGCCGCAGCCGCATAGCGAAAGGATCGGGCACGTCTGTCGCGGAAGTGGCCCGCCTTATTAAAAAGTTTGAAAAAATGCGCGGCATGATGAAAAAAATGGCGAAAATGGGCAAGGGCGCAAGGGGAATGGACGGCGCCGGCATGCCGCAGGGAATGCCCAAGGGATTTTTCTGACAGATTTATTAATAATTTATTTTAAACCCAATGCCGTAAATAAACGGGGCGCCTTCTCCTGTAATGGTGCTGGAAAATTTCCACGCACCCCAGATGTCAGGTTGAATAAAAAACGGAGTTGATTTAATGGGGATAAATGAGGATATCAATCCCATTTTTAATATTAAAGACTGGGCTAACCGTAAATTATTTATCCCGATTCCCCCGTTATCTGAATTGCCGTTTCCTTCATACAGCACATTTCGCAAAGAAAGCAGGCCAAAAAAACGGTTAAAATACGTGTGTGAAATATTTTTTTGAATTTCAAAGGAAAAAATTCCCGCTGATATTTCGCCGCCGAAAATCCATGTAAGGCGGAGATTATCAGGATTCAAATACTCTGCGGACGCGGCATCGGCAAAAACAGGCTGTCCGTAACTGCGCGATACCCCGTGAAGGTTCATTCCCTGTCCGTCATATGCGCCGTATACAGTAACGTTTACAGGAAAGCGGGTTTCCATGCTTGCCAGAAAAATCCCTTCAACGCGCGGTTTAAAATTATCCAGAACGCTAATTCCCTTTACATGAAGCGAAAGGCCGGTTCCAAAAAGCTCATTTTGCCTCTTCCGCATACTTGAAAGCAAAAGGTTGGTATAGATTCCAAAAACGCTTCCCGTTTCTTCCCATTGATACGCGCTTTCGCCTCCGTCAAAATCGGCGAAGCGCGCGTAAATACCGCCCAATGAAACGGTATACCTTAACCAGCCGGGAAGGAGAAGATGTTTTTGACTCCTGGAAAAACTGCCGCTCAGGGCGGCTCTGGTATCGCGGTAAGGATCGTTTGCGGAATTAAATAAAACCTTATCAGAAAATTCCGCTGTCAGGGGGAAGCCGGGAACAGTAGTCTGCCACGTTAAACTATCCACCATTGCCATCCGGTAAAAGATATCAGCGTAAACTAAAGCAGATAATGAAAATCTTTCCGCAGGATCCATCATCATTGTAAAAAAACCGCCGCCGTCAATCCTGGTTTTTATGGTTTCATCGGTTTCCATTAGCCGGATCAAAGGCACAGGAAACCATAAATCCAGCGGATTCATATAACGAAAACCAAAATACGGCTTTGCGGCGGGAACAATATTCCGCCGCGCATCGAGAAAAGAAACCGCGTCATGAGGAATATCATTCCGTAATGTCAGTCCGTAATTTACGCTGTCAACATCCGCAAATTTTATTTCACTTAACGCGCCGGACAGGGATTCCTCAGGAAAGCGCAGTAGTTTTTCACCGGAAACAAAAACCCCGCGGTAAAATATTTTTCCGTCCGCCTCAACAGGTGAAAAAACGCCTCCTGAAATATCGCGCCTGTTAAATACCGCCTGCATCGTTTCAATATCAATCATGGCGAGCTTATACATACGGTCATCAGAATTGTAACTAAAAAATATTTTACCGCCTGATACTCCAAGGCCGCGCATATAAAGCCAGTATTCGCTGCCGCCTGAGACGTTTTCAATGCGGTAAAGCCCGCCGTCTGCATAATTATAAAGAAGAAGCTCCCTAATTCCCTTGCGGGCCGCGATAAAAACAATCCGATCGTCATCCAGAACCTGAGGCCCGGAAAAAACAAGCTCTTCATTGCCGCGGAAAAGAACTTCCTTTTTACCGTCAAATGTTTCGTATACAATGCAGTTATTATGCAGCTCAGTTCTTATTCCTATAACTCCATCCCGAAAATACCTGGCTTTATACAGCCCTTTAATTGTTCTGCCTGTGCTGCTTCCAGTTTTCGTTCTTTGCTCGGCGGCGACCGCTCTTGCCCTTTCTCCTGTTATGTGATAACCCGACACAAGAGTTGTCTTCCCGTCCGGAGAGACGTCAATATCATACGGCGACAGGACGCTTGTGCTGAATGAACGCATTTTCTCATTTCCATGGACATGAACTTTATTTTCCCGGCTGTCAAGAATAAAAACTTCATTCCCGCGCGAAGCAAGAGCGGGAATAGCCATTGATTTTTCAGAAAAAAAACTCATTTTCCGGGGAAGGATGTCATTGGAGTTTTCCTCCAGATCGCCAAGAGTCAGAGTATCCTTAAATAACTTCCACGCGTCTGTAAAATTAATACCGTATATTTGCCTGAAAGAACGGTAATACCGCGACTTGTACACAGAAAACGAAAACCTCAACCCGCCTCCGAGAGATTTCCATAACTGAGAATATTTTTCCATACCGTATGTATTAATGAGCCATGCCGAAAAAAGACCGCCGTACTCATACCATATTCCCTCATTTCCAGGAAGATCATTAACGCCCGAAGCCTGAAACGGAGTAAGAAATTTATCTTCGTGCGCAGCCTGTCTGAGTTTTTGTTTGACGAGAGGATCATTCGCACGGCCGAATCCGGAAAGGCTTTCCATGCTTATTGTAACGCCTTCTACCATAAACAGCGGCGCGTTAATATTCGCGGGAGAAACCCAATTGCCGAAAATAAAATGAAAGAAGCGGAAAAAAGGTTTTCTTGAATTCAGGGAAACCGCGTGGGTTAATTCATGAAGAAAAACGCTTTCAAGGTTATTCGCGAAATTGGTCCACTCCAAATCCATGGCGGTATCGTAAAGCACAATCTGGGAACCGGGCAGGGATCTGTAATATGCGTTGAATAAATCCGTATGAGGAGCAAAAGTAACAGGAATACGGCCGGGAACTTCAATTCCCAAAAGCGAACTTATCTGATCATAAACGCGATCGGCGTAAGAAGCCAGAAGACGCGCGGACGCTTCCGATTCTTTCGGAAAAATAATATTAAAATGTTCTGTTTTAATTACGCGAAAAGACGCGAATGGTTTATAAAGCTGCGCTTCGGCCGGAAACGAAATGATAAAAAGCAAAATCAGGAATATTCCGGCAAGTCTGGGTTTCATGGAAAATAATATGGAACCGGCTCAGTTTCTTCACCGGTAAGGTATTCATTTATAATCCGTTTCAGGCAGGCATTCAGATATTCCACGGTATAATCGCCGACTGTAGCCAGAAGGTGATCATTGCCTATGCCGCTGTCATCGGTCAGGAAAATGTATGTCCCGCCTGTCATCAGCGCTTCCTGTCTGAGTAAATACTCGGTTTTTAAATCAATTCCGCTGGAAGCGACCGGAATAATACGGATTCCCTTTTGAGCCGCGGCATTAACCGAATTAAAAAATAATGTTTTATTTTCCTGTTCCTCGTGCGGAGGAGCGTCGCAAACATGAAAAAGCAGCCGCACAGCGCTGGTTTCCGTCCAGCTTAACTGCATTGCCTCTGAAAGAGCCCTGTCCGCAGCTTCCGGAAAATCACCCCCGCCTTCAGCGTGCTGCCTTGATAAATTCTGCCGCTGCTGCGAAATATCAGAGGTAAAATTAAAAGACCTTGTAACATATTGATCGCCGGTATCACGGTAAAAAAGAAGCGCCAGATTAATTGTATAACCTGGGTTAAGGCTGGATATTTCACCTATTACATCGGAGATTTCCTCCTTTAAGTAACTTAATTCATCACCCATAGACCCTGTAGTATCAATTACAAACATAATATCCAGAACAGACTGAGCAATATCGCGGCTGTCCAGGTCTATTTGCAATCCGTCCTCCTGCGCGTAAACAAGGGATTGAGATGTTTCAAACCCGCCGCTTATTACCTTAACGGTAATATTCTCGCCGTTTAAGTTATAGTATGGAAATAAATAAGCGTTTCCCAGAACATCGGTTTTTGCTTTAAACAGCAAATCGTCAGTTGAATCGTAAAGCTCAACAGCCGCGTCACACACAGGAGCTTCATTGTGAATTACATTGACAGTGACCATATAGCGGGTTTCAAAACCGAAGTAATCAATAAAAGACCTGAAACCCATTCTGCGCTGACTGTCGTCAATATCAGGATCCGTATCATCTATTATATTAAAAAGACTCAAATAGAAAGGGTAATTCTTAATGTCGCTCCATTCGCCGCATGTCAGCTGACCGGAACCTGGTCTGTTTTGATTTCCGTTCATTCCGCCTGAGACGTAATCTCCGCCCGGAACTCCGGACGGAACAGCCGGAGCGTAACTGCCGCCGCCTATAACATCCCAGCCGGAAAAATCAGAGCAAACGACAAGCGATAAAGAAACTAATATAATCATTAAAACAGAAAATAAATTTCTCATAATATAATTATAACACATTTCATACGCTACATCTTATTTATTTTTATCCAGTCAACAATTTCATCCATTTTTCCGAAAACAAGACCTGTTACAGTATCAGCGCAGCCGTAGTAAACCGCGACTCTGTCTGTATCCTTGTCAACAAGCGCGGCTACAGGGAATGTAACATTGGGCACATCGCCCGCAATCTCATAAATTTCACGCGGATTGATTATATACGGGCGCGAACGCGCTATCACTTTCCACGGCTTGTCAATGTCCAGAATCGCCGCGCCGAATGAATACACAAAGCCGTTACAACTGGTAAGAACGCCATGGTAAAACAAAAGCCAGCCTTCCGTGGTTTCTATCGGACAGGGGCCAGCGCCGACTTTGGTGCTTTGCCAGCCGCCGCAGGGCGCCATTACGTGACGATGCTTTCCCCAGTAAATCAAATCGGGGCTTTCAGAATAGAATATATCGCCGAACGGCGTATGCCCCGAATCGCTGGGACGGCTGTACATCGCGTAATTGCAAACGCCGTTCGTTCCTATCTTGCGCGGAAAGAGCGCGCCATTGCGGTTATAGACCATCATCGGGTTTTCCATTTGATAAAATTTTTCAAAATCAAACGTGTAGCCAAGACCAAGGCTTGCTCCGTGGTAACCGTTACACCATATGATATAATACCTGTCTTCTATAAACAAAACTCTTGGATCGTATTTATAATCCGAATCCGGCAAATCATCATCTGTCTTAATGAATTGAACCGCGTTATCGTCAATTTCCCAGTTGATACCGTCTCTGCTTCTTCCCGCGTGAATGTCCATGTGGCGCACTGTATCATCACAGCGAAAAACGCCGGCAAACTCAAAACCGTCTTTGCCTTTAAACGGAACTACGGCGCTGTTAAAAATGCTGTTTGAATGTGTTGTCAAATCCCTTGGTATAACAGGATTTTTTGTATACCGCCACATCAGCTCCTTTTGAGGATCGCTTGACGCGGGTCTGTCTTCCCAGGGAATATTTGGCAGACTGTATCCGTTTACAATTAATTTACTCATATTCGCTCCTTAAAAAAAATACCCCGGAAAAAACGCCAAAACATTTTTCCCGGGGTAAAATAATACAGTTTAATTATTTAAAAACTTCGTTGGCATCGTCTATAACAACTTGCCAGGCGGGTCTTACAGACTCTACAAGCTGCGCAGGTTCGCCGTCAAAGTACCACATTTCCCACGCAAAACCTTCACCGCGTTTGTTGCCTAAACCTATCATATTAAAGTTTTTCAGCAAATGCCGTCTGGTTTCGCGAATCATCGCCAGTGTTTCATTAACAGCGCGATTATCCCGGAAAGTGTTTGCATAGCTGGCCTTCCAGTTTTCGGCATCGTTGCTAACAGGCGTAAACCAGAGCTGCATAGCGTAAAGAATCTTTTCTACCATTTCAGGAGTATATGTCGCGGGTATTACCATCACATTCTCGCGGGTAAATACCCTGTAATCGGAAGATCTCGGTCCTTTCGGCGGAAGCACAACGCCCCAATCATCCTTCATGTTCTGAAGTTCGCCCCATACATAGGACTCGTCAACCCTCATCGCAACCTTGCCGTCTGCAAATTCGGCTTTGTACCAGTCCCAGTTGGCATCTTCCGGTTTCGGTTTTAAAACGCCTTCCGTCTGCAGCCTGATTGTATACTGAAGAGCTTCCAGGAACTCCGGCCGGCCGGCGGCATTGACAAACCTTCCGCTTCTTTCTCTGGCGATATACTGAGCTCCGTTACTTGAAACAAACGCGTCAAGCATATCGGTGGAAAGATCCCTGGGCAGGGCATATGTATCGACTATACCGTCGTTATTAATGTCTCTTGTAAGCTGCTTGCATACCTTAAGAAATTCATCCCATGTCCATCTGCCGTTTTTCTGCAGATCGTACGGAAGATCGGCGCTGAGCCCCGCTTCCCTGAAAAGCCGTTTGTTAAAGAAAATAACCTGAGCGTTGTTGACATTAACGCCGACAGATATGGCATATCCCTTGCCGTTAAATGTAAATGCGTCAAGAGTTGCGGTATTCCATGGAACAGGCAGTCTGTTTTTATCTATAGGCTGCGGATTTCTAAAGTCAATAAGTTTGTTATCCGTAATCGGATAGATCAGATCCTGTCCCATCAACTGCAGCGCCCAGCCGGGTTCGAGAACAAAAACCTGCGCTGACGGACTGCCTGACATAATGGAAGTCATGGCTTCTCCCCGCATCCCGCCCCAGCCGGCAATCATTTCTTCGCGCATTTTAAAATTGTTGTCTTTCTGAAGTTTGGTACGCCACGCAAACGTATCGCGCGCAACATTGGTATTACTCATATTGGGCGTTGGTTTTTCGGTATTATAATTCTCATACCAGTTACCAATGGTAATATCCATGTTCTTGAGATCAGCCTTGCCAGCTGCCCATACATGTGATGATACCGCCAACAATAATACAATCAGCGCAAAAAACATTGTTTTTTTAAGCATTTCCTGCCTCCTAAAAAATAATTTATCTCAAACGCTGCCGCAACGCGGCTTACGTGTTGAAACCTACATCTTTATACCGGTCTGGCTAAGGGATTCGACAAAGGCTCTTTGCGCTACAAGATACAGCAGTATAAGCGGAAGAAGGCACATAAGCATACCGGTTGCTATCATCATCTGGGTTTGGGCGACAGGAGCGAAAGCGCTTACGCCGCTTGTTCCGGCAGACACGTTTGCGGCAGCCCACCATTGGGCAAACCGGTCGGCAAGCCCGCCAAGCCCTTTTGACAGCATTCTGTAATTATTTAAAAACAGCGTCGTATAGAAAGAGTCTGTCCACTGCCATACAAACGAAAAAAGAAAACACGATGTAAGCATCGGAGCTGCATCCGGAAGCATAATCCTTATGAATGTTTTGAATTTACCGCATCCGTCCACCCAGGCGGCTTCTTCAAGTTCTTTCGGCATACCCCTGAAATACTGTCTTAACATAAAAATATATAAACCGCTTTTTAACCCCATGCCGGTCGCCGACAGCAGAAACAGACCCATATAACTGCTGAGTAAATTAACCTTAAATCCCAGGATGTTAAAAAAACGGAAGTTAAGGTACAGCGAAGACATAATGGTATGCGGCGGCACAATGATAATCAGCATTACGCAAGCAAACCATAAATTTTTAAGCGGAAATTTAAAACGCGCAAAACCGTAACCTGCAAGAGTGCAGGCGGAAATCTGCAGAACAGCGCTTGTAAGCACGATAAACAGCGTCTGAAAAAGCGACGGCCAATATCCCATCAGATTGCTCGCAAGTATGTAATTTTCAGTTGTAAAATTGCGCGGAATACTTATTACCGTGCCGTCATATAAATCAATCTCACCCATAAAACTGACGGAAATTTTGTCCAGTATCGGCTGTAAAATTAAAAAGCAAAGCCCGAAAAGAAGAATTGCCCGGAAAAATTTATAAACTTTATCCAATGCGGCTTTTTTAATGTAGTAATTTTTGGATATGCTTCCCCATTCAGACGTTTTCTCATTCTTACTCATAATAGTACACCCTCTTAGAAATTATTCCCATTGCGATTCCCAGGATAACGATAACAGCCAGGAAGTATACCCAGGCCATTGCGGTTGAAAAACCAAATTCCAGACGCTGCATCAGCGCGCTGTTTATTTTCATCATAACACGGTTATCTGTTCTTAAAAAATAATCTACTACGCTGTAAACAACGTTGACCAGAATAAGAGGGCTTACCATCGGAAATGTAATTTTCCAGAAACATTCCCAGCTTGTAGCGCCTTCAATTTCGGCGGCTTCGAACATGCTCGGCGGAATAGTCTGCAAAGCGGAAAGGAAGATAATTATCTGAATGCCGGATGCCATTGCGATATCATATATCTGATTCACAATCTTAAATATGTAGGCCATAAAGTCGCTTGCCGCGCCTTCGGTAACAAGAATATCCTGAAGCACTCTTGTAATGGAAGTCTTCATTAAATTGCCTTCCTTGATTATTTCCGCCATGCTGTTTAAAAGCGAATTGTTTGTTTCAAGCCCGATCATGATACCGGAAGAAAGAATAACGGGGAGAAAGAAAACGGCGCGCACAAAACCTCTGGCTTTGAACTCCTGATTAAGAAGCAGCGCGACAAAAAGGCTGAAAATAATAATCGCCGGAACAATCAATACCATACGCCAGATTTCTTCGGTAAGCATCCTGTTAAATTCCGCGTCTACCATTACAACCCGTTTCAGGTTTTCCAGACCGATATACTCCATCAAAAACCGGCTGTTCACAGTGTCAATTTTGACTCTGTTGAACACCATGATAAGAGATTCAAGAATGGGATAAAACATGAAAGCCAAAAAACCAATTAAAAAAGGAAGCAAAAATAAATATCCGGCAACCGCGTTTCTGCCTTCAATTGTCAGAGAGATTTTATTCTCTTTTTTTATAAAATACATTATTCACCCCGCCGCAGCATAATATAATCATCTTTGTTAACGTTGTTACCGTTAAAATTAAAGGAATTACCGCTGATATTTACAATTATTCTGGTGCCGTCTTCATAACCGGTTAATGTCACTCCCGGCGCCAGTATCTGGTGATCTACAATGGACTGGCTGTACAGATGACTGAATTGAGAGGAAAATTTCCTGTACAGGGAATCCGCGTCTCCTATCCATTTTCTGTATTCATTGGCATAAAACTGCCTGAATTTCGTCTCCTGTAGCAACGCTGTATCTTCCATCATAAAACTGAAATACAGCCCTGCTCCGCTTTCAATGGACTTCAGAAGGTTCTTTGAATAATCTTCGGCAAGGTTTATTGCCCTTCCCGTATAGGGGACAAGCCCATGCAGGGCGATTTGATAAAACGGAACGGCGGAATCGGTTATGCCAAAACTTTGATCGTTTACGGGTATGTCAGTGATTATATCAGCCCAGGGCACAGTGTATTCAAAACCGGTATGTATAAAAGCGCCTCTTCCGGCTTTATTTAATTCAGCCAGTTTCTCATAACGCATCTTCATCGCCGCCTCGCGGCTTACCAGGCGCTTTTCGTGGTAATCTCCGGAAAGTTTCGCGCCGATGTTTCTGTATGCGATATTTTCAATGCCCAGCTTTGAGCTTTTCTGAACAAAGCTGTCTATAATTGACATCATGGATGCGGGACGGGCAACCTGACTGAGTTTGCCCCATTGTATGCGCTCGCCGAACCAGACAAAACTGTAAGGATATTTTTCAATGCGTTTGCGGCTTACATAACGCGCCGAATCGCGGTATAAACTGTACGGGCTGAAAAATTTTACATCCTTAATAAACAGAAAATCCGCTTCCGGATACAGCTTATAATTATTATTTTTAACCGCCTCGACAAAATCCTTGAAATTTTTTCTGCTGCCAAGTTCATTAATCAGTTTTATTTTGGAAGGAACTGAATGATCTACGCTTCGGTTAAACCAGCCGTTGATTTTAACATGTACATTTTTCCATCCATATCCGGTAAAATCATCAATTATTTCCTCCATTTCTTTATAGGAGGTAAGCTTAAGCGGACGATCAACAGGTATGCCGAGACGGTGCTGGGTTTTATTTACAGCGCCGACAAGCTCTACCGCCACCGGCATTTCGCCTGTTTTTCTGCCGGCCAAAGACGGGTACTTGCCCAAGAGCCATGAGCGGTATTCCTTTGCCATGCCCATATAGCCGCTTTCTTCGCAGACGGTATAACGCAGAACAATATTTTCGCCGGGAGGCAGCTCTTTTTCGTAAAGATAAACCGCCCTGTCAGAACGGCCGGAAATATCCATTATCGCCCCATGTACCATTGTAAACCAGGGATAAACGCTGTTATACGAACAGTTGCGCCCGGAAACATCGGCGCGCACATTGGCATAGGCGGAACCTTCCTCTATGACGCATAACAAAGCGGCTTCGTTCTTGTGTATGCCAAAAGCCGGAAACGCGGCTTTATTATCGCTGATTACCGCGTCACGCGGCATGGCTTCGTCCCAGCCGTATACGCCGATATTATACGCAATCTGATTGTACTTGCCGTTGTTAAAATTAATAATCGCTCCGCTGCCGTCCGGAACAAGGATATAACCTTCGTCATTAAGACCGCCCGCTCCCATAAACGGCAGGATATCAAGACGCACAACCGGATAGGCGGGACGGTACGAAATTTTATCAAAAGGCACTGTAACAACAAGCGACTTTCCGTCCAATGAATACCGGATTACAACATTAAAAGCGGGTCTGTCCGAGCCGCCCGAAGCGGTGTAACGCGCAATGTCTTCGTAATAGTTTTCGCGGGTATAGCCGATTTCCGCGAAAATATCCTCAAGCATTTCTTTCATGTACTCGCGGGTATTATCACGGAGTATAAACAGTTTCTCACGGGACAGATCCGGATACTGGGAAAGCATCGCGCCCCTGTTTTCGTTGGGAAGCAGATCATTGATATCAACAAGCCGGTAACTGGCTTCTATCATGTAAGTGTTTTCACTGTCAATCTGATCCATGTAGGCAGACATACGCGCTTCCGGCATCGCCGGAGGTATAAGGAAACTGCGTTCCAGATTGCCTATCGTATAACGCACTTCGATGCTGTCGTCAATAAGTTCATATTCATAAAAACCGCGTTCAATGCTCTGCGTATTTGAGTAAAGCGTCTCGCCTACGCCGGACACATCCGAGTACTGCATCGCAAACTGGGATTTAATCATCTGCCCGGTAACAACATCGACGCTCGCGTCTGATTCAAAATCTACAGGGGTAGAATGCCATTCCGTTCCGTTAATTTTATCCTTTAGAATTATTTCCGCAGTTTTTGTCAGGAAACGCAGCAATAAATAATTGTTTTCCAGCGTAATTTCTTCCGGTTCAGCCGCCGTTATTTCTTCAACTCTTTCATAAAGAATAACGGGTCTAATCCTTACATGCTTTTTACTGCAATCAACCAATGAAAATAATACGCATATAATCAGCAGCAGCCAAATTGTTTTTTTCACCGTTCCCCCTAAATTACCCGGAATAATATTTCTTTGTACAACGATATAAAATATGCTATCGCGTCGCTGATAAGACTGAAGAAAACCACAAACACGAAAACAAGCACTCCCATTCCTACAACTGTAAGCAAACTGGAAAAAATTGTTTTGGTAAGACTGTAATCGTGAACCATCATCATTGCGGCCAAAATCAGCATGCCGGTCCATAAAATCGCAAACCCGCCGAGAACCCAGTAAACCGAGCCTTCATCAAATGTAATAACCTGGCTTAAAAGGATTAAAACAGCGTTAATGATCACATACGGCGTAAGGGCATAACAGATAGACATATAAATTCCCGCCATTTTGCCTTTGCCGTCCATGAGCGTTGTCAGACCCCAGTTTGCCAAAGTCCACAGAAAAACCGGAAGTAAAATGCGCAGCATAACTATTATCGCGTTAAAATATTCCATGTTAATCGTAACAAACTGGAAACTTGTTAATGTTAAACGCAATATTTCTACAATTATGGTCAGGCTGATAATAATATTGGCAGCCGCTATGGAGCCGCGTTTTTCGTGAGTCAGATCCCAAAAACCGTCAAGAGGATGAGTGCTCACATAAAGAGAATACTTCAGGGTTTTTCCCAGATGCTGCCACCACTGTTTTTCGGTAAAATATCTCATGCTTCTCTGATCTCCTTGATTGTTCTGATGGTAAGCCTGATAACAGGCGGCAGGAACAGTAAAATACCAAGACATAAAAGTATCTTCCAGAGGTTCTCTTCCATCCACTGCTTGCGGTATAATTGAAACGCTTTTCCATATCCCTCGCGGAAATGTTTCAATTTGTAATATTTCATCGCCTTCTGAAACTCACTCTGCCGGAGAGCCGCCCTCCCGATGCCGATGTAGGCAAGATCATAATTACCGTTCATCTTAAGAACATCTTCCCACAATTCCGCGGAAGATTCATAACGGCCGGCTTTGTATTCGTTCAGCGCCTCATTGATTTTGAGCCCGTAACCTGTCAGGTCAAAACGGGTAAGAGAGCCGGCTCTGGAATCCAGGGCATATAATGAATAGCCCATTTTTTCCAGAGCGACAGGCAGAAGGAAAGAACCTTCGCGGTTGCCGACGCCGCCAAAAGCGTATAACAGGTTACCCTGAAAATCATAAACAAAAATGCGCCCGCGCACCCTGTCAAAACACGCGTAGGAATCATTATCAAAGGCGGCTACATCCACAAAACGCGAACGGCCCGAAATGCCGCCGGCGTTGCCAAAAACAATATCGCCCTCGGGTTTGTTATAACCATTGCGGATCAAAATGTCCTGACCCATGGCGTTTAACCTGCGGACAGGAGCGGTCTGGCCAGTGGCGTTTGTAACATAGATAAAACCTTCGCCGTCAAGAGCGAGGTTGCTGTATTCTGTAGGAATAAATAAATCCATGCGCGCTCTTTGCGCCTGGGTGGAAATTAGCTTCCACGCGTAATCGATAATGTTAACATGTACCTTATTCGCCCCCATGTAACTGACAAACTCGCCCCGGTTATCAAATTCCATAAGCCCTTTGTTGATGTTACGCGCCTGCACAAAGATACGGTTGGCAAAATCGACAACCAATTTAACAGGCAGAAAATCAATGTAGTCGTCGATACTTTCATCGTCAGGCCTTAAAATGGAATAGATATACTGCCAGTCGTTATCAAGTTTGAGTACCCGGTTATTATTGGTATCGGTGATATACAGGAAACCATCCCTGCATTCAAAAATATCCATTGGATAATTAAAGGACGATTCTTCTCCGTCAATTACTACGGAAGAAACCGTTTTAACAACCTTATGTTCCCCGTTTTCCTGCACTTCGATTAACAGTATCCTGTTATTCCCTGAATCGCAGACGTAAATGCGGTTGTCCCTGATGAAGAGCCCCTGCGGTTCCCTGAAATTACCCACTTCAAGATTTACCCCGATTAAATAAGCGCTGACGCGGTACGGGTCAGGAGACGCAACCTGCTCGTTCCAGAAATCGTAGTTATAGGTGTAATTGGTAGGCTGCGCATACAGATTGTTTAAAGCGGGAAACACGGATACAGACAATAATAACAATAAATATAATAACTTTTTCATTCTTTTATCCCCGAACTTGCCATGGTTTGCAGAACGTTACTCTGGGCGAACACGAACATTACAAGAGGAACAACAAGAATAAACAGCGTTACCGCCGCCCCTACGCCTGCCCGCGCGACACCAACGGTAACAATCTGTGAAAGCGCGTAAGGCAGCGTTTTTAATTGTTCCGAATAAATAAAGTTGGACGCTCTCAGGTTCCATAAATTCTGCACGGAAAAAATCATAACAGTAAGCCACGCGGGCTTTATCATCGGCAGTATTATCAGGAGGAAAATACGCCATTCCTTCGCACCGTCAATTTTCGCGGCTTCAAGGAGAGTATCAGGTATGGTGTCAATAAATTGTTTTAAAAGGAAGAAGCCAATTGGCATCGCGAAAGCCGGAATTATAACAGCAAGGTAAGTATCAACCCACCCAAGCCGTGCCATGACAAGATAGTTGGGAATTGCGGTTACATAGCCGGAAAACATAAGCGTTATGATAACGCCCTGAAAAAATATTTTGGAACCCGGAAACTTGTATTTGGAAACGACAAACGCGCCCATTGAAGCGACAATAATAAGTCCCACTGTTCCCACTACGGTAACAAATACGGTATTGAAAATATAGCGGGAGAAAGTGACCCAGGACTTGCTCATGATAATAAACAGATCCTGAAAATTGTTAATCGTGGGATTGCGGACAAAAATATTGGGCGGGAACAGGAACAGTTCATTCATTGGTTTGAATGCGTGATTAATCGCGAAAACAAGCGGGAACGCGAAGAACAATCCAAAGACAGTAAGAAGAGAGATAATAAAAGCGTCTCCTCCGAAAGAACGGTTAAGCCTTCTGCCGCCGACCAGTTTTTTAAGTTTTTTGTTTTTCATGCTTACCCCTTAAGTTCCTACCCGCCGAAGCATTTTCTGTATAAGAGCGTTGCAGATGATCATGGTAAAGAAAAGTATTGTAGCTATCGCGGAAGCATAACCCATTTCAAAACGGATTGAGCCGTAGTCTATAAGGTGATTCACAACCGTATGTACCGCGTAATCTGTGCTTGGGAATCCGGCAAGCACGATTGTAACATCCGCAACGCCGAATGCCTGGGTAATCGCCATGACCGCTCCGAACATCAACATGCCTTTCATGTTGGGCAGAGTGATAAACCAAAGCTCCTGCCAGCGGTTTGTTATGCCGTCAACAAGCCCCGCTTCGTAAAGAGAAACGTCAATGGTAGAAAGCCCCGCGAGGAATGCAAGGAATCCGGCTCCCAGGCTCATCCACAGAATAACAACGAGCATAACAGGCATCATGTATTTTGGGTCTGTCAGCCAGAGCACAGGCTGGTCAAGAATACCCAGGTTCATCAGAACGCCGTTTATGTAGCCATAAGCGTCGCCGGAGAAAATGAGCGTCCAGATCATAAAAGCGCTGGCGGAGAGCGAAGGCGCGTAAAAAACCAATGTGACAAAAGCGCGGATGTAACGGGGCAGCTCATTGATGAACCAGGCGAAAAGAAACGCCATTATGTAGCCGACCGGTCCCGTAATCGCCGCCATAATAAAAGTATTTTTCATCGCTTTCAAAAACACATCATCAGCTAACAAAAGGTTGATGTAATTCCGCAGACCGATAAATTTCGGCGGCTCAAGAATATTAAAATATGTGAAACTGAAGAATACCGAAATCAGAAGAGGCGCGACATAAAAAAGGATAAAAACAATCGCGAAAGGAGCAAGAAAGAGATAACAAACCCTGTGTTTGTAAATCTCCATTGCCCGCGATTCATCCGCGAGTCTCCTTTTTTCCATGTACCTTGCAAGACTCATTATTTATCCCCCTATTCCAGACCGAATTCTTTGCGCTTTTTAAGCAGTTCGCTATTGATTGTGAGAGTATAATCCAGCAATGTTTCCCGCGTATCTTCACCTTCGTTCAAAATGCGGCGCACCGCGTTTGTGATATGGCGGCTGACAAAATAACCGCCGGGCACTTCCGGAACGCCCACAGTCCAGCCGCGCTGTTCGTCAAGCACTGCCATTTGCTCTGAACCCCAGGAAAGCCGTTTAAAGGCATCGTAATTCGCGGTTGGATAACGCGCGGCGGCGCCCATAATGCTTTCAAGTTCCCGTCCAAACCTTAACTGCGTTTCCGAACTGATCCACCATTTCAGGAATTCCCAGGCAAGATCGGGATGTTTTGAATTGGAAAAAACCATCGAGGCAAGAGTACCGGTCGAAACTGAACGGTCTATCGTGCCATCGTTCTTTTTAAGACCCGGCATCCGCGCGAAACCCCAAAGACCGCGGAGTTCAGGCGCGAAAACTTCCAGCGTGTTAAACCATGTATAATCGGCAAAAGCAAGCGGCATTTCACCGGTACGGAAGCGGTTGACAAAATCGTAAGTTACAGGGTTTTTATAATGCGTGTAAAATTTTGTGTATACGTCAAAAGCGTCAATGGCGATCTCGCTGTCAAGAAGAGTGCGCGAACCGTCCTCATTGTAAAGCGTTCCTCCGCGCTGAAACAGATGCGCCAGAAAATTGGAAAAATCCGGCGCTGCCGGATTCGCGACCGAAGGTATTCCGACCTGCATATTGCTTTTCTGAATAATGGGAAGAATATTAATAACATCATCCCAGGTATCGGGAAGTTTAATGCCAAGTTCTTCAAAAATATCTTTGCGGTAATACATTACGTGAAAGTACTGTGTTTCCGGCAAACCATATATGCCGTTCTGGAATTTAAAAGGAACAACCACGCTGGGACTGAGTTCGCTGACAGCTTCCGCGTATCCGGGAAACGATGAAATATCAACAACGGCCTTACGGACAGCATAGTTAACAACATCGCCCTGCGGAACAGTAAGCGCCATATCCGGCCCTGTGCGCGCGACAACTGCCGGCATAACGGCATCCGGCGCAACAAGTTTAACATTCACCCTGATTCCCGTTCTGGGAGTAAATGTATCGTCAACCATCGCTTTAAGAATATTGCTTTGATCGCGCCCGGCAAGCATCCATACTTCGATAATATTGCTTCCGCCGCGGTACACATCTCCGAGGTTATTGTAATCTACAAAGAACGATGTCAGAAAGGAACGAATTTCATGCGAGGCGGCGATAAGGAAATTTTCGCGAATTTTCGGAATCCTGGAATTTTCCGCGCTGACAAGAATGTAGTCGATATCAAGCTGAGACTGCGAGAGAGCCAATAGACTGTCGCCGAGCGAGCTGATATTTGCCTTGAAATTGCCAAGCGTTCTGGGGATTTTGTCAGGACGCCTGATAAAAAGTTCAAGCTGGCGCGCAAGAGTTAATGTCGCGGCGGCCTGAGCGCTGCGTTCACCCGTGTACCGGGTTAAATCATCAACAAGCTTATATAGGATTTTACTCTCAAGCTCCATCGCCTGAATTACTTCGGGATAAACAGCCTCTACGCGGTAATCGCGGTAAACATCAGGTTCAGGTCCGGTAAGAACAAGTATCTTTCTGTAAATTGAATTAAGACGAAATACGCTTTCTTCCATCACGTTCAGAATCGCGCCTAAATCGCCGAGTGTTGCCTGAAGACGCAATGTATGAAGCCCTCTTTTAAGAGGGAAAAATAAATCGTCCTGAGCGTCATTGAAGGTTGACAGTTTCCATTTGTTATTGTAGGTAAAAGGCACGGAATTTAATTCCCGGCAGGGAATTTCTCCGTTTAAAAAAACAGTGCGGTTTGAAACGAAACCGCGGTTATAATTCTGACGCGCTTTTACGGTGATACGGTACATTCCGTCTTCTGGAACATCGAATTCCCATTCTATCCATTGTCCCGCGACACGCCAGCTTTGACCGCCGATCATGTTTAAACGTATCTTGGCGACGCTTGGAGGCTCTGTAGCGCCTGACGAACGATCGTAAATCGCATAAAGCGAAGGATCGGAACGGCGTACTGCTTTTTCTCCCTGTACCTTTAGCAGGTAGTTGGAACGGGCGTTTTTATAATGCTCGGTTTCAACATCGGCAATATAGTCACGGTAACTTTTTGTCTGAACAGGCGCTTTAAGTGCAAAAGCCCGGATTGCCATAGGCTCGTTTACACCTTCAAGCCGGACAGTATTTACGCCTTCGGAAAAATAAAAGTAATAAGGATCGGTTATATAACCAAGAGAGTCTTTAAACCAGGCATTTTCCCATTTGGGTTTTTCAACCTGCGGAGGGCGTATTTCATTGCCCTGGTTGTCAAAGCGGATATTCGCCCCATCGCCCCAAACGCGCTGAAACGCCAGCCTGTCGGCGCCCAGGAAGGGAATTTCACCGTTAATATACAAAGCCCGTTCTATGGCAATCCCCCGTGACTGAAGGGGAAAATATTCTATGTGAAGGAAGTAAAGCCCGGATTTTTTTACATCAACAGAAAACTCAACATAACCCGCTTCTTCGGTCCGTAAAACCTGTTTTTCATGTTCAAAGTTCTCAAGTACAGAAACGCCTTCCGCGGATATCCATGAAAAAATATCAACCGGAATATCCTCTTCGCCGTGCGGAATGTCAGCGTAACGTTCCATGTAACGTATATAAATATTGGATCTGCCGGCGCTTGCGCCGCTTAAATCGTAACCTTCGTATTTCGCGGAAAAATCGCCTTCCTTAAATTGGGAAAACAGCAAAATGAGAGCGGCAACTGCAAGAACCGCAACCGCAATAATAATGTTCCGATGTGTTAAAAATCTTTTAATCATATCCTTACAGCGCCTTTATTCATTAATTTTTCCTATAATACATTATTTACCATCAGTTTGATAAGAGCTTCGCTGTCAGGCGAATTGGGCTGACCGGTTCTGCGGTCAAACAACCCGAATTTTTCGCCGCCGCCTCTGGTAGAACCATTATCCCAATAAACCGGAATAAGCCCGTGTTTTTTTGCGGCGCTGAAAATATGCGAAATGTAATCAAGCCTGCTTTTACGCGCCTGATCCTCTTTTGCCGAATCGTTTGGATACAACTGCAGCACTGCCCCGCACTCGCCTATGATAACCGGAATGTTTTTATCAAGATATTTTTCCTTAAAAGGCGCGAAATCGCTTTCTACCTTTTGTTTTTCGGCATCTGTTCCCCAGGAAGAACGGCTGCCCCGGATAGTAAATTCATAAGGAGCGTAATAATGAAAACTTAGAATTAGCCGGCCGGAAACCGTATCCGCAGGCAGCGAAAAATTATCAGAAAGCGCCTGCCTGTTGTCGTTACAGTACGCGCCGACCATCAGATAACGCGATTCATTGTTGCCGCCTGACGAGCGCACTGTGTTCAGAAAAACCTGGTTCCACTTATTTAATGTTGATAACAGCCTTGTGTCACTGGTTGACTGCCAGCTGCCGTCGTGAAGTTCGTTGAAGGATTCAAAAATCAGCCAGTCGCCGTAATTTTTGAAATATATGGCAATTTGTTCCCATACGCGCGTAAACTGCGCGGTAATCGCATCGTACTCGTTCTGGCTTCTGCTTGCTTTTGAAATTGAAAGCCAGCCAAGATCCCTGCCGCCGCTTTCTGTTGAACCGTCGTGGTGCAGGTTGATAATAACTTTCAGGCCTGCGTTATGTGCCATTCCCGCGACTTCGGAGACACGTTTAAGGCGGTTTAACCTGAGGCGGTAATCCGGCGCGTTTCCTATTTCGCCCATCCATGTAACCGGTATCCGGATAATGTCAAAACCGGCGGCTTTAATCCCGTTCATCAGCTCCTGATTGGCGGGCGGATTACCCCACACTGTCTCACCGCTGATGCCGTTGTTATGGGAATCCAGCGTATTCCCAAGATTCCAGCCGGCTGCGATCTTTTCGTCTCTGAAAAACTCAAAAACTGTTTTACCGCTTACGGGTTCCGGCGGATAATCGCTCTCCGCGTAGGGAGTTTTGGGAACCTGAACGGAAACGGCAGGCGGAGGTACGGAAGATTTTACGGCGCATGCGGTCAGTACAGCCAATGTAACGGCGAAAAATACAGTAACTAAAAGTAATTTATTCTTCGCCATTACAACTCCGGACTAACCGCGCGCTTGTTTTTTATAAATGAATTCGGACATCCCATATTGTAATTTCAAAAGTACCGGGCCTCCAGCTCTCGTGAGTCTGCCAGCAGATATCTTCGACATTAGCCTGGTTCATTCTTTTAAAATTTCCCCAACTTGGCTGTTGAAAGGATTTTATGGGCACTTCGACATATTCTTCTTTTCCGGCATCCCCGCCGAAGTGAAATTCATAGTGAGCGTGATCAGTTACGCTGCTGATGCGGTATTTAACAGTCTGACGCTGACCGTCTCCAACGAATTTGAAGGAAATGGCCTTCGCGGCTTTGAGACTCTCCAGTGTTTCCTCATCAGGTGAAAACTGCCAGCCTACAAAACCGTATTGAAAAGCAGTGGTAACGTTACCGGTTACCTTGAAAGCAACTGTCCCGTCTTTTTCAAATTCTTCCAGTTCTATGGTTGAATCGCCTTTATCATTGACATCGGTGTATGCTTCCAAAGTTCCTTTATAAAGAACAGTAGCCGCTTCTCCGCCTGCCGGCGCCGATGCCTTCTCGCCTCCGCCGCTTGATGCGCACGAAAAAGTGAAGACGCAAAACATAACGCAAGACAAAAGAATCAAGACATTTTGTGTTTTTTTCATAAAACACCTCCATAAATAAGATTAAGTAAATAGAAAATCAGAAATACTCAGAATCATATGGATTCTTAACAAATCTGTAATGTTATATTATAATAATTGTATATTGTAGTCAATATTGGCAGGAAACATTTTTAAATTTATCAATATTAAAATATTTAAAAAAATTGTTGTATTTTATAAACAAAATATAAAAGTTGAATTCTTTCACGTTCCAGGAACAAATTAAGCTGTTTGTTGTTATGACAATACAAATTACATATGATTAACTTGATTATATTTACATCACTTTGTATAATATTAAAAATTTAAGGAGGAGCATTATTTTGGCAAATATAACTAAACCAAAAATCAATCTTGGCGGCAATAGGCAAAAGATTCAAAGTCAGGGATTTTTTAGTAATTTGAAAAATTCTGTCGTTGGCTTGTTTATTGGAATTGCGGTTGTTTTTGGAGCGTGCTGGCTGTTGTTTTGGAACGAAGTACGGGCAAATGCGGCGGACGCGGCAAAGTCTGCAACCGAGTTAACAGAATCAAACGTGTCGTCTCTTCAAAACCGGCCGGTCTGGACAAAAGGAGCGCTCACGGGAACAGGCGTTGAGCTTGATCAGTTCCTTAACAGGAATACGGATAAAAAATATATTTATCTTTCGCGCAGTATCGAAAGATATGTATGGGTAGAAAATGAAAAAAAGACTACCAAAGATAAAGCAGGCGGCGGGACGGAAACCATTACTACCTATGAGTATAATTTAAGATGGTCTTCTTCTACGCCGAATTCATCAAATTTTAAAGATCCGGATGCGAGGAATTCTAAACAAAACCCCGCCGTGAAACCGGACTACACAGGGTTTACAAGGACTGCCAGCGATCTTAAGATTGGCGGCTTCAATTTGGCAGACGGGGTTTCTTTATCAGACGCGCGCAGCTCATTCAAGCCAAATGCAAATAATATTGCCAACGGTATGTTTTTTAACGGGAATTATATATACGAAAACGAAAAAACGGCTTCCGCTCCGTCTCTTGGCGATTATCGTATCAGTTATAGGCATATAGAAAATAATACAAACGGCATTGTGCTTGGAAAACTAAGCGGAAACGGCGACTATATTATTCGGCTTGACTTTAAAAGCTCCGGAGTTGTAAAAACCTCGTCATCCATTTACAGGTTTTTTAATGTTTCTACAATCGAGGAAGTAACTTCCATTCTTCAAAGCGAACATAAAACCGGGAAAGTTGTTGGAAGGGTTTTTGGCATTATTCTTTCCATAATAGGATTTATGCTGCTGTTCGGGCCAATTCAGGCAATTGCGGGAATTATTCCTATCCTGAAGAAGATTACAGGTAAGATTATCATGGTTATCGCTGTAATTCTTGGGCTTGTTCTGTCTATAGTTGTTATAATTGTTGCAAATATTATTAACAGCGTGATTGCTTTAATTGTACTATTGGCATTGGTCGCGGCTTTTATTGCCTACGGTGTCTACAAAGGGAAAAAGAACGCGGAAACCGAACCTGCCGTCTGACGCCCGATATATAATTTACATTGCCAGGGCTGTCCGGGAAGTTCGCGGACAGCCATTTTTTTACGCGCTTATTCTAAACTGCACAAGGCTTCAATGTTCCGTCTTTTCATATTCAAGTAGTTTATGAAGCTGTTCGAGGATAAAATCCTGAAAAAACGGGTTTAACTGCTTAAAAATTTCAACAGTTTCGGTAATTTTATAATCCGGAGTGACATCCTTTTCGAACATTTCCCCTTCTCCGGTTCTCAGCCATTCTTCGTTCACCCCAAACGCGGTAACGATGAGCTTTATGTGCCGGTCGAGGACTTTTTTTTGGTCTACCTCTATAGAAGCAAGAAATGATGTAGATATAAATACTCTTTTTGCGAAATCTTTTTGGGTTATTTTTAAACTATGCCGAAGCAGCGCAATACGCTGGTTAATGGATATGCCTGTGTGTTTTTCTTTCTTTTTCTTCATTGTACGGTAAATATTAACAATAGTTCGATCTACTTAGCAAGTATCATTTCTTTCTTGGTATAAGTTATTGACAATATCTCCTATTGGTTTTATTATATCTCTTAGAGATTTTTACTGTTTTTAAGCGAGTAATAATGAATAATGCAGAAAAGCGTATTAAGAATTTTTCTTCCGGGTTAAGGAAGCTGAATAAAAAGAATCAGGACTATATTAATAAACTTGCTCATGTTTTATTACTTGTGGAGCAGCCGCCTGTTTGCCCGTCAGTGGAACGGGCAGATACAGGAAAAGAAAAAGTGAAAACTACCTGTATGGGCTTTGAGGAGATGAAGGACAATTGAGAAAAAAGAAATAAAAAATTATTATCGTTTAATAAACGTTAAACGACAGTTACGCAGGGTGTGTTATATAAAAAACATATGTGTGAAAACACTTGTAAAAATAATAATGTATAAAATAACATAAGGAGCTTTTATGAAAAGTGAACAGAATCTTTTTAATTACTTTGGCTTTAAACGGCAAGTTCATCTTAGGTGTGATTATTTATCCCCCAAAATTGTTATAGTTTTTATTTTAATTCTCATTTTAATTTCATTAACCACATGCGAAGGACCTATGGGACCGCAGGGCGAGCAAGGGCTGCAGGGCGAGCAAGGGCTGCAGGGAGATTCATGGCAACCAGATAATACTATTGAGTCTGATTACCAGCCGACATTATCATCATGGCTGCCAGCTATTAAAATAAATACCGTTGGAAATGTTGGTATAGATCAAAAAGAGGAATGGATACCCGCATCTTATATTTTATATAATAATAATGGAAACAAATTACTTGAGGGTACTACAGGAATAAGAGGAAGAGGAAATTCAACATGGGGAATGCCTAAAAAACCATATAATATAAATTTGGATACAGCAACAAGTCTTCTTGGGATGCCTTCTCATAGACGATGGTCATTATTGGCAAATTATGCTGATAAATCATTGTTACGTACAGATGTTGCGTTTAACAAACTGGCATTAATATTTAATAATTTGGCATGGACGCCTCGTTCACAGCATGTTGATTTATATATTAATGGCAGTTATAGGGGAGTATATCAGTTAACCGAAAGCATCAGGGTTGACGCAAACCGTATAAACATTGATCCTATCTCAAGCAGTAATGCAAACGGCGGTTATCTTCTTGAAGTATGCGAGCGAATGGAAGATACTTTCAATTTCAGATCAACGCATGGAGTTGCGTTTAATTGTTCTTCTCCGGATTCTAACCTTGATACAATTATAAATGGAACATCATTATCAATATTTGAAAAAATTAAAGCATTTGTCCAAGAGGCAGAAGATGCGCTATATGGAGGTGATTTTACTAATCCAATAACAGGATATCAAAAATATCTTGATATAGATACGTTCATCGATTGGTATTTAATTAATGAAATTACTAAAAATACTGATGCAATATTCTTCTCAAGTGTTTATATGTATTATGATTCAGTCAAAGAAAAATTATGCATGGGACCAATATGGGATTTTGATATTTCAATGGGGAATGTTAATTATCAAGGCAATGAGAATCCATTTGGATTTAGGATAAAAAATACAAAATGGATAATAAGGCTTTTTCAAGATCCTACATTTGTTTCTGCTGTTAAAGCACGCTGGAATGCAAAATATGGGCAATTATCATCTGAAATTTCCAGTTATATTGATATAAGAGCTGCTTCTTTATATTCGGCTCAATATCAAAATTTTAGTAAATGGCTTATCCTTGATAAACATGTGTGGCCAAATGCAGTAGTAATAGGCAGTTATAATGGTGAAGTCTCTTATTTAAAGTCGTACTTAATTAATAGAATCTCCTGGTTGAATATAGAAATTAATAAATTGTAAAAGTGCAACCGTCATTTAATAAACGTTAAACGACAGTTACGCAAATATAGTTCCAGAATATTATACTGAAAATGGAATTTAATATTGAATAAAGGAGTATATATATGAAAAAATTGATTATTAGTACATTAATAATATTTTTAACTTGCTTCGATATGTATGCACAAAGTGTTACACTAGAAAGAGCAATTCAAATTACTGTGGAAAATCTTGAAAAAGGAGTGGGGCAAACAAGTTCAGATAATGCCGCTTCTTTTGCTGATTCCGCATTGAAGGAAATGGAAAGCGATCAAACAGATTTTGACAGTATCCGCCAAAGAGCACAAAATTTTAGCCAAAGACCAATAATTGCTGTTTTAAGTTTCAAATCACAATCTACTACTTTATCCGAATATATAGTTGATGAATTATCTTTAGCATTAGCTTCAAGTAACCGTTTTACGGTTGTCGATCGGCAACGCCTTGACGTTATCCGCATAGAAGAAAATTTCCAAATGTCAGGCGAAGTAAGCGATAAAACAGCACAGTCAATCGGTAAAAAACTTGGGGCTCAATACGTGATAACAGGAAGTATGCAGGATATGGGAAACAATTACCGTTTTAGGGTTGTACCATTACATGTTGAAACTGCTATAATAAATTCGCCTACTACATTAAATATTAATAAAAATGATCGTCAAATAAGAAATTTTTTAAACTCGAATAGTCAAAAAAGTTCTAAACCGTCTACTGTGGTAAAAAATATTCCAAAACAACCTAAAAAACCTGTTGAAATTAATCCAGTTTTTAATTTTGGTCTTGGTATTGGCGGTGGAAAGGATGTTGGCTTAGATATTGAATTATTATGTTTTCAAGCCGGGCTCAATGTTGGTCGTTTTGAATTTTTGATTGAGGCAATTGCGGGCCCTTCTTTTGTGTTTGATTCTCCTGATGATGGAAGTTTTGGTTATCATATAGGTGGCATATTAGAATATAGATTTTTCGATAAGGCAGTTTTAGGATTAGGTGGTGGTTATGGCGGGCAAGCCGTCTATTCAGGTGATACTGAAAGTATTTCTTATCCATACATAAAAGGTTCCGCATCTATTATACTTGGTATTTGTAAATTTGGAGCATTTTATGATTATTGTTTTGATTATGGATCAAGATTTGGGGTCAGAGGTATTTTTGAAATCACAAGAATATTTTGGTAAAATTAATAGTCGTAAGGCGCAACCAACGCATAAAAAACAGTTGCTACTTCACCACCCTGTTCATGGAAACGTCAGAAACAACAGTCGCTAAAATTCCTGGTTAAAATATTCACATAACGGCTCTATATCTTTAATATCAAGTACACGTAATATGGACATTCTGTATGTTTTTAAGGATATAATAATTCTTACAAATACATTCGAAAAACATTCGGATAATGTGCCTAAATCTGAAATTAAGACAGCAAAGAAATACCGTGATGATTTTTTAGGAAGGTACACAGAACAGGAAATTAGGGGGTTATTATGAATTATAAAGAGCATCTGGCTGAAGAAATGAAAAATCCGGAATTCAAGAAAGCGTTTGAAGAAGAAAAACGCCTTCTTGAGTTAAGCTGTGCAATAATAAAAGCCCGTGAAAAGCGCGGTCTTACAGTTTCCGCTTAATAATTGCAAAAACGCCAGATCAATACATCTCCTCCGCCCTGACCAATAAAATATTTTTGCGCTGTGCCGCTGCGCTAATCAACTGTGCTGTAAAAGCCGATTTGGAAAAAATGGCATAACGTTTATCAGAGAAAACCGGCAGCAGTTCCGATTTGCGGATAAGGTCTTCCAGTATTTCATTTCCGGCGCGGACATTTCTCCATTTACATTCGCCGAAAAGCGCTTTTTCACTGTCATCTATCGCAAGGATGTCTATCTCTTCCTCTGTTTTTTCTTTTTTATTCGGCCCCCACCATCTTCCGATTATTTTAAAATTATTTTTTCCTTTGTTTGTTTTTCGCCAAAGATATTGAATTGCGCATTCTTCAAAAACAGCGCCCATATACGTTTCAATTTTTCCGCTGGTTTTTTCAAAAATTTCGGCGCAGACAGTTTTTCCAAGCCCCATGGCGATTCTGCTTTGATTGGGACGCACAAAACAGTACCAGAAACGGAACATAAAATCCGCAAGCAGATAAATTGTTTTTCTGGAAGGTTTCGCTTTTTTTTCTTCGCCTGCGGGATTTTCCTTTTTTACAATTCCCAAACTGATTAATGTCGCAAGCATATTGCTGCATTGGCTCGTTTCGATCCCGGCAGTCGAAGCGATTTCATTTACCTTGGCTGCTCCCGACGCTATGGCGCTTATAATCGCATTATAAGTCTGCGGCGCTTTTAATTCCTGTTTAAGAAGATTTGAAGGCTCTTCAAAAAGACGCCCCGACGGATTAAAGAAAAGATTTTCCATGTTTTGCTGAATGTTTAAATTATTATCAATTCTGGTAATGTATTCGGGGATTCCTCCGCAAATACCGTAAAGGGTTATTTTTTCAATTTGATTAAATCCGGGAAGCATTTTCGCGCATTCGTAATATTTAAAAGGTTCCACTTTAAATTGACAGGAACGCCGTCCGTAAAGGGGGCTTTTGTATCCCAATACCTGATTTTCCATAAACGACATTGACGAGCCGCAAAGAATTAAAAATAGACGGGAATTAGAATGATACCTGTCGATAAGCGATTGCAGTAAAGACGAAACCGCCCTGTCGCTCTCCGCAAGATAGGGGTATTCATCCATTACAAGGATAAGGCGCTCTTTCTTCGCGGCTTCAAAGCAATACTCAAAAGCCCTGTAAAAAGATGGAAAACAATTAATGGGCGCTTCAGGAGTTAAAACGGCAAGTATTTGTATCGAAAGAAGCTCAAGGTTTTCCTTTGCGGTTGTTTCAGCGGCGGAGAAATATATTGATTTCTTATCTTCCCTGAACCTGTTAATAAGGGTCGTTTTACCTACCCGGCGTCTGCCGTAAAAAACCGCAAAATGGAAAGCGTCCTCCCTGTAGTACCTTTCCAGGTTTTCAAGTTCGCTGTCTCTTCCCGCAAACATCTGCATCCTCCAGTTGCTAACTTACCGATTACTAATCGTACAATTAGTAATCCTCTAATTAGTAATTATAAGGTATTATTCCTGTTTGTCAAGGAAAATAATCTTGCGGCGGGATTAATCAAACACGCCTGTGTCTGAGCCTATTACCGTATCAAATCCCAGCGGCGCTGGATGGCGTTCGCTGTATCCTGCGCTGAACGGCTGGTGTCAAAAAAGACGCGCATTTCGTCACGGACTATGTTTTCATATTGTACCGCGCCGGTTTTGCCGGAAAAGCCCTGGATAATATCCGTTGATTCATAAATATCGCGGGCTTTGGAATAGAAAGGATCGGTGTTCATATAATTGACGGCAAATAAATCCGAGGTGACACCGGGTACGGCTTTCAATTCGGTACAGAGAATAAGGCTTTTTTCGGCAAGAAATTCAAGGAAACGCAGCGCTTCGTCCGGATACCTGCAGTTCGCGTTAACTCCGGCGTAAATGCCGGAAAGAACGCCGCTGTACTTCCCGCCTGTACCGGAACCGGGGATGTTCGTAATGCCGAATGCATCATCTCCCATTTTTTCCCTTAAGTACGGAATTGCGCCGGAAGAAGCGATCATCATCGCTATCTTTCCCTTTGCGAATTCTTCAAGCAGCTGATCGCCTGTCATGTCAAAATGAGCCGGCGCGAAAGCTCCGGCGCGGTTAAGATCGCCCAAAAAGGAAATGTCCCTGATTAACGCCCTTGTATTAATAACGGGGGTGTCGCTGTCAGGATTCCACATATTATTGCCGGCTGCCCAAATCCACGAAAAAATATCACGGGATACAGCCTGCCTGTCCCGCGGACTGAGGCTTATCGCGGCGCCGGCGGCATTCATGCTGCGGGCTGTTCCGCCGGCTGACACCGCTCTTGCGAAGGCGAGGAATTCTTCTCTGGTCTTGGGAGGGCGATCAAAATCCGCGGCTTCAAGAAGCCCAATATTGTAAAAAAGCAAATTTATAAAAGAGACAAGGGGTTCCGCAGCGGAATGCAGTTCAATGCCGTTTGCCAGGAACAAATTGAGCTCCCCCTGGTCAAAAATGAAAATATCAGCTTCTTTTTTGTCTTCATCCTGCAAGAGGCGAAGAATCAGTTCAGGATTCTGTTCTTCAAAATCCCACATCAGAGTTCCTGTCATTTCAACGCCGAATAATTCCTCGCAGCGCGGGGAAATAAGCAATTCAACCGGCAAAAATTCCGTTTCAGCCTTTTTATCAGTTTTAAAATTAATGCTAAAAATAAAAAGGCAGGTAATTAAAACAACCGCGGCGAGAATAATAAATATATCGATTCGGGCCGCTGAGGATATCGACTTTTTCATGTTTTTACAGTACACCTTTAATATGTTTGGTATTTCCCGAAGATCCATTTATGCCCTTTCCAACAGAATCCGCGGGAAAAATCCGGAGAAAATTCCGGAAAAAAAATACGTATTTAATTTTAAGAAAATAAATAAATCCCCCTTTGATGCCCAATTAAATGATACTCATCATGATACATGTTTGTCAAACGGTTCATTTACAATGGCTCTGAAGAAATCAAACTGCATCGCATGGGTAAAAATTCCGGACAGGGAATTTCAGGATAGTGTAATTGAAGCGAAAATCCGCCTCGATAGCTGCGGCGGTTACGGCGCCGCCGGTTTTTTACTGAGGGTTTCAGATAATGATACATACAATATGGCGATTGTCTCCAGCAAAGGGTATTTCCGCCTTGACGCGGTTAAAAACGGCAGCCCGCGCACAATGATCGCATGGACTGAAATCCCCGAATTTGACGGGGTGAATATCAATCTGAGCATAATTTCATATGTTAACTGCATTATCCTGGTGATAAACGGCAAATGGGCTGTTGAAGTAAATGATTATACGGCGGGAGCCCCGGCACAGGGACAGCTTGGGTTTACTTTGGTTTCATATCCAGCCGGAAACGAACAGGAAACAGACAGCGAAGACCGGGAAGAAGGATACGTTTTCATGGCTCACCTTGATTACCTGTCCATTGATACGCGCTTAAAGGCAATAGGGGAAAAATATAAAAAGTGGACTGACGATTCCAACATTAACGCTGACAGCCGCCTGCGTCTGGCGGAAACATTCGCGGTTACGGGCGATTCAGAAAAAGCATTGGACCAGCTCGCCAGAGCATGGAAACGCAGGGATGAGGCGATCCGCAGCGTAGCGACCGCGTTTGCGGAAGTAAGAACAAGAAAGGAACTGCTTCTCGCGGCGCGGATGACGTTCCGTCTCCAAAAATACGCAGACGCGGAAAAATATATAAACGCGTTTTTTGAACAAATTGACAGCAATTTAGTCAATTTAGCGTCATCTAATTTAAAAAATTCAGCCGAAGTAAAGGAAGCGCTCACGGAAAAAATCAAAATACTGAACGAACTTGACAAATTCGAGGAGTTAAAAGATTTTATTTTAAAATATAACGAAATAATCCGCAAGGATATTGTATTTTTCACTCTTGCCGCGCGCTGTTTCTGGGAACTGAAAGAATATGAAATCTCCGCCGGCGCGTGGATAAGCGCAATCGAAATCAGCGCGTCCGAAACAGGCGCGGAAAACAGCCATGACATTTCCAACCGCGGCGTTTATGCAGCTAACGCGGCCAGCGCGCTGGAACACGCGGGGAAAAAAGATGAAGCGCTTGAACGTTATCTTGAAGCCGGAAAAATTTTCCTGAATCTTGACAATGCCTCAGAGCTGGAAGTGATGATGCCGAAACTGGCGCTTTTGGGAGAAAAAAACTGGGAAGCCCGCTCCCTTGTGGGGAAATGGTTTTTCAGCATAGAAGATTACGATCGCGGCGAAAGAGAGCTGATCGCAGCCGAAAAACTAAGATGCGCGCTGAGGCCTCGGCCAAAAGCCGACCCGGCTGTTTATTACCTGCTTGGACTAATTAACAATATCAGGGGAAAAAACAAAAGCGCAATCCGTATGATTGAAAAAGCCGTAAAAAACGCCCCGGATTATGAGCTGTTCAGGACAAAACTGGCGGAAATAAAAGCCGCGGCAGTATAGGCTTTAATGTGCAGATAATTACATGGGAGGAATTTTTACAAAACGGACTGCCGCTGGGAGAAAAATATTCTTCCATGACTGTCGGCGTTTTTGACGGAGTGCACCGCGGCCATCAGGCGCTGATAGAGCGTGTTGTTTCACATAACATTAATTATACGCCGGTAATTATAACATTCCGGGAAAACCATAAGACAGGGAACAGGGATCGGAAAGATATTCATGGTTTCCGGGAAAGATTATTGATGTTTGAAAAATTGGGAATTCAAATTGTCATAATTGCCGATTTAACCGAAAAGTTCAGGAGAATGCCCGGAATTGATTTTCTGGAAATTATTTTAAAACGCGGAAGAATCGGCTTCTTCGCGGCAGGAAGCGACTTCCGCTGCGGTTATCATCTGGATACAGACACACAGGCTATACAAAAATTTTTCGCTTCTCATAACATTCCCGCCGGAATTGTTCCGCAGGTAATGGAAGGTTCGCTGCCTGTCAGTTCAAGCCGTATCCGCGAAGCGATTGCCGAGGGACATACTGAGCTGGCGGAAAAGATGCTCGGCGATTCAGCATAACTACACAATTTTAAAAAGACAGGTTATAATGCCTAAGGAGAAAAATATGGACAAAGAAAAAGAAGATTATCTTAAAGCACAGGCAAAAGAAATCAGAAAAATGACAATTGAGGAAATCGGGACTTTGGGAACCGGTCATATAGGAGGCGCAATGTCCATTGTGGATCTTTTGGCCCTGCTGTATTTTCACCGCATGAAAGTAGATCCTTTAAACCCGCGCTGGGAAGAGCGGGATCAGTTGGTTGTTTCAAAAGGCCACTCCGGGCCTGCCGTCTACGCCGCATTGGCGCTCAAAGGATTTTTTCCCAGGGACTGGCTTACTACCCTGAACAAGGGCGGAACCAGCCTCCCAAGCCACTGCGACCGCAACAAGACCCCCGGCATCGATATGACAACAGGCTCCCTGGGACAGGGTTTTTCAGCCGCAATCGGCATAGCGCTTGGACTGCAAATGGATAAAAAAACCCAGACCGTATACGCCGTTATCGGAGACGGCGAGTCAAACGAAGGGCAGATATGGGAAGGCGCGCTGTTTGCCGCATATCATAAATTATCAAATCTTGTTGCTTTTACCGACTACAACAAACAGCAGCTTGACGGCTTTACAAAGGACATTCTGGATATGGGCGATATTGCCGCAAAGTGGAACGCCTTCGGCTGGTTCACGCAGAAAGTAAACGGACACGATATAGCCGCACTGGATAGCGCAATTGAAAAGGCGCTGGCGGAAAAGGAAAGACCTTCGATGATAATCATGGATACTATCAAGGGAAAGGGCTGTAATTTCGCGGAAGGCGTCGAGAAAAACCACAGTATGGCTTTTGATATGGAAAAAGCCAGGGAAGCAATCGCGGCTTTATAATCAGGAAGTAATCATGAAACGTTGTTTCATGTTCGAATTTATGGAATAGAGGTTAAAAATGGCAGAGCAAAAAGAAATGCGCATGGCGTATGTCGATACAATAGTGGAATTGGCGGGGAAAAATAAAAATATAGTTGTGCTGGAAGCGGATTTAATGAGCTGCACAAATACGGGAATTTTCAAAAAGACTTATCCGGATCGTTTTTTTAACTGTGGCATAGCGGAAGCGAACATGATCGGTATCGCGTCCGGACTTTCAACGCTTGGGAAAATCCCGTTCGCGTCCGGTTTCGGCTGCTTTTCCTCAAGGCGGGTATACGATCAGTTTTTCCTTTCCGCAAACTACGCGAAACTGAATGTTAAACTGATAGGAACTGACCCCGGCGTAACCGCGGCCTTTAACGGCGGCACCCACATGCCCTTTGAAGAACTTGCCCTGATGAGGGCTGTTCCCAAACTCACAATGGTTGAACCGTCTGACCCGGCTTCATGCGCCGCCTTCGTGCGCCTTATGGCCGAAGAATACGGATGCCACTATTTACGGATTCCCAGAAAACCGGTTCCCTATCTTTACCCTGAAAATGAAACTTTCAGGTTCGGACAGGCAAAGGTACTGAAAGAGGGAAAAGATGTCTGCTTTACGGCTCTTGGCAGCCTGATGGTGAACCAGTCGTTAAAAGCATGCGAAAAACTCGCCGAATTGGGCATCAGCGCCGGCGTTTTGGACGTTTTGACCTTAAAACCCATCGACAGTGAAGCAATTCTAAACCAGGCCGGCAAAGTGCGTGCTGTAATAAGCGCGGAAAACGCCCAGATAATGGGCGGGCTTGGCAGCGCGGTAGCGGAAATTCTCGCTGAAAACGGCTGCGGCTGCAAATTCGCTCGTATCGGTATCCGTGATGAGTTCGGCGAAGTGGGCACCCAAGACTACCTTGTTGATCGTTTTGGGCTCGATGTAGGCAGTCTGGTGAAAAAAGCGCAGGAACTTTGCGGTTTTACCAGGTAAATGTAATAAATAAACTGGAATCATCTAAATCATTGATACTGCTGATTGATTCCTGATATTTGTTATAGGTAGAAAACACCGAATACGCTCTCTCCATGCTTTGAATATCTATGTTTCTGTACCAATTGCCTATAAATATATTACCAAAATCACTAATTCCCGGTAATCTTGTTAAAGATGTACTATGTGTTCTCCAAAAATACATTTTTTTAACATTTGTATCTATTGAAATTAATGCAACTCCAACAAAATAACTATCAGGTATTATTGAATGTGAATAAATATATGAGTAAACTGTATTACCATTATAGGTAAATGGAAGTTCTTTTAAATTAATAAAATTGTAGTAACTTGATTGATTTTTTTCATTAATAAAAAGCCGAAGATTGCCTTGTATTCTGGTTTTCATTATTTGATCTTGATCAAAATTGACATAATTATCTGAATCTGTTAATAAAATATGATCTAAATCAGATGTTAATAAAGCATAAGAAAAAAAATTCGTTACATCATTATTAGAATAGGACGCATATTGTATCCCCAATTTTATGCCATAATTTTGCTCTGCAGGCGTTATGTCTTTTTGGGACATACACCCCAAAATCAATAATTGAAACATTATTCCAAATATTATTTTTACTGCTTTATTTATTTTCATTTTTTACCTCCATAAAAAATAAAATATTTGTGTATTTCAAAAATATCGTCAATAATCAAGAATTTTTATAGATATTTCCCAGTCATAGGCAGTAAAAATAAATTTTGCAGAAATATCTTTTTGTGATATTCCCTGGGTATGCCAAACAGCAAGTTGAACCGGAGTAACCGGATCGTCATCATAAAGATGATTTGCAATATACCTGCTTATGTTCGAAGATATGTTTTTCAATCTGTCCGGCATTACACTTAATGAAAAAGATTCTGTTTTAATCGGGTTTTTCTTTTCAAAATCAACGCAAAAAGCATTCATAACGATCTGGGTATTCGAATTTGGAGCGAGATTTATAAATTTTTTTGAATTAATTTTATAAAATCCGCCGTCAGCAAAGAACACGCTTGTAGCGATCATGTTTTGACCTTCCGCGTTATTAATCAAAAAAAGACCATCATTCAGGTTTACATCAACATATACCACGTTTGAAGAATTGTTCTTTAAACTTCCATAAACGACAGCGCCAGAGCTGCCTCCATTTCCTCTTGCAAAAAGGGTAAGAGTATCATTTTTAAGCAATTCTGCAAGTTGACCCGGATTATTCTGAGACGATTGTGCAAATCCGGCAGAAACCAAAAAAATCAACAATTTAACAAATAAAAACACCTTTTTCATAACATTCCCCTCTTGTTTAGACATTATCATTAACCTTTAACAAAGGTTTGTAATAATGATTATATCGTATCAGTTTAGGGGTTTTGTCGTTGATATTTGAAAGTATGTGATTTAGATATTTATGAAACTTTTAATTGTCAATCTGTTCATTTAAAATAGCTCCATTTTGTTTTAATACCCTTATTAATTTATCCCAATCATATACAGTAAAATCTTTAGGTTGCTCTATTTCTGTAAAATCGGCTTTAATAACTTTCAAAAATTGTACAGGATATATCGAATCATATAATATATCCTCAAAAACATCCCATATCCTAATAAAATTGCTTATATATTTATTCTTAAAATAGGTATTCAAAAAAAAGCTATTCATAAAAGATTTAAAACTATTAATATAATAAAAAATATATCTACCATTTGAATTAAAGTTAATATCTTCTAAAATATCATTAGATAAAGCATTCATCTCATCAGTAAAACGCTTAAGTTCCGAACTAATTACTTTTTCTAGTCTGTATGTACCATTTTCTTTTGACCATATCCATTGCAGATAAAATATTTTCATTCCTTTTCTCTCGTAAAATACAATGAGATGTAAACCATTGGGACTGTATTTAATTTTTGATATTGAATCACAATTAATACTTTCATCAAAAAAAGGTATTAAATTACCTGTTTCAATATCCCATATTTTTACTTCATTTCTGTTCTCTTCTAATACATTATTATAACCATGTAAAATTCCAATAATTAGTTGATCAGTTTGATTTCCATTTTTATTTTGAATATCTGCACCGCAACATAAATCTTGTACACTAAACCAGTTGATATCATTGTCACTACCTGCTTTTCCGTCAATTTTTCTAGTTGTTTTATTTTTTATATCATAAACATATATATTTATTCCTTGAGCATAAATAATTAATTCACCGTTTGGCGAGTATTGTGCAGAATAGGCAGTACTTGAATCTTTGAGAACTTCAGATGATTTATCATGTATATTATATATTTTAATATAATCATTATTGGTTACAAGAATATAATTTTCATCTGGACTGAATTGTACATCTCTAGTTTCATAATGTTCAAAGAAATTTATATTTTCACCATTTTTACATTTCCATATTGTTATTCTTTTTTTTGATACAGTAGCTATATAATTACTCTTAGATGAACATTTTGCAAATTCTATATAATCAGGATAAATATTATAAAGATAGTGGGGACAATTTTTTATTAATTTATATTCAAAATTATCATATATACTTAATATGTTTTTATATATAATAAAAAAATAATTATCATTTTGACTATAAAACGCATTAGAACCTTCAAAGTAATTAATTAAGCATTCTCTTTTAATATTTTTTAACATAATAATATCATCATTTGTTGACATTATAATAAATTCACCATCCCGACTTAAATTCACATTATTTAAAGTATAATCACACTTGTTTCCGAATACACGTTTTATTTTTCTTTGTATAATATCCCATTCTTCAATAGTGCCATCAGATAAACCTAAAATGATGTATTCAGACTTTGGGGCAAATCTTGCATTGTAAATAGCCTTTTTACTTTGCTTAGCGTAAGTATTTTCATTGTTTTCTATATCTTTTATAATTAAAAAATCTTTTTTAGTTATAAAAGATATATATCTCCCATTGGAACTATATTCTATTTGTTTAAAAGAATGTACTTCTTGATCTAATTTTTCTATTATATCACTATTTATAGCTTTACTTTTTTCTTTTAACCAATGTATAGTCAAATAACCTTTATTATTAATAGAAAAAAAACCATCATAATTTAAAAAATTCTTAAAAATATCAATATTTCTCCCATTATGATTTATAAATACCTTATATGAATTATCCCAAAGATTAGAAAAAACAGATGTATCGTCATACAAATATTCTACATTTCCTGTAAAAATCTCATTTCCTATCGTACAGGGATTACCTGTCGTAGTTTCCCATATTTTTATATTTTTATCAAGGAAAGACGAAGCAATATACTTTTCATCAGGGCTAAAACTTATATCAAGTACATTTCTAAAATCACCTTTAATAGGTTCATATAATTGTTTCCCGCTAACCCTATCCCATAATATGATTGCTTCACATGATACAGAAGCAATATATTTTCCATCAATAGGACTAAATATTGCATTAAAAACAGAATTTAAATGTCCACTAAGAGTATGTAATAATTTTCTGGTGTATATCTCCCATATTTTTACAGTTTTATCATTTGAGGCTGAAACAATATAAGTTCCATTAGGACTGTAGTTGACACTTCTTACAATAGAATCATGTCCATCTGCAAAGAATGTATTCTTTGATATACAAGATCTTATAAATTTAGTATTATCGCAAATAATATTATTAAAATTATACGCTCTTAAATCCAATTCAGAGAAATCTTCATGGCTCATATTTCCATTTCTGGCATAATTAATTATCTCAAGACTGTTAAATACACATCTTTGTATTTCTTCATCATTTTTTTCTTTAAATATTTCTTTTAATTTTTGAATATATTCTCTTAAAACTGAATTATTAAATTTTGGAGGTTTTTTTTTATGTTCCTGTAATATTTGTGACAGCATTTGTATAATATGAGGAAGAAATGTTTTTTGTGTAAATACAGATATATCTATGGATTTATTTTTGCAAATTAATTCCATTTGGTTTTTAATATGAGTTGCTGAGAAAATATCTCTAAAATATTGGTGGGTAAATGTGTAAGTTTCACCTGATTCATATACTATACAGAAATATTTTGTACATTGCTCTATCAAGCAATTTGCTCTATCATCTAATTTATATAAGAAATAGTTAATAGTACTTTTATATTTAATAAAATCAGGAACAATATTATTGTTTTCATTATAATATTTATCAAAACTTTTTATATACTTTTCTAAGTCTGGTAATTCAAAATCTAACTTTCCATCAATTTCAATATTATAAGCGATACATGGAAGAAGATAACGAAGTAATATTTTACCAAATCCTTCCCTTATTATATCTATATTATTTTCTTTAGTATTTTTATACTTGCTTTCTTCTGACTTAATAATTTGATGTTCTAAAAAGTTCCAAATTATTTCACCTGCTGTTGTTGGATTTTTAAGGAAATTATAATCTTCCGGGTTGATAGTTTTTTTTTGTTCATTTATATTATAAGCATAAATCTTTAAAAACATAGGATTACGCAATACATTATATTCACTTGGCAATACTTTAGTATTTTGTGAGGTATATTTCTTCATCCATTCATCTATAATCTCATTAGTAATAAGCATAAATGATAGCATTTCAAATTTTTTAGCATTAAGTTCGTTTTTAATTTTTTTATAATCATCATTTCTGGATGTTATCAATATTTTCAAATAACTCTTTGAACATAATTCTTCGAATTCTTTAGCAAAATTATCAATATAGTTTGAATTAATTTCATTGTATCCATCTAATAAGATAAAGATTTCTTCTTCATTAATTAAATCTTTATATACATCTTCTGTTTCTGATTGAATGCCAAAAGCAACTTTTATGCTTTCTTCAATAAAATATTGCTTATCATAATCGTGAAGTGGAATATATACTACACATTTCTCTTTGTCAATACATTTAATGCCCAAATTAATACATGTATATGTTTTCCCCATGCCACCCTCACCGGTCAAACACGCATAACGGAAATTATTATCATTAATAAAATCCATAATATTTATACTTAATTCATTACAAATTAATTTTATAGGAATATGTTGATTATTTACATACAAATTACCGTATAATCCTTCGTTTTTTTTAGTATAATAATAGAACTCATTTTTAAAATATTTAAAGTTATAAATATGTCGTTTCTTAATTTCTTCCGCTCCATTTCTTAAAATCTCTATTGCTTCTTTCATTTCTGGTATATTTTTAAAATGATTATTAATTCCTTTCCATAAAAAATCATTTACCATCTGTACTATTCTGTTTGGATAACCTTTTAAATAACCATTTTGATTATTTAACCGCCATTTTTTATTATTTCTCCAATCACCTTCTAATAATGTTCTGCCTTTAAGTAACCTAAAAAAAATTGCCGTTACCGAATAAAGATCGGTTTGATAATCAGGCTCAATAGGTTTTGTTTGAGAAAAATTTTCAAGCTCTCTTGCCGAGTATCCTGGTTTATATGAAGGCTGCCATGTACCAAGATCATCACTTTCGCGTATTAAATTATCAAACTCATCTCTTATCTCTTTTCTAAAAGCGCTATTATAATCTATTAAACGTACAGTTCCGGAAGTAGAAATATGAATATTATCAGGCGCTATATCTAAATGAAGTGTTTTTTTATCATGTACCGGTTCCAAAGCAGTTAATATATCCAAAACACAGTTACAAATAGAAATAAAATCATTAAAATTATTAATTTTTTCTAATAGTGTTTTTCCCGATCCTGTTTTAATAATAGTATAGAGAGTGTTATATTCTTCTGATTCTATTGGACCATCATATTCAAATATTAAATCATTACTTGATTTATCATCAGTTTTATAAAAAGAGCGATCATCGCGAAGATATTGCGCAATATCAACTTCCCGTTTTACAATCAATTTTAATTTATCAACCTCTTTCTGTTTTTCAGGCGGAATAATAAGCGCACCATTTTCATCTCGTGTAATACCGTACCCTTTAGGAAAAAATTCTTTTATTACAACCCAATCTTTTAATTTTTCTTCTTCTTTGGCGCGGCCTAAATAAACGACAGATAAACCTCCTCCCGTTAAAACTTTTTCCAAGATATAGCTTTTACCATTTAATTTTAGAGTTTTTTTAGGAAGTATATTTATCAAAGTATCCATTTTATTTTCTTCATAGTCTATTAATTCTTTTAAAGAGTTTTCGCAGTCTTTCTTTTGGACTATCATCAATATAATCTTCTTCATTATAAAGATGACTGGCATATAATGCATTAAATATTATCCAGTCAAAAGGATGGCGGGGGTCAAGCAATGGCATTCCGCAGGGAGTTAAAATATCATCGTTAATTATTTTATAATGAGATTCAAAATTGTCTCTTGCCTCACCTTTAATAAAATTTGTAATATCGCCATTATTACAAGATAACCATGTTAGGATAAGTAATTTTCTATCGATATTTTTATATATTTCACCATCTTTTTTTACTGATTTAATTAACATTTGAGAAAATTCTTCTCTTCTTGGTATATTCTGAGTAATAAGTTCGCGTATACGGGGATTTATTACATCTTCTTCTAAATTTGATATGTTATCTACAATCTCATCTCTAATTTCTTCTTCTGTTATTATTTTTCCTTTTTTTATATCTTCTATTCTTCTTTTTATTTTTTCTTTTTCTTCAATTGATATTATTGTATTTTCTAATTTACTACATAATCCATTTAAAATAATTTCATTTTCTCTTGTAATATTTCTATTTTCTTGCGATGATAATTGATTTTCTATTTGCTCGTAGTTTTCCATAAATATTTCATGTGTTTTTCTGCGGTATGAACCAAATAAAGATTTATTTCGTTCTAAGTAATCTTTTAAATCCTTTAATGTTTTTATTCTTTTTAATTCATCTTCAAGAAATTTAGTAAATTTATTATTTTCAATTTTCTTAATCAAAATAGGGTCTGGGTTTGGGTTACTATTATGAAAGTATAAACCTTTATAATTTTCCAGCATTTCTTCCAGATCTTTATATAATAAATTATTCGATTTTCTTGAAACTTCATCATTATATTCTATTCTCATTTTAAGAAAAAACCTGTAAATTATATCTTTTACATCACGCATATAAAAACCGTCGTAGAGACATTTCTTTAAATAAACATCAGTTTCATCATAAGTTATTTCTAAGCCAAAAGCTGTTTTTAAAACAGAATCTCTGTCCATTTTCTTTTTAACCCAATTATCTACATTGGTATCATTCTTCCTACCTAATTGTTCTTTAATTCTTTTTATTACTTCTTTTTTTGTTATACCAAGTTTTGTCATCTTTTTTTCTATTTTACTCATGAACACTTCATTTGTTTCTCGAACAGGGAAATCATCGTATATCACACTTATTACTTCATCCAATGTAAGAGTATTAAAAACTTTATTCCACATTCTTATTGTATCTGGACCTTCTTCATAATCAGACATAATTATCTCCTTTACAGGAATGATTATACTCAAAGCCTTTTTTTCTGTCTATATTAAGAATACCATGAAGCTTTAATAGAGATGTCAGCCGTAATTTTAGTCGTTCAATTATGTCCGACTGTACGAAGCAAGCTATACATTACAATTCTTATTAGGAGGTAATATTTTGAACAAACAAAATGACGACATAAAAGCAGAAAAAACGGACAATTCATGCTGCAATTGCTTGGAAGGTTACCATACAGGCGAAAAGGTTTACTGCAGTATTGACGGTAGATTCCACCCATTACATGACAACCTTTTCTGTCCAAGTTATATAAAGAAGAATGTCTAAAAATACGTTTTTCTGTATGCGAAAATTCAATAAAAAAGTGATAAATCATCATAAAATAATGTCATACAACATAATACTTGTTTAAAAAGTTATATATGTAGAAAAAAGATTATCTTCCATGTTTTTTATCTCAATAGTGAAGAAAAATAGATATATAGAGAAGATCGTCAAAATTGGTGAATAATAACTGGACATCCCCCGATAATGCGCCGATTTGTAAATATAATGAGAGCTATTAATTTAAATACTCATAAAAAGGATTACAACCGGAAAATTGAAAACAATGGGAGCAGGAACCTTTCCGTCAGGCGGCTTAGGAAAGGGAAATTTGAAGTAACCGTCTGTATTCTGCGGTTTAACGCATATCCAGCAGAAGTATTTATGGGCGATGCAGGCAGCCTGTCCCTGAGAGACGTAATTATTGTAATTTCACTTAAATAAAAAAGAAAACATATAATCATTATAAAAAGCGTTTTTGTGCTTGTTATGATTGTAGTGAGCCTTGAATTTGAAGTGTATATTATTACACGAGACAACAGACGCACTTGTTTATATTGACAGTACTCCTTACTCAATTAATTCCATACAAGCTGGAGTAGTACGGGTGATTTATGATAATTCAACTGCTTACGACAAACCAGAATTAGGTATGTAATATAATTCAGTCATAGAAGAAGTGAAATGAATTAAACAAAGCCTTCTTAAGAAGGTTAAAAACAAGAAAATAGGAGTTTTTTATGAAAAAGACAATTTTAATCACCATGTTTCTTATCGGCACGGTTTGGTCAACATTTGCCCGAGGACCGCAAGGTGAAGTAGATGAAAACGGTTTTAGAGTACATAAAAATAATGGGGAGATAATAATTACTGAATACATCGGGGAAGAAAGAATAATTGTTATACCTAATAATATAACCGCTATTGGGGGTGCTGTATTTGATCATGTTTTAGGCATAACTATACCAGATAATATAATTATAGAATTAAATTCAATTTATCCTATTGTGTATAGAAAATACAATAGTAACGGAAAGAAAGCTGCTACATTCAATATTACATTATCTGTTTATGATGAATATGAAATAGCGATTTTAGATTTTTCAGAAATTGAAATAATAAATTATAAAGGTAATCAAAAAGATGTAACAATACCTGGAAAAATAAATGATCTTCCTGTTACATCCATCGGATATAGCGCATTTCATGGCAAGCAATTGAATAGTGTTATAATACCTGACTCTATTGTAGTTATTGGTAATGATGCTTTTTTTTCCAATAATTTAACTAACGTTTATATTCCAGATTCTGTTGCAATTATTGGAACTTGGGCGTTTAATGGAAATCCCTTGTCAAATATCAACTTACCAAGTTCTGTAATAATTGATAATTTTACTTTTTACAATGATGTTATTTTAACTAGAAGATAACAATATATTATAGGAGGGTTAAAATGAGAAAATTATTATTTTGTATAATTGCAATGAGTATTTGCGCTAATCTTTTTGGACAGTGGCATGATGATTTTAAATGGCAATCGGATAACCAGAGCGGTGCTATTATTATTGATTACATCGGCTCAAGCAGAACGGTTGCGATACCTGAGACGATTGATGGAATACCGGTTTTTTCCATAGGGGATTCTGCGTTTCAGGATAAGCAGCTTACAGCAATTTATATTCCGGATAGCGTAATCTCCATTGGAAATGCCTCATTTATGGAAAATAAGCTGACTAGTGTTACAATACCAGACAGTATTATATCTATCGGGCATGATGCATTCAGGAATAACTGCCTGAATAAAATAATTATCTCAAATAACGTTACCCGCATCGGGTATGACGCGTTCAGAGGTAATCAACTGACAAGCATTTCAATCCCAAAAGGCATTACCACTATTGAAAGCGGAGTATTTGCGGAAAATCAATTGAATAAAATTTTTATCCCAAATGGCGTTGTTTCCATTGAGGAACTGGCATTTACCGATAACTGTCTGCGTGAAATTTTCATCCCGGAAAGTATTAGAAACATTAAAAGCGGCGCATTTAACAATAACAGTCTGATCTACGTAAAGATTGGAGCAAATGTTTCACTGGAGAATGATGTTTTTGGAACTGATTATCATTTTAACGAAGCGTATTTTAATACTGGCAGACTTTCAGGGGGTTATGTTATAGGAAAAGAAAACACCGCATGGCAGAGAACACAGCATGCTGAGGGAGGCGTAGGGAGCCTTCCTGATCTATAGTGGTTTCACTTCATTTAAGAGGTCAATTTGAATATACAAGACAATAAAAAAGAAAATTTTAATCGTCATTTTACTTATGGAATTGTAAAAAATAACAAATATTTTTTACATACTTATTATAAGAGAAAGAATAAAGAGCATAAATGGTATTAAAAGCGAGCATAGCTCGACTAAATAATATGGAGGGTACATCTATGAAAGAAACAAAAAAGATGGTACTTGGATCGTCGGTTTTGTCTTTAATTGTTAAAGAAGACAATATCAGCAAAAATTTATTAATTTTTAGAGGAGGAAGAATACATATGAAAAAAGCATTAATTATTTTTTTATTAATCCTAATGGTAATTGGAATTGGGTGTGAAAATAACCCATCGGAAGACATCAGAAGCATAAACATTCCTGTCGGAATTTCCGCTCCGCAGAATTTAACCGCAAGAACCATTAATACGACCCAGATAAATTTATCATGGAATCCAGTTGAAGGAGCTTCTGTTTATACGATTTTTCGGACAACCGATCCCACATGGATGAATTATAACATCATTTCAAGAAGTATATCCAATACCACATACAATGATACCAATCTCTCTCCTGGAACGACGTATCACTTTAAGGTTGCAGGAAGACGAAATTCCGCTGCTGATGATTTCGGAGAATTATCAATGGAAGCGTTTGCCACAACCAATGAAATTATTACATTAAGAAATCTTGAAGCTCCTCAAAATTTAACCGCCATTGGTACATCAACATCTCAGATAAGCCTGTCATGGAGTCCGGTAACTGATGCGAATTACTATGTTGTATATAGAACGACAGATCCTTCATGGGAAAAATTTAGTATTATAAGCACAAATGTATTAAATACTGTATACTATGACAGCTCTCTTTCGCCGGGAACTGTCTATTTTTATAAGATCGGCTCGAAGAGAACTGCCAATGAAACTATTGGTGAATTATCCTTACCAGTTACGGCAACTACGAATACTCCTTCTTCTGTTACAACTCCAGAAGTTCTCGCAGCGCCAGAAAATTTAACAGCAGAGGTAAATGGCAGAATCATTACGTTAACGTGGGGAGAGGTGGAAAAAGCGAATACATATCTGGTGTTTGGCTCCTTCTCTTTGGAAGGTACATTTGTATTTATTGATTCAATTTATTCTTCTTATGGGACAGCTATCAACATTGCTTCAATGGCTTATCCCAATATTATTCCCCTGGAACCAAACACTACATATTATTTTAAAGTTAAAGCGAGCAACGGAGAATTTTCGTCTGTAGTCAGCGCGACAACAGGTAATTAATTATTTTATGGCGGCTGTTCCGGAATTAAAATTTTGGAACAGCTATTTACATTAAATAAAGGAGAAAAATTATGAATACCAAAACAACCTTATTACTTTTGACCATCATCTGTATGGTGTTGGGAACAAATTCCTGTGAGCTATCCTGCGAGCAGCCTGAGAATCAAAGCATCGTTGGTATTGAACCTGTTAATACCTTGTCTACCTGGCTTGCTCAGCAGAGTAAATTATATTTCCCTGGTACCGAATTCATCTTATGGGAAAAAATTAACGGGGAAAAGGAGTAAAAAATGTTTGAATATTTACGGTATCTTAAAAAAGACCATATAACCAGCATGCCGCCAAGACATAGCTTATGGAGTATTTATTCAGATTTAACGGATATGGAACTGGATTATATTATTGATGGCATAAGTAAAGATTTTCCTGAGCTATTGGATGAAAAAATTCCCAAAGAAGAACGAAAATTAAAAAAAATTATTTTAAACAAATCAGATAATATCGATCATGAAAGAGTTTTCTACTTGATTAATCAGGCCATTCTGGAAAAACTATGCAGGGTCTTACAGTATTTCGCTTTATTACAGATATTAGCTATGGAAAAAAATAATTATCGCGATTTTTATATGGGAAGGGAAAGAACTCTTGTATCATTTTTAAGAAATTTTTGCAATATAAATAATTTAATAGATGTTACTTCTAGTGATGAAATTTCTTTACGTATCCGCTTAATACAACTGGAAAAAGACTTAGGAGACTTAACAGGAGATGAAATTATTAAGTACTTTAAAGATTATCCGGTAAAGATACTTGGAAAAGACTTTTCTTATTTTAGTGACTTAAACCCTAAATTAATAGATTTATTGGATGTTGATTATCAGATGTATTCTGATAGTGATAATTTTTTTGTTGCCAGGTTTATTCTGGGGAAGAGAGAGATAAAAGACATTGATGGTTATAAAGTGCACCTTATTAACCGTGAATATGTCAGAACGCCGAATTATACGTTATCAGAAGTCGCATCACTGTATGATGAAGGAATGAAAATCAGGATGGAAGCCATAGAGGTAGTGTTTTACAATAAATGGTATAAATTTTATTCACAACCAAAATTTGAAACTTTAATCGCACAGAAACATCCTAATAGCGCATTACGCGAAGGATTCAAGTTATTTGCCTTAAAAAAATCAAACGCATACAACCAAAAAGATGTAAAAAAATTGTCTAACGAGATCATTTCTGACATTAAAGAGGGTATTGTTTTCCATGAGCTTGGGCACTTGATCGCAAACTCAGATTTCCCTAAAGACGAATCAAATTTCCAAAAGCTATATGTTAAGGGGGATAATTTAATCCACGGGTTAATGGAATTAATGGCCGACCTCGCTCCTGAGAGAGGAAATAAGAAGGGGAGCTTTGAAAGATTTATTGAAACTTCAAAAAAGGATTATTCAAGAGCTGAAAGAAAATTCTTTTTTTATCTTTCTGACTGTTGGTTTGTAGACGAGGAAGAAGAATTTTTTGCTCATTTATCTAATGTTTTGGTTGGAATGGCTATTAGTTTTATAGATTCAAATGGCAGAGTTGATTTTAAAAGGTTGGAATCTGAGATCGAACATATTTACAATTTTCTTTTAGTAACTTTAAGGAAAATCCTAAAAAAATTAATGTCGGTAATAAAAAGTTCATATTATAACATTGATAACAAAAAAGTTAATTTTTCAGAATTGGAAAATGAAATATATAATGAATACATAAGCAGTAATAATGAAATTTCATTGGAAGAATACAGAGATACTTATTCATACTGGAAGAAGGCTCTTCAAAAATTGGAAAATTATAAAAAAACCGGCTGGAAATCATATAACGATATTTTTAAGGATGAGACCGAAAAGTTCGAATTAGATTTATTAAATTTCATTACAAACAACAGAGCCGGGGATTTTAATTTTTCTCTTAGAAAGTATATCTTCGCCAGAGCAGATGAGATAGGTTTAATTAAAATTTCAAATCATGATATTAATTTTATTAATATCATAGAAAATTTACATGCAAAAACCGCATAAAACTAAGGAGGAGTTTAAATGAAAATACCGGTATATTCAAAATTAAAAGATGATGAGTTGCAGGAAATGCACAAACATTTTTCAGAAAAATATAATTTACCTGTTAAAAGAGCTTTAATGAATAAAGATAAATTCTTAAGTAAAGACGTTGTTTATGAAATGACAAAAGAAAACATTAATGAATTTAACCTAGAATGGTTAAAAAGGAATTTAACAGAATTAGCTTTGATTATGTATAATTTTACAAAATCGACCAATAATTTTGAGCCATACGATGAATTAACTTTAAGTATCTGTTTAGCCCGCAGTATTCTGAACATACCTAACGATCGCGGAGTTACTCTCTTTGATATTACGAGACTGGAAAGGAAGTTAGATGAATGTCATAAAAAATTCGGAGGTATGTCAAGCGAACAATATATGGCATATTTACAAAATTATAACTTAAATATCTTAGGTATGAAATATCCACAAACTGATTTCACTTATATTAATGATTTACTGGAATTATTAAACGCAGATTTCTACTTTTATAACTCATACAGTTATCCTTGTGGCTCAAGGTTCATTCTGTGTAAACTGGAGAAAATTAAAATAGAACAAAATGAAGAAGTATATTTAATACAAAAGGAATTTGTCAGAACTCATCATTTTATTAGTGGGATCGTGGCTGAAGTATATAAAAATTCCTCAATAATTCGAATTGAAAGTTATAAAACTATTTTTCAAAATAAATGGCAAAATTTTTATGAAAATCAAGATAATAATGATTTATCATTATTTCCAAACACAGCATTATGTGAGGGAATAAAAAGAAAAACATTACATCTTCACAACGCTTTTACCACTAACCAGGTAAAAGGCATTAAGGGTGAATTCATTCAGGATATGATGCAAAATTCGACCATCGCCCATGAACGAGGGCATCAAATTTCTTACAGGAAAATACAGCCGATACATCACGCATTACATTTCAACTTTATAGAAGGCGGAGGAGTTTTGCACGTAATCCACGAAGCTTTGGCAGATTGGGCAGTTGACCAGGAAGATGGAAGCAAGGGTTTTTTCGCATGGGTACTTGACATTTCCAGGACAGACAAAAAACGCGCAACCAGGCATGTGTATAATTATATGTCTGACAATTTCTTCGATTCGGATGATGAAAATCCTTATATGGTTTTGATGAGTAATGTTCTTGTAGGTTTAGCTATCTCTTTTATAAAAGATGATGGAACAATAAAATTTAATCAACTCGCAGAAGAGAAAGATCAGATATACAGCTTCTTTCAAGCTACATATAAAAATATTATGGATATGATACTGGAAGTTATCCAAAACGCAGAATATGATACAGGAATAATAACACTTGATTATTACGGCATTGAAAACGAACTCTATGAAATGTATCAACAAAGCAGAAACGCCCGCTCTGTGGAAGAGCTTCATCTATTAAGTTTTTTTTGGACTAATGTGATCAATTATTTACAGAAATACTCCAAAGACGGCTGGGCAGAATACCAAAATGTTTTAAATCAAGGAGCGGATTCGCTTGAGCTATCAATTATAAATTATATTACAAAAGGTAACGAAGAAAGGTATCAATACTCAATAAGGAATTTTATTATTGAGAAATCAGTAGATATTGGCATTATTGATACAACAATATTAAGCCGGATACCGGCAAAGGAGGAAAATTATGATTATATGCAGAGAAGCGGTTTTATCAAAAGAGCAACTGTCTTTAAGTCTTCAAAGAAGCATTTACCTAAAAATGCTAATTGATAAAACAAACAGCATTAAGACAGAAGTGAAAGCTGCACTTAAAAATGATTGTATGGTTTCAACAGAGCAACACCCTCAATCACACGCAGGTCCGCAATGAGTAAGTCTTAATCAATGGGAAAAGGGCGTCTAAAAAACGCTCTTTTCATCAAAAATAAAAAAACCCCCCGGGAAAAGGAGGTGAGGAAACCCGGGAGGTTGCTGAGGTACGTCAGCTATGAAACAAGAGATGCCTGAAAGTGTAGATGATTGAATTAGAAGGAAAACTAACGTTCTATTCATCTAAACCGTATCATCAGTCTACTATTAAAGTTAATCACTTTCTTCCCAAAGGTCAAGTACTTTCGCGAATTTATGTAAGATAATTCCAATGTTTTATAACTGTTGCCCATTTTATCGTTTTATGTCATACTTTTCGGCATGGAAAAGACACATAATTCCTTTAATTCAGGCCGCGCTATTTTCAGCCTGATTGTTTTTATCTGTTGTATTATGGCAGGAGCGGTGCTGAAAATCGCGTCATCGGTGGTTTTACCTATAATAATTGGTATTTTATTGGCTGTCATCATGTATCCGCTGGTAAAAGGACTTGATAAAATCCATTGCCCGCGGTATTTATCGATTTTTTTGGTGGTTATTATAATTTGCGCCGGTTTATATACCTTTGGGATAGTGCTTTTCACCTCAGGAAAGATGATACTCGCCCAATATCCCAAATATGAAAACCGTTTTACCGAAATTTACACCTGGACAGCCAATTTACTGGAACTTCCTAACGATTCAGAGCTGAGTTTTTTACAGAATCTCTGGGGGCAGCAGGTAATCCGCAATCTGGTACGCGACTTTACCCTTTCTTCATCCAATTTCTTTATAAAATTTGCATCGAGCGCCGTCCTTGTTGTAATTTATGTCGTTTTTATCCTTCTTGAAGCAAGTTACTTTAAGGAAAAACTAGAATTGATCTTTGAAAAGCGTTCGGTTCGTATCAACAAAATGGGTCATTATATCATGGCTCAGGTTACAAGGTACTTAACAGCGAAATTCTTTATATCGCTTGCAAACGGAGTTATTTTTGCCCTGGCTTTTCATTTTATCGGGCTGGAATTTGCAATAGTCTGGGGCGCTGTTCAGTTTCTAATGAATTTTATACCCAACCTTGGCAGTATTGTAACAGGAGCCGCGGTTTCCCTTTTCGCGTTAATTCAATTTTGGCCGAATCCGGGTCCGGTAATTCTGGTTATTGTTGTTGTTCTTGCAGTAAATTTAATTCTGGGGAGTTTTCTGGATCCAAAAATAATAGGCGACAGGGTTGGGCTTTCTCCGCTAATGATAATCCTTTCGCTGATAATCTGGGGTTTTCTTTGGGGATTCGCGGGAATGGTTCTGTCTGTTCCAATGACAGTTATTATAAAAATAGTATGCGAGAACATTCCGGTCATGGAACCAATTTCCATCTTAATAGGATCGAAAAAATCGGTCAGGGCTGAAAAAGCGGAACAAGAAAAAGCCAAAACATAATTATGAGCATCCCGTGTTATCCCGAATTTACGCTTCTGGGTCTGGAACATAAGGAATTATTGCATCCGCGCCTGTCCCTTACATACGACGGCGTTTCAGAATTTACTTTTTCAGGACTTTATCTTTTCAGGAACAGGTACAAATACCGTATTTCGCGTAACTCCCGGAACAATGGTTCGCAGGAAAGCAGCTTTATTATTTCCGGAACGCAGCCCGCAGCCGGCGAAGCGCAAGGCAAAACTTTTTTTATGACGCCATGCGCAGCTCCCGAATGGGAAACCCTTGAGGCGCTGTTTGCAGCTCACGATTACTGGAAAAATATTACAGAGTCGGTATTAAATCCCGTAAGGGAAAATATTGAACAAAGAGGCGTTGTTATTGAAGAAGACAGAAACAACTTCGATTACCTTTATAACCGCGCCGATCTGGCGGAACTTGCCGGTAAAAAATTCCACAAAAAGAAAAACCATGTGAACAATTTTTTAAGCGCTTATCCGAATCATGAACAAAAAACAATGAACGCCGCGTTAATTCCCGCGGCAATTGAGGTTTTGGACCATTGGCGGCAGGACTCGATTAAAAGGAACGGAGACGAAGGCGACTACAAAGCGTCAAGGGAAGCGCTGGAGTTATTCGACACTCTCGCGTTAAAAGGCTCTGTTTTTTTTATAGACGGAAAACCCGCCGCTTTCTGCCTTGGCGAAAGCATCGCGAGGGGGAGGATGTTCGTCACTCATTTTGAAAAAGCGGTTGATGAATACAGGGGCATTTATCAGTATGTAAACCAGGCGTTTGCCGCTTCTCTCCCCGGTTTTTTTACGCTGATAAACCGCGAACAGGATCTGGGGAATGAAGGCATGCGTCAGGCAAAGATGACTTATCGTCCCTGCGGTTTTGTGCAAAAATACATAGCAAAACTTCAAGGAAAATGAACATGACATATTTAACAGGGTTTCATGCGGTTGAAGAGAGGATAAAATCGGGACAATCCTGCGGTCCGCTTCTTGTCGCAAAAGCCGGTCCGCGCGCGAAAGAAATTGTCACTCTTGCCGTCAACAGCAGAATCAGGCTGGAACGCACGGGAACATTCGAGCTGGACGGACTTGCGCCCGGTAACCGCGGCATTGCCCTGGAAATTCCGGAAAATTTCAACGAAGACGGCGGCGTGGATATAACCCTTGAAAATTTTATCGCCGGTCTTGAAGATCGCCGTGACGCGATTGTTCTTATCCTTGACGAGATTACAGACCCGCACAATTACGGCGCAATTCTGCGCTGCTGCGATCAGTTCGGGGTTGATTTGGTTGTCAGCCGCAGCCGCCGCAGCGCGAAACACGCCGCTGTCATATCGCAGACATCGGCAGGCGCCGTATCATGGGTAGCGCAGGCGGAAACTCCAAACCTGGCGCGCGCGATGGAAGATTTGAAAGAAGCGGACTTCTGGATTTACGGCGCCGACATGGAGGGAGAAGCTGTCTGTAAAAAAGATTTATGCGGCAGAACGGCGCTTGTCCTTGGCAGCGAAGGAAGCGGCATTTCGCGGCTTTTGCGCGAGCGCTGTGACGGCATGGTGGGGATACCATCGTCAGGCAGAATTGATTCGCTTAATGTGTCTGTAGTCGCCGGGATTCTGTTATACGAAATCAGGCGGCAGAGGGAGAAATAATATGGAAAAATTGTTTAAATGGCCTGCCCTGATTGTCGGCATTATTACGGCAATCACGGTATTTCTGGGCATTCAGCTTCCGCGGGTGGAACTTGATAACAACAACCTCCGTTTTCTGCCCGAAGGAAACGAAGCGAAGGTAATATCGGAATATATTGATACAACATTCGGCGGGCAGGTAATAATTCTGGTCGGGCTGGAGCGTCCTTTTAAAACGGTTTTTGAAAAAGATTTTCTTAAGCAAATCCGGGAATTTTCCAATGCCGTTGAGAATGTAGAACTGGTAAAATCCGTCAACTCAATTATGTCAACGCAGTACATTACAGGCGACAGCGACAGCATCATCGTTTCGGATTTGGTACCCGAAGATTTTTCCGGCACACATGAAGAGATTGCGGAATTAAAGAAGCGTATCGCATCATGGGATTTATTCCGCGGTTCCCTTGTTTCCGATGATCTTTCCGCCACTCAGATTCTTATCACTCTGGACGCGATGTTCGCAGACGCGAGCACGCCGCAGGTAGCCCAGAGCCTGAAGAAAATCCGACAGATAGCGAAAGATATTTTTACAGAAGATGACAAGCGTACAGGCGGGACGCAGGTATATTTCACGGGACAAACTGTAATCAACGCGGTAATAAACGAATCGATTATTTCAGATAACGCGCTTCTGCTGCCCCTTGCCGTAATTGTTGTGCTTGGACTTTTATTTTTCTCGTTCAGGCGTCTGATTTTTGTCGTGCTGCCGCTTTCCACCGCGATCATTTCGGTTATCTGGACTGTCGGGTTAGCCGCCATGTTCGGCGTAAAACTTTCGACAATAACAACCATAATGCCGATAATTCTTGTTGCGATAGGACACGCTTACGGCATTCATGTGATCACCCATTATGTTAAGGATGTCCGGGAAAAAATTCTGACTGTTGAAGAACACCGTTTAATAGTTTTTGATTTAATGAGAAAAATGATTAAGCCGGTGTTCCTGGCGGCTGTCACTACAATAACCGGTTTTATTTCATTTTGTTTTACTCCGATTGTCCCGATGCGCGAGTTCGGATACTACACAAGCATCGGAGTTCTTGCGGTATTCATACTGACCATTTTCTTTATTCCGTCAATGTTATTGCTGCGCGGTCCCAAGAAAATCCGTCAGTCAGGCGGCGAAGAACGCAATGATGATCAGGGCGACCGGATAAGCAATGTTATCGCCAATATTTTTTTGGGTATCGCCAATAAAAGAAAAACCGTACTTATTACCACAATATTAATTATAATTATCTCGATATACGGAATTTCAAAAATTATAGTTGATAATTCCGTAGTAGATTTTTTTCAAAACGAGACTGATATAAGCCGCTCGGACCGATTTATCAGAGAATATTTTGGCGGTTCAAAAGATCTGAATCTAGTCGTTCTGGCTGACACCACGGAAGAACTTCTTCACCCTGATGTTTTGCAGGCTGTTGACGGTCTTTCTGTTTACCTGACCAACAATGTTCCGGCGGTAGGCAAAGCAGTCGGCTTTACCGACGTAATCAAACGGATTAACCAGGTGTTCAATGTCGATCAAAGCCCGGATGGACTGCGTCCGTCATCAGCGGCAGACGCTAAAACAGGCAATTTTGGTTTTGATGATACAGGCGGCTTTGGCGATTTCGGTTTTAACAATTTTGGTTTTAATGATGACGCGGCGCGTTTATCGGCGCAGCCGGCAGGGTATGATAACTCCCGCGATCCTTCAGCCCCCGTATGGTCTCAATACAGCGCGGCGGATCTTTTAAAATTTTTGGACATAACCGTCGGAAAATCCCCGAATATGAGCGGCAATGATTTGGTATGGGAACTGAAACGCCTTACAAATTATGAAGGCGCTTCTTATTATGAAATACCGGCGGATCCCGCGCGTTATGCGAAAGAAACCTCAGAAGATTTGCAGCGCCTGATTGCCAACTATCTGGTTCTTCTTGCCGGAAGCGACGATTCGGGGTATTCAAACGATCCCCTTGAACCGACCGCGATCAGAACGATGATGCAGCTTCGTACAACGGGAAGCAGCGACACCAATGACGTTATTGACATTATCAATGAATATATCGCGGCTAATTTTCCAAAGAATGTGCGCACAATGATAGGAGGCGGCGTAACCCAGGAGATCGCCATTACGGATCTGATTTTAAATTCGCAGATAATATCAATAATAATTTCCGTTTTAATGATTTTCATTATTGTCTCGGCGGCGAATAAATCTTTTGTAGCCGGAATCATCAGCGCTGTGCCTCTGATACTCGCTGTCTTGTGCAACTTTACGGTGATGGGGCTTTTCGGCATAAAATTAAATCTTGGAACTGCGCTGATAGCGAGCCTTACCGTGTGCATCGGCATTGATGACGCAATTCATTTTCTGGAATTTTACAAGCGCGAATATAAAAGTGCGGGGCAAAGTGCGAATCCAGCAGGTTTGGTGAATCCTGCAGGTTCGAAGAATTATGATAGCTCACCCCTTCGCCGGACATTCATCGCGTGCGGAAGGGCCATTTGCACCACAGCAATGTCTGTAGGCATAGGGTTCGCGGTGCTGGCGTTTTCAAAATTCAAGATACTGGCGGAATTCGGCATCCTTACCGCGCTTTGCATGTTATCGACAACTCTTGTCAGTTTAACGATTATGCCTGTGCTGCTTAC